>NZ_AHHC01000083.1:0-351927 GCF_000242655.1 Pseudomonas sp. PAMC 25886
CACTCTACCCTTCGTGTGCTTCGGTACTTCACTACGAGACCGGCCTGTCGGACGCTGTTGCTCTTGTCTTTGATTCTGATTCGTGTCTCTCGAACTGCCCCAACTAACGTCCCGACGGACGGAACCGCGAGGTGGTGCCGGAGCGGGTAACCGCAGGACGTCGGTTAGCGCGCTGGGCCGAAGTAACGTCCACTACGGCGCCGCGAGCATCGCCGGAGTGAGGGAACACCCGAGCCGTAGGCAGGTTGGCCGACAAGGCGGGGTCAGACGCCCTTTGGTTACTTTGGGGCTTTTCCAAAGTGACCCGCTGTAAGAGCGGAACCCTAAGCCGCCGTTACCTAAATAACGGATATACCCCAAAAACTACCGCACCGCTTCAAACAACCCAGTAGCCCCCATCCCCCCCCCAACGCACATCGTGACAATCCCGTAACGCAAATTCCGCCGCTGCAACTCACGCACCAAATGCCCCACCTGCCGCGAGCCCGTCATCCCAAACGGGTGCCCGATGGAAATCGACCCGCCATTAACGTTGTACTTGGCATTATCAATTTCCAGCCGATTACGCGCATACAGGCACTGCGAAGCAAACGCCTCATTCAATTCCCACAAATCAATATCCGCCACCGCCAGCCCCCGGGCCTTGAGCAACTTGGGCACCGAAAACACCGGCCCGATACCCATCTCATCCGGCTCACACCCGGCCACCGTAAACCCGCGGAAAAACGCCTTCGGCTTCAACCCCAATTCCAGCGCCTTTTCCAAACTCATCACCAGCGTCATCGACGCCCCGTCAGACAACTGCGACGAATTCCCCGCCGTCACCGACCCATCCTCGGCAAACACCGGCTTCAACCCCGCAAGACTGGCCAAGGTCGTATCCGGACGATTGCAGTCATCCCGATCCACTACCCCGTCCAGCACCTGCACCGCCCCGGTGTTCTTGTCCTCAACCTTGTACTTCACCGCCATCGGCACGATTTCATCATCAAACAACCCGTCAGCCTGGGCCTGGGCCGTACGCTGCTGGCTTTGCAGCGCATACAGATCCTGCTCCTCACGACTGACGTGATAGCGCCGCGCAACAATTTCCGCCGTCTGCCCCATGGGGAAGTAGATGCCCGGCACCTGCTCCTTGAGCAAAGGGTTGATCAGATTGTCGGTGTTCACACTCTTCATGGTCAGGCTGATCGACTCAACCCCGCCGGCGACGATGATGTCGCTGCAACCGGACGCAATCTGGTTGGCCGCAATGGCGATCGCCTGCAAGCCCGAGGAACAGAAGCGGTTGAGGGTCATGCCCGCCGTGCCGGTGCCCAGCTGGGACAGCACCGCCACGTTGCGCCCGATGTTGTAACCCTGCGCACCTTCGTTGGAACCGGCGCCGACGATGCAGTCCTCGACAGTCGCCGGGTCGATGCCGTTGCGGGTCAGCAGCGCATTGACGCAATGGGCCGCCATGTCATCGGGACGGGTCTGGTTGAATTTGCCGCGAAAGGACTTGGCCAGGCCGGTTCGCACGCTGTCGACGATCACTACTTCACGCATGGGCCACCTCGATTGTTGTGGTTGTTGAGAGATGGATCGAGCATAGATCCAGCCCTCGTCAACCGCGACAATCATTCATCCCGCGTATGCAAAAGCATGGCGCTACTTCTTCTTGTCCTTCTTGTCATGCTTGTCGGTCTTGTCGAACGCTTCTTCCAGCGCCCGGTTGATGGTGCGCAACACCTTCACCCGCGCCCAGCGTTTGTCATTGGCCTCCACCAGCGTCCACGGCGCAATCTCGGTGCTGGTGCGGTCCACCATGTCACCCACCGCCGCCCGGTAGTCGTCCCACTTTTCGCGGTTACGCCAATCGTCCTCGGTGATCTTGAAGCGCTTGAACGGGATTTCCTCCCGCGCCTGGAACCGCTCCAGCTGCGTCTGCTTGTCGATCGCCAGCCAGAACTTGACCACGATCACCCCGGCGTCGCGCAGTTGCTCTTCAAAATCGTTGATTTCGCCGTAGGCGCGCATCCAGTCGGTCGGCGTGCAGAAGCCCTCGATGCGTTCCACCAGCACCCGGCCGTACCACGATCGGTCGAACACGGTGAACATGCCCCGCGACGGGATTTTCTGCCAGAACCGCCACAGGTAAGGCTGGGCGCGCTCGTCTTCGCTCGGCGCGGCAATCGGTACGATGTGGTACTGCCGGGGGTCCAGGGCCGCCGCCACCCGGCGGATCGCCCCGCCCTTGCCAGCGGCGTCGTTGCCTTCAAATACCGTCACCAGGGCGTGCTTGCGCATGCGCTTGTCGCGCATCAGCCCGGAAAACCGCGCCTGCTCGGTGATCAGTTGCTCTTCGTAATCGGCCTTTTCAAGGCTCAGGCTCATGTCCAGGCTGTTGAGCAGGCTCATCTGGTCAACCGCCGACGGCAGCGGTGCGGGGTTCATGCCGCTGGTTTTAGCCTTGGACAGTTTCAAGGCGTTTTGCAGGCCTTCGAGCAGGATCTTGCCCACCGTCAACCCACGGTAGTGCGCATCCACACCCTCGATCACAAACCACGGCGCATAGTCACGGCTGGTGCGGCGCAGGATGCGCTCACCAAAATGCACAAACTTGTCGTAGGTCTTCGATTGCTGCCAATCCAGCGGGCTGATGCGCCAGCTGTGCAGCGGGTCGTCCTGCAAGGCCTTGAGCCGGGATTTCATTTGCTTTTTCGAGAGGTGGAACCAGAACTTGAAGATCAGCGCGCCTTCGTCGCAGAGCATCTTCTCCAGACGCTCAGCCCCGGCGATGGCCTGGTCCAGCCGCGCATCCTTGATCTCGCCATGCACACGCCCCTGCAGCATCTGGCTGTACCAGTTTCCAAAAAAGATGCCCATACGGCCTTTTGCCGGCAGCTGGCGCCAGTAACGCCAGGCCGGCGGGCGGGCCAGTTCTTCGTCGGTCTGCTGGTCGAAGGTGCGCACCTCGATCAGGCGCGGGTCCATCCATTCATTCAACAGTTTGACGGTTTCGCCCTTGCCGGCGCCTTCGATGCCATTGATCAGAATGATCACCGGGAAGCGCTTTTGCTGCTGAAGCTCGTACTGCACTTCCAGCAAGGCTTCACGCAGGGCCGGCACTTCGGCGTCGTAGGTTTCTTTGTCGATGGCGTGACCGATTTCGGCAGATTCGAACATGGGCGGCTCCGTTCCAGAATGAGGCAAGACTAGCGGATTGGACGGCGCTGCGCCGGAGGAAATTCCACACGCGGTTGTCATGGATCAATGACACCCCGGTTGATCGGCTAGAATGGCCGCCTTGTCTTTACCGAGCCGCCCATGAACCCCGTATCCCACGCCCAGCTCGACTGGGATGAACAAGGCCGCCCGCACTCGCGGGTGTTCGACGACGTGTACTTCTCCGACCAGTCGGGCCTTGAAGAAACCCGCTACGTGTTCCTCCAGCAGAACCGTTTGCAGGAGCGCTTTGCTGCGTTGCCGGCGGGCGGGCGGCTGGTGATCGGTGAGACCGGCTTCGGCACCGGCCTGAACTTTCTCTGCGCCTGGCAGTTGTTCGAGCAACATGCGGTGCCGGGCGCGCGCCTGCATTTTGTGAGTGTGGAAAAATACCCGCTGAGCCGCGCCGACCTGCAACGCGCCCTCGCCCTCTGGCCCGAACTCAAAGCGTTCTCCGATCAGTTGCTGGCGCAGTACATCGCGATTCATCAAGGCTTCCAGCGCCTGGTGCTGGATAACGGCCGCGTCACCCTCACGCTGCTGATCGGCGACGCCCTGGAGCAACTGCCGCAACTGGATGCACAGATCGACGCCTGGTTTCTCGACGGTTTTGCCCCGGCGAAAAACCCGGACATGTGGACCGCCGAACTGTTTGCCGAACTGGCGCGGCTAGCAGCGCCGGGTTCGACCATCAGCACCTTTACCAGCACCGGCTGGGTGCGGCGGTTGATCAATGCGGCCGGGTTCAAGATGAAGCGCACACCGGGCATTGGCCACAAGTGGGAGATCCTGCGGGGCGAGTTTCTTGGCTGGCCGGCCGAGACACCGCCACCGGCGCTGGCCAAACCGTGGTTCGCCCGCCCACCAGTAGTCGGCGGCGAACGCCGGGCGCTGGTGATCGGCGGCGGCCTGGCCGGCTGCGCCAGTGCCGCCAGCCTGGCCGCCCGGGGTTGGCAGGTCAGCCTGCTGGAGCGGCACGACGGCCTCGCCCGCGAAGCCTCGGGCAATCCACAAGGCGTGCTGTACCTCAAGTTGTCGGCCCACGGCACCGCGTTGTCGCAACTGATTGTCAGCGGTTTTGGCCACACCCGGCGCCTGCTGGAACACTTGCAGCGCGGGACGGACTGGGACGGCTGCGGCGTCCTGCAATTGGCCTTCAATGCCAAGGAAGCCGAACGCCAGGCACAGCTGGCCGAAGCCTTTGACCCGCAGCTCTTGCACCTGCTGGATCAACCCCAGGCGCAGGCGCGCGCGGGGGTTGCGCTGGAGCATGGCGGGCTTTATTTCCCCGAAGGCGGCTGGGTGCATCCACCCGCGCTGTGCCAGTGGCAGGCCAAACAACCGGGGATCGAGGTACTGCCCCATCACGACGTGCTTGAACTGCGCAAGGCCGACGGCCAATGGCAAGCGTGGGACGGCGAGCGCTTGCTGGCCAGTGCACCGGTGGTGGTGCTGGCCGGGGCCGCCGAGGTTAAACACTTTGCACCGAGCGCCGACCTGCCCCTCAAGCGTATTCGCGGGCAGATCACCCGGCTGCCACACACCCCGCAGAGCCAGGCACTGAACACGGTGGTGTGCGCCGAGGGTTACGTCGCCCCTGCCCGCTTGGGCGAACACACCCTGGGTGCCAGTTTCGATTTCAAAAGCCTCGACCTGACCCCCAGTGCTGCCGACCACGCGGGCAACCTCGCACTGCTGGAGGAGATTTCCCCGGACCTGCGCCGGCGCCTGCACGCCGACTCACTCGACCTTGAAACCCTCCAGGGCCGCGCCGCTTTCCGCTGCACCAGCCCGGACTACCTGCCCATCGTCGGCCCATTGGCAGACCCGGCGCTGTTCAACGACGCCTATGGGGTATTGAGCAAGGATGCACGCCAGGTACCCGACACGCCCTGCCCGTGGCTGGATGGCTTGTATGTCAACAGCGGCCACGGCTCGCGCGGGCTGATTACCGCGCCGTTGTCCGGGGAATTGCTGGCGGCATGGCTCGACAATGAACCGCTGCCGCTGCCCAGGAGCGTGGCCCAGGACTGCCATCCAAACCGGTTTGCCGTACGCGCCTTGATTCGCGGCAAGGCCTAAAGCGGGCACGCTACCGTCAAGGGTTTATCCGCATCCTTAAGTGCCGTGCGGGTCAGGCGCTCCACCAGTTGCTCACGGGCTTGTGCGTGGTCGCTCTGTACGTTGAGCGCTTGGGATAAATAGGTGGTACTGGCCACGTCCAGTGCTTTGAGCCGGGTGTCGTACACCTGACTGACGCGACTGAACTCAGCCGCAAACTGACGTTTCAGGTATTCCAGCCAAAACCCCTGGCGTGCCATGAAACGCGCCAGGTTACCCGTTATCTCCCGGCTGCTGACTTGGGTGACGGCATCAGTGAGGTCCTCCTGGGTCACCCCGCCCACCTCACGGTACGTGATGCTTTCCGGCTGGCCCGGCAACTCCAGGACCTTCGCCAGACCGCTGCGATACACCAGGCGCACCGCCAGTTGATCGGCGATGTTTTTGCGGCGACTGAACACATCGGAAATGCTGTCCAGCTGCTCCAGCCGGAATAACCCGCGGCCCAGTTTCAGCAAGGTCGCGACACTGGGCTGTGTGACACCGGCTTCCTTCATGGCCTTGTTGAGCATCACCGTGACTTCCATTTCACTGAAGCTGTAGGCCGCCGCGTCCACACAGTTGGGCTCGCCCCTGGCCAGGTTGAACAGTAACGCCCGCAGTTCGCTGTCCTCGGCCGCCGCGTCCATCACTTGCCACACCCGACGCACCAGGTCAGCGCGCACCTGCTTGTATTGCGGGGTATTGACCAGTTGGCGCAGCACCGCAAAAAAGTCCCCGGACTGCCAATCGTCCTGGAGCAACTCCCAGGTCGCCCGACGGGCGAGATAAGCATCGGCCGTCTCTCCTTCAAGCCAGGCTTGTTGGGAGCGTTGCTCGCTCAACAGCGCAATATTGTCCTCCTGCAAGCCCATGCCCACGCCTGTGCGGCGGCGGTACTCATCCAGGTCCTGGCGGCTGCGCACTGACACCGGATTGAGCCGCAAGTTGATTTTTTCGGTCACCGCCACCGGCGCAGTAAACAAGTCCGGGGGCAGTTCGATAATGCTGTTCTCCCGCAGGTTGGCGTCTTCCAGGTGCAAGCGCGTGAGCAAACCCTCGGGCAACTCCCTGGCTCGCGTGTCACGCAGGTTCAGGTGCTGCAAATCGTGCATGTGCGCCACCGAAGGCGTTTCGCCCAACGGGTTGCTGCTCAGGTCCAGGGAGCGCAGGCCGCTCATGGCTTGCAGTTTTTTGGTAGTCGCGTCGGTCAGGTTGAGGCGGTTTTGCGCCAGGCTCAGGCGTTGCAGGGAAGGCATGTGGGACAGCACTTCCGGCAGCCATGTCAGCTGGTTTTTGTCCAGTTCCAGTGAGCGCAACCCCTTGAACGCCTTGAGGAAGTACGCCACATCGTTATCCAGTTCCATGTTTTTCAGGGACAGGCGCTGCACATGGCCAAAGTCGATATCGGCTGGAAAGTTTGGCAGTTTGCCAACCCGCATGCCGTCCAGGCTCAGGCCATAGACTGAGGCGTGGGCTTCATCAACCAGCCGGACCTGGTGGCGCCAGGCACTGCGCAAACGGTCTGCGACCTGCCGACGGCTGTGGCGGTAGTCATCCAGCCGGCCCGGGAGTTTGCGCATGTCCGCGTCCTGCTGGGTCCAGGCCTTGAGCACCCCGTCAAGCTTCACCAATTGCTGTTCGCGCAGGCGCACCGCACTGGCCCGCGACACATCATCAGGGCCCAGGCCCTCGATCAGTTCGCTGGCTTGGCGCTCGGTGAAGAACGGGTACAGGTTTCTGATTTTGCGCACCAGCCCACGCTGGGTTCGCGAAAGCGTCGGTGGCTGCGGTGGGTCGCCGACCTGGCAGGCAGCCACGCCCCCGACGGGACTGATGGGTGCCTTGCCGCGTACAGCCAGCGCACGATCAAGCAGTTGATAACGCAATCGCCGGGCGTCAGACAGGGTGCTGCCGCCAATGTCCAATGCGGTACGCAACGGAATCGGCAGAGCCTGCAAAGTCGCGCGATAAAACCCGTGCGGGCCGCTGAAGACTTCGCCCAAGGCCCGCCCATCCGCCTCGAAAGCCTGATAGCGCTCACCCGTCTGGACCACCACACGCGACTGAGTGGCCGCAGCATCGCCCATGCGTTGCAACACCGTCCCGGTGGTCGATGCCTCGCGCAACTGCAACTGGAAGGTGTCGGGAAAAGCAGGCATCTGTTCCAGCAGGCGCCAGGAAAAATCCCGGGCCTGCGTGTCGGCCAGCTCCGGCAAATAGAAACTGGCGGTCAGGCGCTCACGCTGGATCCGGGCTGCCGCCTCACGGGCGGCCTGCCGCAGCGGCAGTGGCACCCGGCGTGCGTCACGCAAGTGGATTCGATCAATGCTTGCAGCGTTATCAATCAGCTCTTGGGCAACCTGGGAGGGCAAGCCCGGCACGCCCTCCACCAGGCGCCTCTGCTCTGCCCCCACGGACTGGTCATAGTCGGCATACAGCTTCTGGTGCAACGGTTTGCGATCGACATTCAAGGTGTGCGCCAAGCGCCGTGCCAGTGCCTCGGCATCGGTTTCGCCGGCCTTTACGGGCATATCGCCGAACAATGTGTCCAGCTCAGCCCGGTACAAGCCATCGGTCACGCCCAACAACACTTCACCCTCCTCCAGTTGGTCCTGGCTGATGATCACGCTCAACTCGCTGTCGATACGCGCGCTGGATGGATAGAGGGCCGTCACCTTGCCTGCGGCGTCCTGCACTTCGAGGTAACGACCACGGGGCCAACCGGGCATCAGCGGCAAGGCGTCCAGTTGCAACGTGATGCTCTCGGGGGTGAAAGGCTGGCGTTTCTCCAGGCGCCAGATCAAGTCAGTGATCTTCTGGTCCAGCGCAAACCGCTGGACGCTGTCCTGCAGACCTGCGGGCAACTTGAGGTTGTCCTGTGCCCAGCGCTGCAGTTGGGGGAGTTGTACACCGCCTACCTGGCGAATCTGCTCCAGGCGGGTGTCGTCCAGGGCGCTCAGGCGCGGGTCCAGGCGCCGCAGGGCGTAGAGGTGGTTACTCCACTCCTGCGGTCGCTCATGGATCGACCGCCAGCCACCCCCGCCGTTATGCATCACCGGCGGTGCATAGGCATACGGACGGCCGGGATGGCGAATACGCCACTGCCCCAAAGCGGGGTCAAAACGCACTTCATGGCCACGGCCATCAATACTGATCCATGGCCGCCCGTCCTTCCAATGAAAGCCCTGGGCATCGGCTTCACCCGCCGCCAATGCCTGCCCATAAGGCCTGAGGCTGGAACGCCATAGCCGGCGCCGCCCGTCCGCGCTTTCAACCGCTTCAACGTTATCGAGGCCTTCCAGGATTTCCCGCGCCCCACGGCGCAAAGTGCCAATGACTTTGCCACCCGCTACAAACGCCGCCATCGACGCCACGCTCTCCAGCACGTTGCGCAGGTGTGACAGCGCCGCGCTGCGGTCCTCGTGGCGCCAGTCCTGCACCCCTTCGTAGATTTCGCCGAGCATTTGCCCGACGGCCACGCCCATCATCAACTGGCCGATCACCGGTACAAAAAAACCGGCAAGGTTGAGCAGGTCCAGGCCCCACGATTCATAGTCTCGCCAACGCTGGTCACGCACCGCCTGGTCAAAGTCTGCGGTCGGTACCGCCAGCACCCGGCTGTCTTTTTGCAGCTTGCCGACGGTGCTGTTGAAGAAAAACTGGAACAGCCCGACGTCGATCGGCAATGGCTTGATCAGCCCCAGGGATTTACCCGCAGAAAACCGGGTGGAAAA
Source organism: Pseudomonas sp. PAMC 25886 (assembly GCF_000242655.1). Taxonomy (NCBI): domain Bacteria; kingdom Pseudomonadati; phylum Pseudomonadota; class Gammaproteobacteria; order Pseudomonadales; family Pseudomonadaceae; genus Pseudomonas; species Pseudomonas sp. PAMC 25886. Next base: position 9,045 of record NZ_AHHC01000083.1, read on the forward strand.
ATCACCGCGGGATTCTTCGTCCAGGTAACGCACAAAAAAATCGGCGTAGCTTTTCACCTGCAGCTTCAGCGTCAGGTAACGCTGAAAGTCTGCAAAGCTGGGGTATTCGAAAATCGGCCGATAAGGCTCTCCCGGCATGTAGACGATGCACCGGGTTTCGGGGTGTTCATCAATGACTTCCCGGGAAAATACAACGACGCCCCACAGGCAACAGTCATGCACATCCAGCCCTTGAAATACCAAGGGCCTGGCGCCGTATGTCTCGGTGAGCATGGTTGCCTTGTCGAGGTTGGCGCCCTGGCGGGTAAAGCGCAATAACAGCTTGAAGGCCGGCTCGCCGATGTCACCACGCAGGTACGCGAGGTACACATCAGCCGCCATGTCATACACCTTAAGTTGCCTGAATTCGTTGGCATCAGGGTTGTGCAGCAGCTCATCAGCCACTGGCAGGACCTGGTTGATCGCGCCACGCAAATGCTCCTGGTAGCGTCGCCCCAGGTCGAGGGTGCGGCAGTAGGCGGCAAACGCCGGGACACTGACGGCGTTCACCCGAGTATCGGTGTCACGTCGTACCTGGCTGCCAGTGGGAAAAACGCTGCCCAAGGCCTCATCCTCGGAAAAATTCTGCATCGCCGCCTCCAGCAACGTCCGGGTTTCAATCACCACCTTGGTGGCGGGAATCCCGAATGAAGTGCTTCCCGTGTCGAGGCGTTCCCACGGCAGCCATAAATGATCACGCTTCACGTCCAGGGTCACGCCAAACCGGTTTTTGAGGCCACGGGTCAGTTCTTCGGCACAAAACTGATCAAGGCCTTTGATGCGTTGCAGGATCGCATTGACCCTGGGCTCGTGAAGCCCGGCCAACGCGTGGACCTTCTCCAGTTGCTCCAACGGTTCGGGCTTGGCCGTCAGCAACCAGGGAGGCAGGCGTTGCTGCAGGACATCGGCTTTATCCAGGTCGCCGGTCAGTTCCAGCAGGGTCGACGAGAGGAGTTGCGGGGTGAGTTGAGCGGGCACGGAAACGGAGTCAGCCATCGGCAATATCCTTTTGCACAGGAGTGAGTCCCCACGATAACCATCCCCCCGCGCCCGGCGCCCATAACTATGTGACGCCACCCGGGTATACGCCCGAGCCCTCCCTGAAAAGCCTGCTTATAACCGATCGTTCTAAAACTCCCTAGATTCATCCGTGTCAGTTTCTGGGTGGCCGCCGTTTTGGCGCGACTGCTTTTGACCCCTCCCCAACGGAAAAACCGGTAAGGAATTTATGTGCGGATTAGCTGGCGAGTTACGCTTTGATTACCAACCTGCCGACCTGGCAGCAGTGGAACGAATCACCCATCACCTCGCCCCCCGCGGTCCTGACGCGTGGGGTTTTCATGCCCAAGGGCCGATTGCCCTGGGCCATCGACGCCTGAAAATCATGGACCTGTCGGACGGCTCCGCCCAACCGATGGTCGACGCCCAATTGGGGCTGTCCCTGGCGTTCAACGGCGCGATCTACAACTTCCCGGAACTGCGCGAAGAGCTGGAGGCCCTGGGCTATGCCTTCTATTCCGGCGGCGATACCGAAGTGCTGCTCAAGGGCTACCACGCCTGGGGCGAAGCGCTTCTGCCAAAGCTCAACGGGATGTTTGCGTTTGCCATCTGGGAACGTGATGCCCAGCGCCTGTTTATCGCCCGTGACCGCCTCGGCGTGAAACCGCTGTACCTGTCGCGCACCGGCCAGCGCCTGCGTTTTGCCTCGGCCCTGCCGGCGCTGCTCAAGGGCGGCGATATCAACCCGATCCTCGATCCGGTGGCGCTCAACCACTACCTGAACTTCCATGCCGTGGTGCCTGCACCGCGCACCCTGTTGGCCGGCATTGAAAAACTGCCGCCCGCCACCTGGATGCGTATCGAGGCGGACGGCAAGACCGAGCAGAAAACCTGGTGGACCTTGCCTTACGGCCCCCACGCCGATGAAGCCAACCTGACCCTGGAAGACTGGACCGACCGCGTGCTCGACAGCACCCGCGAAGCCGTAGCGATTCGGCAGCGGGCGGCGGTGGATGTGGGCGTGCTGCTCTCGGGCGGTGTCGATTCGAGCATGCTGGTGGGCCTGTTGCGGGAAGTCGGCGTGCAGGATTTGTCGACCTTCTCCATCGGCTTTGAAGACGCCGGCGGCGAGCGCGGCGACGAGTTCCAGTATTCGGACTTGATCGCCAAGCATTACGGCACCCGGCACCACCAACTGCGCATCGCCGAAAGTGAAATCATCGAGCAACTGCCGGCGGCGTTCCGCGCCATGAGCGAGCCGATGGTCAGCCATGACTGCATTGCCTTCTACCTGCTGTCCCGGGAAGTGGCCAAGCATTGCAAGGTGGTGCAGAGCGGCCAGGGCGCCGACGAACTGTTCGCCGGTTACCACTGGTACCCGCAAGTGGACGGCGCCAGCGACCCGTACGCCGCCTACCGCGATGCGTTTTTCGACCGCAGCTACGACGACTACGCCGCCACCGTCGCCCCCCAATGGCTGACGGCCAATGACGCGGCCGGCGACTTTGTGCGCGAGCATTTCGCCCAGCCCGGCGCCGATGCCGCGGTGGACAAAGCCCTGCGCCTGGACAGCACCGTGATGCTGGTGGACGACCCGGTCAAACGCGTCGACAACATGACCATGGCCTGGGGCCTGGAAGCGCGTACGCCGTTCCTCGACTATCGCCTGGTGGAACTGTCAGCCCGCGTGCCGGGTAAATTCAAGCTGCCGGACGGCGGCAAGCAAGTGCTCAAGGAAGCCGCGCGCCGGGTGATTCCAAGCGAAGTCATCGACCGCAAGAAAGGCTACTTCCCGGTGCCCGGCCTCAAGCATTTGCAAGGCGACACCCTGAACTGGGTGCGTGACCTGCTGCTGGACCCGAGCCAGGATCGCGGCCTGTTCAACCCGGCGATGCTCGACCGCCTGCTCACCGATCCCCAAGGCCAATTGACCCCGTTGCGCGGCTCCAAGCTGTGGCAACTGGCGGCGCTGAACCTGTGGCTCAGCGAACAAGGAATCTGATTCATGAAACCTCACGCCACGGCTTACAGCCAACGCTTGCTGCGGGGCCAGGCGCCCTCCTACGAGCGCCTGCAAGCCCGCTTCGCCGAAGACGGCAGCGAACTGGACCCCACGCCGATTGCCGTGCATTGCGGCTGGGGCCGGCTGTTGATCGGCCATACCTTCCCGGACCCGGCGAGCCTGGCCCTGGAGTTGCTCAACGAGCAGCCTGGCGAGCGCGACATCGCACTGTATGTGGCCGCGCCGCAGCAGATCCTCGGGATTGATCCACAGCAGCTGTTTCTCGACCCGTCCGACACCCTGCGCCTGTGGTTCACCGACTACCGTCCGGCAACCCGGGTGTTTCGCGGGTTCCGGATTCGCCGGGTACAAAGCGAGGCGGACTGGCAGGCGGTGAACCAGCTGTATCAGGGGCGCGGCATGTTGCCGGTCGACCCGGCGCTGCTGACCCCGCGTCATCAAGGCGGCCCGGTGTATTGGCTGGCGGAAGACGAAGACAGCGGCGCGGTGATTGGCAGCGTCATGGGCCTGAACCACCAGAAAGCCTTCCACGACCCGGAGAACGGTTGCAGCCTCTGGTGCCTGGCGGTAGACCCGCAATGCACCCGCCCCGGCGTGGGTGAAGTGCTGGTGCGCCACCTGATCGAACACTTCATGAGCCGTGGCCTGAGCTACCTCGACCTGTCGGTGCTGCACGATAACCGTCAGGCGAAAAGTCTCTACGCCAAACTGGGTTTCCGCGCACTGACCACCTTCGCCATCAAGCGCAAAAACGGTATCAACCAACCGCTGTTCCTCGGCCCCGGCCCGCAAGCAGGGTTCAATCCCTACGCGCGGATCATCGTCGAGGAAGCCCATCGGCGCGGGATCGACGTGCAGGTGGATGATGCCGATGCCGGCTTGTTCACCTTGAGCCTCGGTGGCCGCCGGGTGCGTTGCCGCGAGTCCCTGAGCGACCTGACCAGCGCCATCAGCATGACCCTGTGCCAGGACAAGAGCCTGACCCACAAGGTGCTCAAGGCCGCCGGCTTGAACCTGCCGGAGCAACAGTTGGCCGCCAGTGCCGATGACAACCTGGAGTTTCTCGACGAGCACCAGCGCATCGTGGTCAAGCCGCTGGATGGCGAGCAAGGCCAGGGCGTGGCGGTGGATTTGCAGAGTATCGAAGAGGTACAGCAAGCCATTGAAACAGCCCGCCAGTTCGACAGCCGAGTGTTGCTGGAAAGCTTCCACGAAGGCCTCGACCTGCGCATCCTGGTGATCGGCTTTGAAGTGGTCGCCGCCGCCATTCGCCGCCCGGCGGAAGTCACCGGCGATGGCCAACACTCCATCGGCGCGTTGATCGAGGCCCAGAGCCGCCGGCGCCAGGCCGCCACCGACGGCGAAAGCAAAATCCCCCTGGACGATGAAACCCAACGCACCCTGCACGCCGCCGGCTACGACTACAACAGCATCCTGCCCCGTGGCGAGCGCCTGGCCGTGCGCCGTACTGCCAACCTGCACACCGGCGGCTGCCTGGAAGACGTCACCGCCATCCTTCACCCGACCCTGGTCGACGCCGCCGTGCGTGCGGCCCGTGCCCTGGACATCCCCATGGTGGGCCTGGACCTGATGGTGCCGGCTGCCGACCAACCGGACTACGTGTTTATCGAAGCCAACGAACGGGCCGGGCTGGCCAACCATGAACCGCAGCCGACGGCTGAAAAGTTCGTGGACCTGTTGTTCCCGCATAGCCAGCCGACGGTTTGAGAAATGCGTTGCCTTGACTGGCGCTTTCGCGGGCAAGCCCGCTCCCACATTTGGAATGCATTCCCCTGTGGGAGCCGGGCTTGCCCGCGATGGGGCCGGAACAGCCGATGACTCTCTAGCCAATGGCCTACTCATCGAAACCATCGATGCCCTCAACTCATCAGGAGTTTCCATGACCCGAACCATCCCCGAACCGGATCTCGCTTACCTGCAAAAAGTGCTGCTGGAAATGCTTGCCATCCCCAGCCCCACCGGATTCACCGACACCATCGTGCGCTACGTTGCCGAGCGCCTTGAAGAGCTGGGCATTCCGTTTGAAATGACCCGGCGCGGGACCATTCGCGCCACCCTCAAGGGTCAGAAAAACAGCCCCGACCGCGCCGTTTCCGCGCACCTGGACACCATCGGCGCTGCCGTGCGGGCGATCAAGGACAATGGCCGCCTGACCCTGGCGCCGGTGGGTTGCTGGTCCAGCCGGTTTGCCGAAGGCAGCCGCGTCAGCCTGTTTACCGACAACGGCGTGATCCGTGGCAGTGTGCTGCCGCTGATGGCGTCGGGGCACGCGTTCAATACGGCCGTGGATGAGATGCCCATCAGCTGGGACCACATCGAACTGCGCCTGGACGCCTACTGCGCCACCCGCGCCGACTGCGATTCCCTGGGCATCAGCGTGGGCGATTTCGTCGCCTTTGACCCGCTGCCGGAGTTCACCGAGAGCGGCCATATCAGCGCCCGCCACCTGGATGATAAAGCCGGGGTTGCCGCCCTGCTGGCGGCACTCAAGGCGATTGTCGACAGCGGCCAACCGCTGCTGATCGACTGCCATCCGCTGTTCACCATCACCGAAGAAACCGGCAGCGGCGCAGCGGCAGCCTTACCGTGGGATGTGAGTGAGTTCGTCGGGATCGACATCGCGCCGGTGGCCCACGAGCAGCACTCCAGCGAACACGCGGTGAGTGTGGCGATGCAGGATTCCGGCGGACCCTATGACTATCACCTGTCACGGCACCTGCTGCGCCTGGCGGCGGAAAATGAGTTGCCGGTGCGCCGCGACCTGTTTCGCTATTACTTCAGCGACGCACATTCGGCAGTGACCGCCGGCCACGACATTCGCACGGCCCTGCTGGCGTTTGGTTGCGATGCCACCCACGGCTATGAGCGCACCCACATCGACAGCCTGGCGGCGTTGAGTCGCCTGTTGGGTGCCTACATCCTCAGCCCGCCGGTATTCGCCAGCGATGCCCAGCCGGCCAAAGGCTCCCTGGATCGGTTCAGCCACCAGATCGAACACGACACGCAAATGGAGAGCGATACCCGCGTGCCGTCGGTGGACAGTCTGGTGGGTCAAAAAACCTGAGACTGGCAACTGGGATCCCGGCGCAGTAGCATCGCCGGGATTCCTTAGCTGAGGCTTGTATGCTGATTCCTTACGATGCACTTGAAGTCGACACCCTGACCCGCCTCATCGAAGACTTCGTGACCCGCGACGGCACCGATAACGGCGACGATACGCCCCTGGAAACCCGGGTGCTGCGGGTACGCCAGGCGTTGACCAAGGGCCAGGCCCTGATCGTTTTCGACCCCGAGAGCGAGCAATGCCAATTGATGCTCAAGCACGACGTGCCCAAGCACCTGTTCGACTGACCCTCAGGGGTTGGAAGCAGGTTGGGCCGGTTGCCCCTGACGGCTGAGAATCTTCTGATAGACCTCCGTGCGATGCACATTGACCCCCACCGGCGCTTCGACGCCCAATTTCACCTGGGTGCCGCTCACCTCCAGGATGCGCAGCGTGATGTGGTCGCCCACCGAGATTATTTCGCCTACCGCGCGGCTTAATACCAGCATGGGGTTCGTCCTTTTTAAGTTACCGAACCCCGACCTTGCGCTACCCGCCTGGCACCATCAATGGCCTTCAGGATAAACAGGCATATCTTACACATCAGGGTAAATTACCCTACAGACAGGCTGTGAATAATCTCGAATTACACCCAAGAACCAAACGATATGTTCATATTTGCAGGCGATCTCTGTGGCGAGGGAGCTTGCTCCCGCTGGGGTGCGAAGCGCCCCCAATAAGGTCAATGCATTCTTTCAGGAAGACTTGGTTGGCAGGTTTTGGGGCTGCTGCGCAGCCCAGCGGGAGCAAGCTCCCTCGCCACATCAGTTGCTCACCTGAAATTCAACCTTTCACCGCCTGCGATTGAGCCTTGGCCCGCATCTTGTCCGCCATCACGGTCATTTCGTCATAGAGAAGCTGCGGGTTCTTCTGCTTCAGCGCCCAGGCCATGCGCCCCTGCTCGTGGGGCAGGATCATGAATTGCCCTTCAGCCACCTGCTGGTAGATGTAGTCGGCAATCTCGGCCGCCGTAATCGGTGAGCTTTCCAGGAGCTTGCCCACCTGGGCTTTCATGGCGGGTGTCGGCCCGCGGAAGGAGTCCAGCAGGTTGGTCTGGAAGAACGACGGACACACCACGTGTACGCCCACTTCCTGTTGTTTGAGTTCCACCAGCAGGCTTTCGGAGAGCGCCACCACGCCGGCCTTGGCCACGTTGTAGTTGCTCATGGCAGGGCCCTGCATCAGTGCGGCCATGGAGGCGATGTTGATGATGCGGCCCTTGCTCTTTTCCAGCAGCGGCAGGAACGCCTTGCAGCCCTTGACCACGCCCATGAGGTTGATTGCGATCTGCCAGTCCCAGTCTTCCAGGGACAGCTCACTGAAGAACCCGCCCGACGCCACACCCGCGTTGTTGACGATCACGTCGATGCCGCCCAGCTTCTCCTCACAGGCCTGTGCGAACGCCGTGAGCTGGCTGTAGTCGCGCACGTCGCAGCGCTGGGTGAAACCGTCACCGCCGGCCTGGCGCACCCGCTTGAGGGTTTCTTGCAGCCCCGCTTCGCTGACGTCCGACAAGGCCAGCTGCCAACCCTCGCGGGCCCAGCGCAGAGCGATTTCGCGACCCAGGCCAGAACCGGCGCCGGTGATCATCATGCGATTTTGCATAGGAAAGTAGCCTTGTGGTTCACGGAAGAAGTGAGCCGCAGTGTAGCGAAGGTTTTTCCCGCACCCACGCACCATCAGAGTGCTGAATGCCCCGGGCAAACCGCGGGCCGGGTCGGATACCGGCAAACCCGCCAAGTTCAATTTATTTCAACTAAGGATGGATATTTGCAACGCGGTTAAAGGAAATAAGCAAGTTAGCAAAAAGCTTTAAAAAAACACGGAATTTTCTGCCAGACGCACCGGTCGGAGTTATTAAGGCGTCCGTAATAGCTGTCGGGCTTACTCGTTAAATATCAGGTCTTTTCAGAAGACAATAAGGAAAACAAAACATGAGCCTCATTCTTATCATTATTCTGATCCTCCTGCTGGTCGGCGGTCTTCCAGTGTTCCCACACTCACGCAACTGGGGTTACGGGCCATCGGGTATTCTCGGTACCGTGTTGGTAGTTCTGTTGATTCTGTTGTTGCTGGGCAAGATATAACCGGTTTAACAGCACAAAAAAAAGAGGCCTTAAAAGGCCTCTTTTTTTATGCGCGGGTGTTTAGTCCGGCTTGCCGTCCACCACACCTGCGGTGTTATCCAGCAGGCTCTTGGTAGCGGTCTGCAGGAACGATTCGAGCTTCTGCTTCAACGCAGCCTCGTCCGGCGACTCTGGAATCACCTTCCCGGTAGGGTTGGCGCCCAGTTCGTATTCCCACAACTTCGGCGGCATTTCCTTCGGCAGTACCAGCACGCGGTCGCCAGTGAGCAAGGCCACGGTCTGGTCGCTGCCCGACGGCTTGATCACGCCAAAGCCCTTGTCGCCTTCCGGCAGGTTGAGCAGGTCACGGCCCCAGCACTGGTGCAGGGTGTCACCGCCGAGGCGGCCCATGATAGTCGGTACGATGTCGATCTGGGTGCCCACGGTGTGGTCACGCTCACCGAACTTCTCCTGCATGCCCGGTGCGATCATCAGCATCGGCACGTTGAAGCGGCCCAGGTCCATCTCGGTGATCTGCTGTTCGTTGCCGAAGCCGTGGTCGCCCACGATCACGAACAGGGTTTCCTTGAAGTACGGCTCCTTGCGGGCCTTTTCAAAGAACTGGCCCAGGGCCCAGTCGGAGTAGCGCATGGCCGTCAAATGCTCGTTGAGGCTGCCACGGTCGGTGACTTTCTCGACCGGCAATGGCGTCGGCAACGCATACGGCGTGTGGTTGGACAGGGTTTGCAGCAGCGCATAGAACGGCTTGCCGCCTTCACGGGCTTTCAGCTCTTCCAGGCCACGGTTGAACATGTCCTGGTCGGACACGCCCCAGGTCGGGTCCGAGAACACCGGGTTGACGAAGTCATTGCGGCCAATGAAGTTGGTCATGCCCTGGTTGCTGAAGAAGCCCGACTGGTTGTCCCAGGCGAAGTCGCCGTTGTAGACATACACGTCGTCGAAATCACGATGGCTGAGCAACTGTGGCAAGCCCGACAGTTTGTGGCTGCCTTCCGGGGTCTGCATCAGGTATTCGAAGCCTGGCAGGTTCGGGAAGCAGGCCATGGTGGCGAACATACCCTGGTGGGTGTGGGTACCGTTGGAGAAGAAACGGTCGAACAGCAGGCCTTCCTTGGACAGTTTGTCGAAGTACGGCGTGATGTTGCCCGGGCGGCCCAGGGCGCCCACCGAGTGACCGGCGAAGCTTTCCATCAGGATCACCACGACGTTCTTGATCGGCAGGGTCTTCTCGGCCGGCGGCGTGAAGTCACGGCGCACGGCGGCGGTGTCGGTATCCACCAGTTTTTCGCTTGGCAGCACCAGCATGTCGCGCACGGTCTGGGTGGCCTGGGGTTGTTCCAGGGTGGCTTTCCAGATGTTCGAACGCTCTTCGGAGAAGCGCGATTTGGCTGCCGCAATCAGCGACAACGTGCCGTTGAGGCCCAACTGGTTGGCGAAGTTCGAATCGGTGGTGTAAACGTCACCCCAGCGCAGCGGCGGGCCCTGACGCAGGGTGCCACGGATGGCGACCACGGCGATCAACAGGCAGACCACGAACACCGCGATGCGGGTGTACCACGGCGCCACCTGGCGGGTGCCAATGCTGCCACCGCTGAATGGGCCGCGTGGGCGAGTTGCACGGTCGGCGCCTTTAAAGGCGATGCTCAGGATCAGCGTGCCCACGGCCCAGGCCAGCAGGTAGCGCACCACCGGGAAACCGTACCAGAGCATGCTCATCACGGTTTTCGGGTCTTCCTTCACGTACTGGAAGACCAGGCCGTTGAGGCGCTGGTGGAACTCGCGGTAGAAGTCCATCTCCATCAGGCCGAGGAACAGCGCGATGCTCGACGCGACCGTCAGCCAGAAGCGGAAGAACCCGCGCGCCGCCATCGCCCGCACGCTGAACAAGGCCAGCAGCAGCGGGACCAGCACGTACATCACCAGGCGAATATCCAAGCGCAGGCCGTTGGCGAATGCTTCAAGGAAGGTGGAGGCCGGTGTGTCGAGGATCATCTCGCGGTTGTAGACCAGCAGCGCCAGGCGCAGCAGGGAGAACATCACCATCATGATCAAGGCACAAAGCAGCGTGTACGCCAGATGGGATTTGACGGTCGGTTGCAGCAAGCGATTAGAAGCTCGCTGCTGATTCAGGGCGTCCGGGTTTGCCATGTCGTTTTAGGACCCATTGGAAGTTTAAGTTGCGAATGAATACAGCGGCGCCCCGCCCTCGCCCAGGCTGGCTGGGGTAGACGGTGAACGCAATGGCGCAAATGGTGCCCGATCAACGCCGGCAACGCCATTGATTACTCACTCCGGCCGTTTGTTGGCACTCGTCTTAGAGCACTCGGACAGCAAAATAGCCGGCGAATTGTCTTGGATGGAATGTGAAAATTTTGTACAGCGAATATCTCGACACACAAAAAACAACGGGATTGTAGCGGCCAACTTACGGCCGTATCTTTGCCCTCTGCCCTTTTGGATTGCCCCGATGATGTTTTATTGCTATCACCCAAGTCCGCTCGGGCCGCTGTTACTGGCGGCGGATGAGCAAGGGCTGCGCCTGTTGTATATGGACGTGCATCAATGCCCGGTGCAGGCAGACTGGATTCCGGCAACTAATGAGCTGGATGAAGTGCGTCGGCAACTGGATGAGTATTTCGCGCGCAAGCGGGAAGTCTTCGACCTGGCGCTGGCGCCGGTGGGTACGTCGTTTCAGCAGCAGGTATGGCAGGCGTTGTTGCAGATTCCCTACGGACGCACCTGGACGTATGGCGAACAGGCCCAGTACCTGGAGAACCCCAAGGCGATCCGCGCAGTAGGCACGGCCAATGGCGCCAACCCGATCTCCATTATCATTCCGTGCCACCGTGTGGTGGGCAGCGATGGAACATTGGTGGGGTTTGGCGGCGGGATTGAAAACAAGGTGAAGTTGCTGGAGCTGGAAGGCAGCTGGTTGATCTGAAGGCTCCCGTGCGACGCACGGGAGCCTTGCCCGGCGATCAGATCCGCACGTTGCCGCGCGGCCCGGCGATCGCCCAGATGATCAAGCCCAGCACCGGCAGCAGCAGGATCAACAGGATCCACAGCACTTTGGCGCCGGTACCTGCGCCGCTTTTGAACACGTTGATGATCGCCCAGATATCCAGCGCCAGGATGATCAACCCGATCAGGCCATTAAAAGTGGAACCCATGGTATCGCTCCTAAGTGAGGGCTTGCCTGCTTAGGATAGTCAGCCGTGGCCAGGGGTTCCGTTTTATTTCAGACGTGGACCGCAACCCGCAGGGCTTCCAGGGACGGTTCGCCCTTGATCCCGACTTCGGCGCACAATTCCAGCACCCGTGGCACGTCATTGCCGTAGACCAGCACGGCCTGGATCTCGTCGTCAAGCAACTGGCTGAAGTTGACCAGCACGTAGCCGCCGCTCTCCGGATTAAGGGCACTCATCTGGATCTGGATGCGGTTCAGCGCGGTCAGCGCTTCGGTTTTGGCCAACTGCTTGGGCTTGAGGTTGAACGCCACGCCGGGGCCGAACGAGGCGACGATCTGGGCGAACAGGTCCTGGTAAGTGTCGGCCTGGAACAGCACGGTGTCTGGCAGGCTGCCGACAACGATCCACTCGCCCAGGGGAATCGGGAAGGTGTCGTCGTAGTTGATGTCCGGGTTGGCGGCCAGGAAAGCGTCAGGATCGGCGTAGGCCTGGGCCGCTTCATCCGCCACCCTGGCGATCTCGGGTTCGCTCATGCAGCCGGAGCTGATTTTGCTGATGAGTTCGACGAGTGCGGTTTTCATGGGGTGGTCCTGTGGCGGGGCTGGTTTTGAGGGCGCAAAGCCTACACCAGTTTTTGCAACTGCGCCGCCGTATCCACCGCTCCCATGGTCTGGGCCGCTGCCAGCGCGGTCACGCCCTGGGCATCGGTGGCCTTGGGGTTGGCGCCCTGGCTGATCAGGTAATCCACCATTTCGGTGCGGTTGAACATCGCCGCCATCATCAACGCCGTACGGCCATCTGAAGAGGCGCCCTCGACCAACGCTCCGCCCTCGATCAACGCCTTGACCACCGGCAGGTTGCCCTTGAACGCCGCGCCGGCAATCGGCAGCTGGTTCTTGTCGTTGGCAATCTGTGGGTCGGCCTTGAACTCCAGCAGCACTTTCACCGCGTCGACATGACCGTGATAGGCCGACAGCATCAACAGCGTGTCGCCGTTGTGGTTGCGCAGGTTAGGCGGCAAGCCTTTGGCCAGCAACGCCGCCAGCATCGCGGCATCGCCCTTGCGTGCCACGTCGAATACCTGCTCGGCAAATTCGGCGGCTTCGTCTTCGGTCATTTGTTTGGCTTGGTCTGACATGTGGGGCTCCTTGTCTGGTGTTTCATAAGGCGTCCAGTCTCGCGACGGAGTTCCCCACTGTCATGCCTTTTTTCCCAAAAGCGGCGATAGGCAGAATCAATAACGGAATTTGCCCGCCTGGATGTCCGCCAGCAGTTGCCCGGTGACCGGCACGTAGCTGTCCGATCCCGGCAGCCAGGCAAAGATCGGATCATCACCGGCCTTGTCCGGGTCGAACGCCTCTTCCTTGAGTTTTACCTTCTGGTATTTGAAGGTGCCGGTGGTTTCCATCTTCACTTTGATCCGCAGGAACAACGGCACCGCATACGCCGGCAACTGCCCGTGGGCAAACGTCAGCAGTTCGCGCATGTCCAGGGACGCCAGGGATTCAGCGGGGGTGATGGCCGCCATGCCGGCGCGACCATTGGTGTTTTCAATCTCCACGCCGTAGGCCACCACTTCGGAAATCTGCGGGTGCTGCAAGAAGATGTTCTCGACTTCAGTGGTGGAGACGTTCTCGCCTTTCCAGCGGTAGGTGTCTCCCAGCCGGTCCACGAACTGGGCGTGACCAAAGCCGATATTGCGCAACAGGTCGCCGGTGTTGAAGTAGCGGTCGCCCTTCTCGAACACGTCGCTGAGCACCACCTTGCGGTTCTTCTCGGGGTCGGTGTAGCCGTCGAACGGCGCCTTGTCATCGATCCGGGCCAGCAGCAGCCCCTGGCCGCCCTTCGGCACTTCGCGCATGAAACCGTCACTGCCGCGAATGGGCTCACAGCTGTCATGGGCGTAGTCCACCAGCGCCCAGTGCATCAGGGAAAAGCCGATGGTGTTGTCGAAATTCAGCACGTTGGTGAAGCCGATGTTGCCGTCGCTCGCAGCGTACAGCTCACAGATGTGATCGACGCCAAAGCGCTGCTTGAACTCAGCCCAGACGCCGGGGCGCAAGCCGTTGCCGATCATCTTTGTCACCCGGTTATCACGGTCCTGCTCGCTGGCGGGCTGGTCGATCAGGTAGCGGCACAACTCGCCGACATAACCCAGGGTGGTTGCGTTGAACCGGCGCACGTCATCCCAGAACTGGCTGGCGCTGAACTTGCGGCGAATGGCAAACCCCGACGCTCCGGCAATCGCCGACCCCCAGCACACGCACAAGCCGGTGGCGTGATACAGCGGCAAGGTGCAATAGACGACGTCTTCGGGGCCCATATCCAGGGCGATGGTGCCGAAACTGGCCGAGGACTTCATCCAGCGGCCGTGTTTGAAAATGCCGGCCTTGGGCAAGCCCGTGGTGCCGGAGGTATAGATATAGAAGCAAGGGTCGTTGAAGTAGATCTGCTGGGTACTGGCGGGGTTTTCCAGCGAATGGTCAGCGCTCGCCGCCATCAGGTCCACATAACCCGGCGGTACGCTGGTGTGCTGTTGATCGGCGATAAACCAGGTTTTTTCTGCCCCGATTGCCACCTGGCTGCGAACCGCCTCGTAGGCACCCACCAGCTCGGCACCGACCACAATGGCTGCCGGCGTCACCAGGTTGAGGCTGTGTACCAGTGCCGTCTGGGTTTGCGAGGTATTGAGCATCGCGCAAATGCCGCCCACCTTGGCCACCGCCAGCACGCTGAGCAACAGCTCGGGGCGGTTCTCGATAAACAACGCCACCACGTCACCCTTGCCGATGCCCTGCTGCTGCAGGTAGTGGGCCATGCGGTTGGCCTGCTGATTGGCCTGGCGGTAAGTGAGCACGCTGTCGCCATACAGCAGCGCGGCGCCATCGGGGTTGCGCTGGGTGGCTTGTTCGAAGGTCCAGCCGAGGCCGCATGGCTGGTCGGGGTCGGTGATGTTGGCAACGCGGATACCGCGCACCAATCGGGGCAGCGCACGGACAATGGTGGGCACCTTACGCAGCATCATGCCCCAGGTGATCATGTCACTTGGCGGGTGGTTCATGGCGGGAACGTCCTTTTTCTTATTGTTCGTATGACCCTCAAGCACCCTTCGCACCGTAAGACCGGCGCCGGATACCTTGCAGGAAAATACGCCAGCCATTCTTCGGCTGTACATTCAGGATTTGAAAAGTTTTGTATCCCGCAAGGAAAAGGAATTTCGCGACCCGTCTCGCGGTCGGTATGGAAGACCTGCCTTGCGCACATGCGGATAAATCCCACGCAGAACCACGCAAAATGCAGGATGCACGATGGCCATTCATGCAATTTGCACGAAACTGAAAATCTTATAAATTTTTAACTTATTGATTTATAACGTTTTTTAACGATACCCAGTACTGGCACAATCACTGCACCTATCACTCCACGCTGCAAAACATGAGCTAACGGAGCTGATAGACATGAGCCTGATCCAAGATAAATTTTCTTCTGTGTTCTCCAATTTCGACGTCACCACTCAGGCACGTCCTGATGGCGGCATCCTGCTGACCTTGCGCAACAGCGAAGGCAAGCAGATCAAACGTTCGATCTCTTATCAGCAGCTGCACACGGCCGACCAATTGACTTGGGTCATCAGCGCCATTCGCCGTGACCTGGCTGAACAAGCCAGCGACCTGCCGCAGATTTCGATGCTGCAAAGCCAGAACCGCTTTGCCCTGCCGACCTACCATTCGGCTTGACTGTAATGCAGGACCCGAACAGGTCGTGGTGCCGTTGCGCATCACGGCCTTTTTTTATTCGCACAAACCCTGCTTGACCGCCTCGTTCACCGCCTGAACCCGGTTCGTCACCTGCAACTTTCCATAGATGTTACGCAGGTGAAACTTCACCGTGGCCTGGGAGATTGAACGAATCCTGCTGATTTCCCAGACCGTCTTGCCTTCAGTGGCCCAGCGCAGAACCTCCCGTTCCTTTGGGGTCAGGGGTTTACCGGACAACAACTTCTTCGCACGCGTGTTGCTGCTGTCAGCAGGTCGGTTGTCGCTTTCGGTGGACGGCTGTTCCAGTGGTTCTGGACCGTTCATGCAGGCCTCTCTCTTCTTCAGGTCTTATAACGCCCGTATTCGGATTGCTCCTATTGACAGGCCATTAACTATCGAGAAAAGAGAGAGTTACACAAAGAGTGGAAGTATTAAGTAAGGCCGGCGAGAAACAGCTGTTGCTCACAAACCTATAAGCTTCTTCCCACAACAATTTCCAACTTGTATGGGTTGAACTTTAGAGCAGCCTCCTATCCGGGAAGCTGCTGTTGGCGAGGTTAGTCCTCGAGCCGAGGAAAACCCTGGGCGATCCCATCACCGGTCAGATTGACCGCCAACCCTTCCAGGCTATTGAACAGGCGAATCGTTACGAAGTGCGGGTTCTCACCCATATCAAACCAGTGTGCAATGCCGGCCGGCACCGAGATCAGGTCATTTTTCTCGCAGAACACCGCGTACACATAGTCGTCGATGTGCAAGGTAAACAGGCCACGGCCCGCGACGAAGAAGCGCACATGATCATGCGCCAAACGGTGTTCATCGAGGCGCTCGGCGCGCAGCTCGGCTTTCTGCGGGTGGTCGTTGCTGACGCTGACGACATCGACATGGGTGTAACCGCGCTCGGTCATCAGCTTGTCGATGGGCGCCTGGTAGGCCGCGACGATCTCAACCTCGCTGGCGCCCGCCTCAAGCCGGGTGGCGGCCTGCCAGCGGTCGAACCCCACGCCCAGCTCGGCCAGGGTCGAGGCGATATCGTCCTGGTGAGTCAGGACCTTGTTCGGGGTATCGGGGGTGGAGACGTGGTAAACCGCGAGATAGCTCATCAAACTCTTCCTCTGTCACGGGACAGGCTCATGGCCTCTCCTCTTGCAATCGAATGCCAATGATTATGGCGGCGGCCAGGGCCGCGAGGCTGGCAATGCTGAAGGTCAGGGTCGGCCCCAGCAGGTTCCAGCTGTAACCTGAATAGAGTGCGCCCAGTGCGCCGCCGGTACCGGCCAGTGCGGCATACAGTGCCTGGCCCTGACCCTGCTGGCGAGCACCAAAGCTGCGCTGCACGAACTGGATGGCCGCCGCGTGAAAACTGCCGAAGGTCGCCGCGTGCATCACTTGCGCCAGCAGCAGTACCCAGAAGAATTCGGCGAACGAGCCCAGCAGCAACCAGCGCAGCGCCGCCAGCAGGAAGCTCGCCATCAGCACCCGGCGTACCGAAAAGCGCGTGAGGATCCGGCTCATGGCCAGGAACATCAACACCTCCGCCACCACGCCCAACGCCCACAGCATGCCGATCACGCCACGGCTGTAACCAAGGTGTTCGAGGTGCAAGGTGAGAAAGGTGTAGTAAGGGCCGTGACTCATTTGCATCAGCGCCACGCAGGCATAAAACGCCAGCACGCCGGGGCTGCGCAATTGCCGCAAAAAGCCGTCGCCGGCCAGACGGTTGCCCTGGGTCAACGGCTGCGCATTCGGCACCCAGAGACTGGCGCCGATGATGCCCGCCATGATCACCACGACCACCACCGGGTAGATGTCAAGGCTCAGCCAGTCGAACAGCCGGCCCATGATCACCACGGTGAGGATAAAACCGATGGAGCCCCACAGCCGCACCTGGCTGTAGCGTGAGGTCTGGCCCTGCAAATGCGCGAGGGTGATGACTTCAAACTGCGGCAGCACCGCATGCCAGAAAAACGCGTGCAACGCCATCACCAGCGCCAGCCAGGCGTAGGTCTTGCTGACAAAGATCAGTGAGAAGCTCACCAGGGTACACACCGCGCCAAACCGCACGATGGCCAGGCGCCGGCCGGTGTAGTCCCCCAGCCAGCCCCAGAGGTTGGGGGCCACGCAGCGCATCAGCATGGGGATGGCCACCAGCTCGCCAATACGCGCGCTGGAGAACCCCAGGTGATCGAAGTACAGCGCCAGGAACGGCGCTGTCGCCCCCAGCAGGGCGAAATAGAACAGGTAGAAGCTGGAGAGTCGCCAGTACGGGAGTGCTTCCGTCAGCATAAGTGGCGGGTGGCGAGCGAGCGTGCTCGCGCTGGGTCTCGAAGCGGCCCCACTAGAAGCGCCGCATTTCTCCAGGTAATGCCGGGTTGCAGGCTTTGGGTCCGCGTCGCAGCCCAGCGCGAGCAAGCTCGCTCGCCACACACTGTCACAGCTGGCCCAATACCGGCGTACTGACCTTTACCTCGGCGTTCTGCCCGCGATGGCGCAGCAGGTGGTCCATCAGCACGATGGCCATCATTGCCTCGGCAATCGGCGTGGCCCGGATGCCGACACATGGGTCGTGACGGCCCTTGGTGATCACGTCCACCGGGTTGCCGTGCACATCAATCGAACGGCCCGGGGTGGTGATGCTGGAGGTCGGCTTGAGCGCCAGGTGCGCAACAATCGGCTGGCCCGAAGAGATGCCGCCCAGAATGCCGCCAGCGTTGTTGCTGAGGAAGCCTTCCGGGGTCAGCTCGTCACGGTGCTCGGTGCCACGCTGGGCCACACAGGCGAAACCGGCGCCGATTTCCACACCCTTGACCGCGTTGATGCTCATCAGCGCGTGGGCCAGTTCGGCGTCCAGCCGGTCGAAGATCGGCTCGCCCAGGCCCGGCATCACGCCTTCGGCAACCACGGTGATCTTGGCGCCGACGGAGTCCTGGTCGCGGCGCAACTGGTCCATATAGGCTTCCAGTTCCGGCACCTTGTCCGGGTCGGGGCAGAAGAAGGCGTTGTCTTCGACGCTGTCCCAGGTCTTGAACGGGATTTCGATCGGGCCGAGCTGGCTCATGTAGCCGCGAATCACGATGCCCTGGGCCGCCAGGTATTTCTTGGCAATCGCACCGGCCGCCACGCGCATCGCGGTTTCCCGCGCCGAACTGCGGCCACCGCCACGGTAGTCGCGTTCGCCGTACTTGTGGTGGTAGGTGTAGTCGGCGTGGGCCGGGCGGAACAGGTCCTTGATCGCCGAGTAGTCCTTGGACTTCTGGTCGGTGTTGCGAATCAGCAGGCCAATGGCGCACCCGGTGGTGCGGCCTTCGAACACGCCGGAGAGGATTTCGACTTCGTCGGCTTCCTGGCGCTGGGTGGTGTGGCGGCTGGTGCCGGGCTTGCGGCGGTCGAGGTCACGCTGCAGGTCTTCCAGGGACAACTCAAGGCCCGGAGGGCAGCCGTCGACAATGGCGACCAACGCCGGGCCATGGCTTTCGCCCGCGGTGGTAACAGTGAACAGCTTGCCGTAGGTATTGCCGGACATGCAGGGCGCTCCGTGAAATCAGTTGAATCAAGTCAACCGTAATAACTTAAGGCGGCCAGTATACGCAGGCTAACCGACTAGATCATCATCGAAACCTTACCGGTAGACATTGGTCCAACCGGCACCTTCCTCATGATGGCGCGATGATGCTGCGAGTTCTGCTTTTGACCCTTACCCTGTTTTCCAGCCTTGGCTTCGCCGCCTCCCCTGTCGTGCTGCAACGGCCCATCAGCCTGGACACCGGCAGCGGCGAGCTGTTTGGCTCGCTGTTGTTGCCCAAATCCGACAAGCCAGTGCCGGTGGTGCTGATCATTCCCGGCTCCGGCCCCACCGACCGCAACGGCAACAGCGCCGATGGCGCGCGCAATGACAGCCTCAAGCGCCTGGCCTGGGTGCTGGCCCGGCACAACATCGCCAGTGTGCGCTACGACAAACGCGGCGTGGCCGCCAGCCTTGCTGCCACCCCCGATGAACGCAACCTGACCCTGGACGCCTACGTGTCCGACGCCGTGGCCTGGGGCAAGCTGCTCAAGGCCGACCCGCGCATGGGGCCGTTGATTGTGCTGGGCCACAGTGAAGGTGCGCTGGTGGCTGCCCTCGCCGCCCCACAGCTCAACCCGGCCGGGGTGATTTCCCTGTCCGGCAGCGCCCGCCCGGTGGACCAGGTGATCCGCCAGCAACTGGCCGATCACATGCCGCCTGCGCTGTTGCTGCGCAGCAACCAGATTCTCGACCACCTCAAGGCCGGCCAGGTGGATGCCGATGTGCCCACGCCGCTTGAGGGCATTTTCCGACCCAGCGTGCAGCCTTACCTGATCAGCCTGTTCCGCGCCGATCCGGCGGCGGCCTTTGCCAAACTGAAGATGCCGGCCCTGATCATCCAGGGCACCAATGACCTGCAGGTCGGCGTGGCCGATGCGCAACAACTGCAGAAGGCCAAGCCGGACGCCGAGTTGACGGTGATCGAGGGCATGAACCACGTGATGCGGATCGTGCCCAATGACGTGAAGCAGCAATTGGAATCCTATAACGACCCTCAGCTGCCGCTGGCTGCCGAACTGGGCACCCGCCTGGTTCGCTTTATCGACGGACTTCGCGCCAGTTAAGCGAGTATTCCCCCTCCAGTCCTGAGTAAAACGGCCGATAAGCCATGGGTCGACAGCAAAAAGCCTGTCGGCCCGCAGAGCTTGGACAGGATCGCGCCGAATGACGAACACCGAAGCAACACCCGAATCTACCGCCGAGAACACGGCTGAAACCGAGGCCGCCGCATCGGCCGCGTTACCGTGGGCGGAGGTACAGGCCGAACATTTCAAGATGCTGCGCCTGGCCCCTTTGGCCACCGACCGCGCCACCGGCGTACGGCCCCTGCGCTTCGTGCAATTTGGCTGGGCCGAACGCAGTAACAAGGACCGCAGCCTGCTGCGCATGGTCATTCAGTTGCCTGGCCAGCGGGTACGCCGGGAACAGAATCACCTGGATATCTGGGTCGATCACGCCACCCACCGGGTGCATTTTGGTCCGGGCAACAGCCTGGAGATCGAACCGGCGAACCGCGGCATCGGCCGTTTCCTGGTGGCCCAGGGCGCTGCCTGGGCGAAAAAGAAGTGGTCGCACTATCGCGTCGACGGCGTTGACCTGGCCAACAAGGATGCGCTCAACGAAGCGACACGCCTGCGGCGTGATCACTTCCTGCGCATCCAGGGTTTTGATGTGGCCTATGCCGATGTCCAGCATTTGAAGGGCAACGTGCAGCCGGGCAAGGTCAGCGATGTGCTGGACAGCTGGAACACCGAAAAGCTGCAGTTCGTGGAAATTCTGGAAGCGGCGCAGATGCTACAACAGGCCGAGCAGAACCTGGCCGAGCAGGAAGTGAAGCTGCGCAAGGAAGAGGAAAAGGTCACCAAGTTCAAGCGCGAAGACAGCGGGCTGCGCTTCACGATTACGTGCCTGGTGGCGTTTACCGTGTTTCAGGCGGGGTTGTTGATCTGGATTGCAACACATCGGTAATCCTTCTGCAGAAACCGGATACAAATGTGGGAGCTGGCTTGCCTGCGATAGCGGTGTATCAGCCAGCATCCCCGGCAATGACACTCCGCTATCGCAGGCAAGCCAGCTCCCACACTGACCGTATTCCTGCCGTTAGATCAGACCCTGGCGGCAAACACCGCCTGATGCGCCCGGCACTGCTCAGCCGTCAACATGAACACCCCATGCCCACCACGCTGGAACTCCAGCCAGGCAAAGTCCACTTCCGGGTACAGCGCCTCGACGTGAACCTGGCTGTTGCCCACCTCGACAATCAACAAGCCCTTCTCGGTCAAGTGATCCGCCGCCTCGGCCAGCATCCGCCGAACCAGGTTCAAACCATCATCGCCGCACGCCAGGCCCAGTTCCGGCTCGTGCTGGTATTCATCCGGCATGTCGGCAAAGTCTTCGGCGTCGACATACGGCGGGTTGGACACGATCAGGTCAAACCGCTGCCCCGGCAAACCGTCAAAACCATCGCCCTGAACGGTATACACACGCTCATCGACGCCATGGCGCTCGATGTTCTGGTTGGCCACTTCCAGCGCTTCAAAGGACAGGTCGCCCAATACCACTTCGGCGTCCTGGAATTCGTAGGCGCACGCAATACCAATGCAGCCGGACCCGGTGCACAGGTCCAGAATGCGTGCCGGCGGCGTGCCCAGCCACGGTTCGAAGCGGTTTTCGATCAGTTCGCCAATCGGTGAACGTGGAATCAATACGCGCTCATCGACGATAAACGACATGCCGCAGAACCAGGCTTCCTTCAACAGGTAGGCGGTAGGGACACGCTCATGGATACGGCGGTGCAGCAACCGCTGCACGTGGGAGATTTCCTCTTCTTCCAGGTTGCAATCCAGGTAGCTGTCGGCAATTTCCCACGGCAGGTGCAAGGCGCCGAGCACCAGTTGCCGGGCTTCATCCCAGGCGTTGTCGGTGCCATGGCCGAAAAACAGGTCTTCCCCATGGAAACGGCTGACGGCCCATCGGATGTGGTCGCGCAAGGTGCGCAGGCGGGAAGTGATCACGGGGGCAAGCTCCTGGAAAAAACGACCGGCGATTCTAACAGTCTTAAGCTGTACCGACGATGTACGAAAAACCCTTTGCCGCACGTCGGATTTCATCTTAATCGTGCTTTTTGCTTAAACGTAGTGCCCTATTGACATCGCTACACGCCAACAACGGCGTACCTTACGATGGTAGCGATTCACAGAAGCGCTCAGCCAGAGGACAATGTCACAAAAGCCCCACTCACAGGAGCCCCAGAATGTCCGTTCCAAAGACGATGTTTCAACTCAGCGGTCGTGGTTACGCAGCGGCGAACCTGAACCATGCGACCCTCGTGATCATCGACGCCCAGAAGGAATACCTCAGTGGCCCCCTCGCCCTTTCGGGCATGGATTCTGCTGTCGATAACATCAAGCAACTGGCCGCTGCCGCGCGCAACGCCGGGCGCCCGATCGTGCATGTGCGCCACCTGGGCACGGTCGGCGGGCTGTTTGATCCCCAGGGCGAGCGCGGTGAATTCATTCCCGGCCTCGAACCCCAGGCCGACGAAACCATCATCGGCAAGCTGCTGCCCAGTGCCTTTCACGGCACCGGCCTTGAGAAGCACCTGCAGGACCTCGGCTCCCTGGACCTGATTGTCTGCGGCTTCATGAGCCATTCCAGCGTCAGCACCACCGTGCGCGCGGCGAAGAACCTGGGCTTTCGTTGCACCCTGGTGGAAGACGCCTGCGCCACCCGCGACCTGCCTTACAAAGGCGGCATCCTCAGCGCCGACCACGTGCAGCAGACCGAAATGGCCATCATGGCTGACAACTTCGCCACCCTCGCCTTGACCAAAGATCTGATCTGATCGACCTTCGATGAGCGGGTAGCCGCCCGCTCATCCGCAAAAGCCTGTCATTTGCAGCAATTGCCTCTGTACCCGGAACAACCTGTGTATCTTCCGGTCGAAGGGCCGATACCCTGGAGGAAAGGTCGGAATGAAGATATCCGATGGTTTTGACGCTCGTCGCTTGCGCCCCAAGGGCCCGAGCAACTGGCGTCTGCGCATCGGCGCCGGCTTTGCCGCGCTGTTTGCGATAGTGGGCGTGCTGCTGGCAATCGCCGGCGCCGCTGGTTTGTTGGGACACTCACCGGCACTGGGCGAGCTGAATGCCAGCCCTGGCGGTTCTGCAATACTGTTGGTGATCGGCCTGCTGGTACTGTGGTTCGGCGTATGGCTGTGGCGCCGTTTGCGTCGGCGCATGCGCCAGCCCCTGTCATTGAACATCGCGTCGCACCTGATGAAAAAGCACGACTGATGGCATCCAGATAGCGTTTGTTGCGCATCAAGCCGCCGCGATTAGGTAAACTGCCCGCCCTTCGCGGAGGCTGACATGCAAGACGACGACTTTTCCCTATTCAAGAACGAGCTGCGCGGCGTCAAGCCGATCAAGCACGATCGCGCCGAGACCGGCAAACCCAAGACCGACCGCGCCCAGATCGCCAAGCTGCGCCAGGCCGCGACCGTGCGTACTGACGCCACCACCGTGGACGGCCTGTCGGATCAATTCGTTATCGATGTAGGCCCCGAAGACGAATTGATGTGGGCCCGCGACGGCGTGCAGGAAAGCCAGATGCGCAAGCTCAAGGTCGGCCAGATCCCGTTCGAGGGCAGCCTGGACCTGCACGGCATGACCGTCGAAAAAGCCCGCGAAACCCTCTGGGCGTTCCTCGCCGAAGCCACCAAATTCGAAATCCGCTGCGTGCGCGTCACCCACGGCAAGGCTGTGCGCCTGGACGGCAAGCGGCCGATGATCAAAAGCCACGTCAACACCTGGCTGCGCCAGCATTCCCAGGTGCTCGGCTTCACCTCGTGCCAACCGCGCCACGGCGGCGCCGGCGCGGTGTATGTGATGCTCAAGCGCACCATGATGGAAGGCCGCGACGAGTAACAAGTGCCATCGTCAGGCTTGCAGCGATGTGTCGGCCGCCGTACCCTTGCCCTTTGCGAAAATCCCACTAGGTAGTTTCATGTCCCTGGAACAGAATTACACCGCGATCCTCGGCCAGCTCGGCGAGGACGTTTCCCGCGAGGGCCTGCTCGACACGCCAAAACGTGCCGCCAAGGCCATGCAGTACCTTTGCCGCGGCTATGAACAGACCCTCGAAGAAGTCACCAACGGTGCCTTGTTCAGCTCTGACAACAGCGAAATGGTGCTGGTCAAGGACATCGAGTTGTACTCGCTGTGCGAACACCACCTGCTGCCGTTTATCGGCAAGGCTCACGTCGCATATATCCCGAGCGGCAAAGTGCTGGGCCTGTCGAAGGTCGCGCGTATCGTCGATATGTATGCCCGTCGCCTGCAGATCCAGGAAAACCTCAGCCGCCAGATCGCCGATGCGGTCCAGCAGGTGACCGGCGCCCTGGGCGTTGCGGTGGTGATCGAGGCCAAGCACATGTGCATGATGATGCGCGGTGTGGAGAAGCAGAATTCCTCGATGATCACCTCGGTGATGCTGGGTGAGTTTCGCGAAAACGCGGCTACCCGCAGCGAGTTTCTCAGCCTGATCAAGTAACACGCAGCACCTGGAAAAACCGGCGTTCATCGCCGGTTTTTTTTCGCCTGTGAAAAATCAGGTAAGCTGCGGCCCCTAAAGTTTAGGGCAAGAGGTTTATAACCGTGTTCGTTAAAGCGCTTCGAGTCGGCCTCGGCCAGATCATCATCTTCGGCGACTTCATCACCCGCCCGCGCAAGCAACAACGCCCGGCGAGCGCTCAAGCCCTGGTCGACCAGTCGGCCAAGGACCTGACGTTGTATCAGTTCCACGCCTGCCCGTTCTGCGTGAAGACCCGCCGCACCCTGCGCCGCCTGAACGTGCCGGTGGCGTTGAAGGACGCGAAGAACAACGAGCAGGACCGCCAGACCCTGCTGGAGCAAGGCGGCAAGATCAAGGTGCCGTGCCTGCGCATTGAAGAGAACGGCCAGACCACCTGGATGTACGACTCCAAGGTGATCATCGATTACCTCGACAAGCGGTTTGCGGCGGTCTGAAACCCGCCCTGCCCTTTGTAGGAGCTGGCTTGCCAGCGATGAGGCCGGCGGGTTCTCCGCCCCTCTTCAAGCCGCTATCGCCGGCAAGCCGGCTCCTACAGGTTGATGTGCAGGTCCAGCAGCGCGGAACCCAGGCACTTGCCATGGGCGTCCAGCGCCAGCGACCGCGTCACCCCGCCCCGCAGGATCCCCGGCAACACGAAGTTCAGTGCCTGCACGTTGGGCAACTCGTACCGCCGCACCGGTGCCGCCCCCGCCTCCAGCAACGGTGCAAAAAACGCCGCCACCGCCTCAGCCGTCAGGTGTTCGCAGAGCAGCGGATAGTCCTCGGCCCGATACGCAATGATCGAGATGTTCGAGGTGTCGCCCTTGTCTCCCGTACGGGAGTGGGCCAGGGTGTGCAGCTTCATGATTCGATCCTCGGATTGACCGCGTGACGGGGCAACAGCAATGACGCCACTGCCACCACCTGGCGCAGGCCCTTGCTGGCACCACCGCCACCGGACGGGCCGTTGGTGTAGAGGGTTTCCACTTCATTGCCGACGCGCACCGCCTCGCTGCGTTC
The DNA here is from genome assembly GCF_000242655.1 of Pseudomonas sp. PAMC 25886. NCBI lineage: Bacteria > Pseudomonadati > Pseudomonadota > Gammaproteobacteria > Pseudomonadales > Pseudomonadaceae > Pseudomonas > Pseudomonas sp. PAMC 25886. The sequence continues at coordinate 34,422 of NZ_AHHC01000083.1, forward strand.
TTCGCAACGGGCGGCGATGCGCAAGCGCACTTCCCACGGTTCAACAGTGCTGCGTGGGCCGTGCAGGGAGTCGATGCCGATCAATTCGGCGCGCACGTCCTGCATGCGTACGCCGGTCAATTCCAGGCGCTTGAGGACCACATCACGCGCCAGTTGCGCACGGGCAACCGCCCCCGGGCCGCCGTAGGAAATCTGCCCCTCGCCGATCCAGCCGTCCAGATACCCCACGCTGACTTTCAACTGTTCAGGCCGTGGCCGCCCGTTTGCGCCGTGTGCCCGCACCCGGTCCACGGCCTCCTCTGTAAACGACACGCTGGAGAAGTCCGCGCACACGTCCGGCGTCAGGTACGCCGCCGGGTCGTGCACTTCGTAGATCAGTTGTTCGGTGCAGGTGGCACGGCTGACCCGCCCGCCGGAACCTGCGACCTTGGTGATCAGCACCTCACCGTCTGCGTCAATCTCGGCCAACGGAAAGCCCAGCCGCGCGAGGTCGTCCACATCCTTGAAGCCCGGGTCGGCAAAGTAGCCGCCGCTGACCTGCCCCGCACATTCCAGCAAATGCCCCACCAGCGTGCCGCGCCCCAGGCGCTGCCAATCATCGGCGGCCCAACCGAATTCAAACATCTGTGGCGCCAGGAACAACGACGGGTCTGCTACCCGGCCGGTGATCACCACGTCGGCATCGGCGCGCAAGGCCTCGATAATGCCCTCGGCACCCAGGTAGGCATTCGCGGAAATCAGCCGGTCACCCAATGAGCCCAGGGTCTGGCCGTTGTCGAGCAACTGCTCCGGCTCGCGGCGCAACACCTCAAGCACGTCATCCCCCACCACCGCCAGCACCTTGAGATTAAGCCCCAATTCGCTGGCAATCCGCCGCACTTCAACCGCCGCCGCCACCGGATTGGCCGCGCCCATATTGGTGATCACCCGCAGGCGCCGGCGGCCGTCGGGCTGGCCGACAAAGGGCAGCACACGGCGCATGCGCTCACTCAACAACGGGTCGTAACCGCCTTGTGGGTCGCTGATGCGTGCCTGTTGCGCCAGGGCGATGGTGCGTTCAGCCAGGCATTCGAAGACCAGGTAATCCAGGTCGCCCCGTTCGGCCAATTCCACCGCAGGTTCGACACGGTCACCGGAGTAGCCGGCGCCGGAACCGATGCGCAAGGTTTTCATTTCAAATCACTCCCAGGAGCAAAGCTGTCAGGGTCATCAACACTGACGCGGCAAACAGAAAGGGGATGGTGAAGCGCTGGTGATCGGCCAATTCGATCTTGCACAGGCCCACCAGCAGGAAAGTCGCGGGCGTCAGCGGGCTGACCGGGAAGCCGGTGGTGTGCACGCCCAGCAGCGAGGCCTGGGCCACTTGCAGCGGGTCGACGCCCAGCGCCTTGCCGACTTCGGCAATCACCGGCATCACGCCGAAGTAGTAGGAATCGGGATCAAACAACATGCTCAACGGCATCGACAGAAAGCCCACCACCGCCGGGATCAGCTTGCCGTGGCCCGCCGGAATCTGCGCCACCGCCACTTCGGCGATGGCCTTGAGCATGCCGGTGCCTTGCATGATGCCGGTGAACACCCCGGCGGCGAGCAGGATGCTGGCCATGGTCAGGGCCGTTTTGGCATGGGCGTCGATCCGCGCACGCTGGGCGTCGACATTCGGGTAGTTGATGCACAGCGCAACCACGGTGCCGAGCATGAACATCACCACCGGGTCGACCCAACCGGCAATCATCACCACCATCACCAGCACCGTCAGGATCAGGTTGACCCAGAACAAACGCGGGCGACGCAGGGCGATGTCATCGTCGCTGAGCACCCGTTGCGGCACCGCGTCCACACTGGAGCCGGCGCCCAGGCCCAGGCGTTTTTCTTCACGGCGGCCCAGCCACCAGGCGCAGGCGAACACAAAGACCAGGCCGACGATCTGCACCGGGATCAGCGGCTGGAACAGGTCCGCCACCGGCACATGCAACGCCGCCGAGGAGCGCAGCACCGGGCCGGTCCACGGCAGGAAGTTGACCCCGGCCGCCATCGCCGCCACACAGGCCAGGATGCGCTTATCAATGCCCAGCCGCGTATACAGCGGCAGCATTGCCGGTATCGTCACCAAAAAGGTCACCGCGCCGGAGCCGTCCAGGTGCACCAGCAGCGCCAGCGTCGCCGTACCGACGACAATTCGTGTAGGACGCGTCCCTACCGTGCGCAGGATGCGATCAATGATGGGGTCAAGCATGCCAGCATCGGTCATGATCCCGAAAAACAGGATCGCGAACACAAACATGCCCACCACGGGGGCGACGTTCTTGATGCCGGTGATGATGAAGGCGCTGGTTTGCAGGCCGAACCCGCCGAGCAGCGCGGCGATGATCGGCAAGGCGATCAGGGCCACCAGTGGCGAGAGGCGCTTGCTCATGACGGCAGTGAGCAGGCACAGGATGGTGATGACACCCAGGGTAGCGAGCATGGGGTAGCTCCAGAACGGCGTTTTCGGCCGGTTATTGTTTTCCCTGGAGTATTGGAATCGCGTTAGGCTTTGTAAATTGGAATATTCGTCACTTCATATTCGTAAAAACAAAACGCTCGAGCAAAATAAAAATGAAAAATTCGATCCAGCATATCCAGGCGTTTCTCGCCGTTGCCCGCACGGGCAGCTTTACCAGGGCGGCGAATGAGCTGCACTTGTCGCCCTCAGCACTGACCGTTCAGGTGCAGCAACTGGAAGAATGGCTGGGCGTTGCCCTGCTCGACCGCAGCCCGCGCCACGTCAGCATCACCGCTGCCGGCCTGGATGCCCGTGGACCGATGGAGAAGTTGTTGCTGGACCTGGACAACATCGTCACCGGCTCCCGCGACCTGGCGGCCTTGCGCCGGGGCGTGGTGACCATCGCCGCCCTGCCCTCCGTGTGCGCCGGCGCCTTGCCTCCCGCCCTGCGTCTGTTTCGCGAGCGTTTCGCCGGGATCGAGGTGCGGCTGCACGACCTGGTGGCCCATCGGATTCATGCGCAAGTGCGTTCGGGTGAGGTGGATTTCGGCATTGGTGTACGAGCGCGGCTGAGTCACGGATTGGCGTTTGTACCGGTGCTGAATGACCGGCTGTGTGCGTTTGTGCCGCTGGATCACGCCCTGGCGCGCCATGGCCGGTTGACCCTGACCCAACTGGCCAATCAGCCGATCATCCTCACCGGGCGCGACAGCAGCGTGCGCGAACAGGTAGACGCGTTGTTCGATGAGCGACAGGTGACAATGCAAGCGGGGATGGAGGCCAATTACATGTCGACGGTATTGGCGCTGGTACGGCAGGGATTGGGGATCAGTATTCTGCCGGAGTCGGCGGCGGACAGCCTGGAGGGGTTGAAGCGGATTACGATTGATCATCCGGGCGTGAACCGGGAGATCGGGTTGATCAGTCGCAGTGGGCAGCCGTTGAGCCCGGCGGCGCAGCGCTGTTTTGAGTTGCTCAATGAAGAATTGCGCGCTTTGTAGGAGCCCGGCTTGCCGGCGATGGCGTCGTTGAGGGCGCTATCGCCGGCAAGCCGGGCTCCTACAGGGTTTCGGTGATCAGCCCAGCATTGCCACGTGTTTTGGATGGCTGGCCACGCGTTTCAGCCACGCCTGCACGCCCGGATAAGCGCCCAGGTCAAAACCACCTTCATCCGCCACATGGGTGTAGGCATACAACGCCACATCGGCAATCGAGAACTGGTCGCCCACCAGGTACGGCGTCAGCTGCAACTGGCGCTCCATCACCTTCAGGGCCTTGTAACCGCCCTTGTGCAGCTTCTTGTATTCCTCCAGCCGATCTTCCGGCAGCCCCAGGTAAAACTGGATAAACCGCGCCACCGCGATGTACGGCTCATGGCTGTACTGCTCAAAAAACTGCCACTGCAGCACTTGGGTGCGCAGGCGCGGTTCGGTCGGCAGGAACTCGCTGCCGTCGGCCAGGAAGTTGAGGATCGCGTTGGATTCCCACAGGCAGGTACCGTCTTCAAGCTCCAGCACCGGGATCTTGCCGTTGGGGTTCTTGGCCAGGAACTCGGCGGTCTGGGTGTCGCCTTTCAGAATGTCGACATCGATCCACTCATAGTCGATGCCCAGCAGGCTGAGCATGAGTTTGACCTTGTAGCAGTTGCCCGATTTGTAATCGCCGTAGACCTTGTACATGGAGGCTCCCCTTATGCCGCTTGCGCGTGCTGTGCTTGACGGACCACCGCAGCGAGACGCTTGAGACCTTCGTCCAAGCGCGCCGGGTCGATATGGCTGAAATTGAGCCGCAAGTGACCGTGATGGTTATCCGGCTCGGAAAAGAACGGTTCACCGGGCATGAACGCGATGTCCTGGTCGAGCGCAGGTGCCAACAAGGTGCGGGTGTCGAGCGGTTGTTTCAAGGTCAGCCAGAAGAATAATCCGCCCTGGGGTATTTGCCAGTCGGCCAGGTCGCTGAAATGTCGCTCCAGTGCAGCCTGGAACGCATCGCGGCGGCCTCGGTAGAAGCTGCGCAGTTCCACCAGGTGGTGCTGGTATTTCTCGGTGCCGATCCATTGCATTGCCTGCCACTGGCCAACCCGGTTGGTGTGCAGGTCGGCCGACTGCTTGAGCTTGAGCAGGTGTGGGAACAGGTCGGGGCTGGCGATCAGGTAGCCGACCCGCAGGCCCGGCAACAGGGTCTTGGACACGGTACCGGTGTAGATCCAGCTGGCCTTTTTCAGGCGGCTGACGATGGGTTGCGCGCTGCCACCGTCGAAGGTCAGCTCGCGGTAGGGTTCGTCTTCGATCAGGGTCACGCCGAACTCGTCCAGCAGTGCAGCCACGGCTTCGCGCTTGGCCTCGCTGTAGCGCACGGCTGACGGGTTCTGGAACGTCGGGATCAGGTAGACGAAGGATGGACGATGCTGCTCAAGGCTGTTGCGCAGCGCCTTCAGGTCCGGACCGTCCGCTTCAAGCTGTACGGTCAGGCACTCGGCGCCAAACAGCTGGAAAATCTGCAACGCCGCGAGATAGGTCGGGCCTTCCAGCAGGATTTTGGTGCCTTTGTCGATATACAACTTGGCCGCCAAATCCAGGGTTTGCTGGGAGCCGCTGACCACCATGACCTGGCTGGCTTGGCACGCAATACCCAGCCCCCGCGCCTCGGCCGCCAGCAACTCACGCAACTGCGGCTCGCCTTCGCTCATGCCGTACTGGCCAATATTCAGCGGCATGCCTTCCCAATCCAGCTTGGGCAGCATCACTTCGGCCGGCAGGCCACCGGCGAAGGACATCACCTGCGGCTTTTGCGCCGCCGCGAGGATTTCACGGATCAAGGAGCTTTTGAGGCGCGAAACACGTTCTGAGAAGGCCATATGGGTCACCGGTAGCGAAGCCTGAGGAAAATACGTCAAACTGGTTGACCGAAATTACGACGACTTGGGCAGATACGTCAATATGCTTGACCTTAAAAACCAGACCAGCCAACAAACCGCCATGGAAGCCTTCTTCTTCGGCTACCAGGCGTTCACCGCCAAGGCCGACGAAATGCTGGAGCGCCGTGGCCTGAGCCGGGTGCATCAACGCATCGTGTTTTTTATCGCGCGCTACCCGGCCTTGAGCGTCAAGGAATTGCTGGAATTGCTCGGCGTGAGCAAACAGGCGTTGAACATGCCGTTGCGCCAATTGCAGGAAATGCACCTGGTGAATAGCGTGGCTTCAGAGACCGACAAACGTAAGCGCCTGCTGGAGTTGACCGAAGAAGGTCAGCGTTTCGAACAGTCGTTGCGTCGCGAGCAAGTGAAGCTGCTGCAACGGGCGTTTGCCGAGGCTGGCGAGACGGCAGTAGAGGGCTGGCTGGCAGTAAACAAGGCACTCGGTGGCCAATCCTGAATTGCCTTTCATCCTTTTCGCACACAAAATAGAAAACATTATTTGCTTTATTTGTATACAAAAGCATAATTCGCTTCGTGCGAGTTCCTGACCTATTGGTCAACAAAACCCGCTGGTACCTCAAAGCGCTGCTGCCCACTCATGTGTCCGGCGCTGGAAATAACAATAAAACTCTTGAGGAGTACTTGCTGTGGAAAGCCGCAAATCCGAAGCCCCTACGCTCGACCTTTCGCCACCCCACAACGGTTGGCTGGAACGCCTGTTCAAACTCCGCTTGCATGGCACCACAGTGAAGACCGAGCTGATCGCCGGCCTCACGACCTTTATCACCATGGCCTACATCATCTTCGTCAACCCCAACATCATGGCTGACGCCGGCATCGATCATGGCGCGGCATTTGTCGCCACCTGCATCGCTGCGGCGCTGGGCTGCCTGCTGATGGGCCTGTACGCCAACTGGCCCGTAGGACTGGCGCCAGGCATGGGCCTGAACGCGTTTTTTACCTACACCGTGGTCGGCACCATGGGCTACAACTGGGAGACCGCACTGGGTGCGGTGTTTATCTCCGGTGTGTTGTTCATGATCCTGACGCTCTCACGTATCCGCGAGTGGCTGCTCAACAGCATTCCGGTGAGCCTGCGCCACGCCATGGGCGCGGGTGTGGGGCTATTCCTCGGAGTGATCGGCCTGAAAACCGCCGGCATCATCGTGCAAAGCCCGGCCACCCTGATCAAGCTCGGTTCCCTGCATGAGCCTGCCCCGCTGCTGGCGGCCGTCTGCTTTCTGTTGATCGCGATCCTCAGCTACCACCGGGTATTCGGCGCAATCCTGATCAGCATCATTGCCGTGACCCTCGCCGGTTGGGGCCTGGGCCTGGTGGAATACCACGGCATCCTGGCCACCCCGCCAAGCCTGGCGCCGACCTGGATGGCGATGGACGTGATGGGCGTGTTTAACGTCAGCATGATCAGCGTGGTGTTCGCCTTCCTGTTTGTGCACATGTTCGACACCGCCGGCACCTTGATGGGCGTGGCCCAGCGTGCAGGCCTGGTGAATGCCGACGGCAAGATCGAAAACCTCTCCCGCGCCCTGAAAGCCGACAGTGCTTCCAGCGTGTTCGGCGCCATGGTTGGTGTGCCGCCGGTCACCAGCTACGTGGAAAGCGCCGCCGGGGTGGCCGCCGGTGGCCGTACCGGGTTGACCGCTGTCACCGTGGGCGTGCTGTTTATCGCCGCGATGTTTTTCGCACCGCTGGCTGGCATGATTCCCGCTTATGCCACCGCCGGTGCGTTGATCTATGTGGCGATGCTGATGATGAGTGGCATGGCCCATATCAACTGGGACGACGCCACCGACAGCATTCCGGCGATCGTCACCGCGATTATGATGCCCCTGACCTTTTCGGTCGCCGACGGCATCGCCCTGGGTTTTATCACCTACGTGGCGCTGAAGGCAGGCACCGGTAAACACAAGGAAATTTCCATCAGCCTGTGGGTGCTTTGCGCGATCTTCATCGCCAAGTTCGCGTTCCTGTAGGCCAACTGGCTTGACCCTGCCTCACCCCGTCGGGTGGGGCTTTTGTACGAATGGAGGAATGCAATGAGTCTGGAAACCTGGCTGCTGTTCAGCGGCGCTGCGCTGGTGGTGATCCTGATCCCCGGCCCCCTGTCCTTGCTGATGATCAGCAACAGCCTGAACTACGGCCTGCGCCGTTCGTACCCGGCGTTTCTCGGCGGGGTGATTGCCTCGATCTGCCTGTTGAGCGCCTCGGCGCTGGGCCTGGGTGCGTTGTTGCTGGCCTCGGAACAGCTGTTCAGCGCCCTGAAGATCGTCGGTGCGGTGTACCTGTTTTACCTCGCCTGGCAGAGCTGGCAGCAATCCCGGCAACCGTCCCACGGCGCCGACGTGCCGCCAGTGGCCGCCACCCCGCGTTTTCGCGCGCTGTTTGGCCGGGCCTTTGTGCTGGGCGCAAGCAACCCGAAAGACATTCTGTTTTTCGCCGCCTTCCTGCCGCAATTTCTCAGCGCCCAGCAGGCCTTTCTCCCACAGCTGCTGATCATGATCGCCACTTGGACCGTGCTCGACCTGCTGTGCAAGCTGGCCTACGGCCTCGGCGCCCATGGTGCCGCGCGCTACCTGCGCAGCGGCAAGGGCCAGAGCTGGTTCAACCGGATCAGCGCCGGGCTGTTTTCCGGGGCCGGAGCGGCGTCATTGTTGAGCCGCTAAAGGTCCGTCACTCTGACGAAGTACGCCGTGACGCTGTTGGAGCGGGCGTTGTGATGTATGCCCGCGACGACTCTGACCAGACGCCCCTCTTTCAGCGCCTGGAGAACCGACTGGTGCGCTTGCGCCCGCCCCAGGACCGTCGACCGGGCGTTGCTGCGCAACCAGGCGTCAGACAGTTGCACCAGGCCTCCCGACCCCAGGGCAACGCTCGGAGTTTCGGTCCAGCGCGTCAGCACGTAATACAGGTTGGTCGACTTCGGATGGGTGCAGACAAAGTTGACCAGGCTGGCCGGGCTGCCCTTGCGCAGCGTCTGCAGCACAAACCCCTGCCGCTCCAGCACTGACCGCACAGCGGATTGCGCCGCCAGGGCCGGGCGCTGCCCAGTGCCCTGCCCGTGTGGGCCAGCAATCTCGGATCAAGGGCAGTCGGCAACTGGAAATCCACGCGCTCCAGGCCGGGCGCTTGCTCTGCTTGCCCAATATTGATACTGACCTGGCGCCTTCTTGAAACAGGCCTGAGCATGCGTAACAAATCGTCCGTTTGCCCGGTCAATGCGGGCGCTGGTGGCAGCCAGTCGTCCAGCGTCGCGCGGATATTGAGGATCCGGGTTGCGGTCATCGAACGACCGGAATCCGCCAGCTCCATCAGGCGTTCCGTCACAAAGCGCTGGCTGGCCGGGGTCAGACCGGGGAATGCCGTGCCCACCGACATTGACAAGGGATGGCTGAACAACGGTTCACGAGGGACCCACGCCTGACCCGCGCCCCAGGTGGCCGGTATGGGTTGCTCGCTTACCACGCCGGGTATCAACCAGCGGGCCAGCTCATCCCGGGCAGGTGCGTAGGGCAACTCGGGGGCTCTTAAAAAAATGACGCCGTCCGGTACGGTCGAACCATTGGGCAACAGTTCGTAGTAATGGTTACCCAGTTTTACCGCGTCAACACCTGGCACACCCTGAACCCGATACAAGCGGCGTGACGCCGAAATCTCCACCACCGCCTGCTCGTTGAGCTGGCGGCCCCAGGGATGCCAATGGGTGGAGGCCAACAAGGGTTGCCGCTCCACCCGTTCGAAATGCGAAGCCGAGGGTGCCACCCACGCTGTGCCGCCCCTTGGTGCTTCCCATGGACGCCGTATGCCGGAGCTTGGACCTGCCCGAGGCGTGGGTGGCGCATCGGCGCCCAGCAACAACTCGCCAGGCTTTTCAATGGACAGCACCAGTTCGTCCTGGCCGTTGTCCCTGGGGTTCTTCAAGCGCAACGCCGGCTCGTTCCGGCGCCGATAAACCGGATAGGCATGGCTGTCCTCGACGACAAACTGTTGGCCGCCCTTCACATGGCTGCCTTGGTTGATCGGCCCGTGCAAAGCCACCGAGCCCTCCAGCGTCAGGTCCTTGCGGTAGCCCTCAAGCCCCTTGAAGGCTCGGGCTACCGGCGGTAATCCGGAGTTGACGCCATGGCGGCGTGGCGGACGGCGGATCACGTTCAAGGCCGACAACATCGACACTCGCCTGACCGGCAAACCGGATTTGGGAGTTCCCTTGGCCAGCGGAAATGCCGTCAGCGCGACGTCAGCGATCAGGATCAACGTGGCAAAGCCGGTAGCAACCCCGTCCCGGGCGTCACCGCTGTGGTGAAAACGCCGGGCGGCCAGCAGCACCTCGTAGAGATTCACCCCGACACTCACCCCGGGGATGAACGACAACAGCCCGCGCACCCGCGCCGCCGATTGCTCGCCCAGGCGCAGTTGCCGATAACTGACAAGGTCCCTGGCGGAGTTGGCGACCGCCTGTACGTCGCGCTGCATCGCCAATACCCGGGCGTGCGTGAGCATGCGCAGCAGGTCGCAGCCGGTGGTCGGGGTAATGCCCAGCCACTGCTGCGGGGCCTGTTCGATCTGTTCGTGGATCTCTTTTTCAATCTCCGCCACTGCCGCCGCCGGCTGGGCACGCCGCACCCCAAACCAACCCCGGACGGCTTGCACCACACCCCACAGGGAGGCAAAGGAAAAAGGCCAGATGGCGCCCCACCTCGACAGGGCATGATAGGTGCGATCAGGCGTGCCACGGGTTGGCCGAACCGCCACCGGGTAGCTTTCCAGGGCTTGCGCCTCCCAGCCGGGAGCAATGGATTGAGCCAGCACTTCAAGGTTTCCAGGGCTCAGCGCCGCGGTGATTAATGCTTGCCGGGCCGCCGCCACACTGTCGTGCTCGGTCAACGGCGGATAGCCCTTCACCGCCGGCCAGTAGAGCAGCGTCTTGCCCAGCGCCCGGTCATCGATCACCAACACCCCGGCGATATGCCGTGGCTGTTCAAGGGTGAGTGCCGCCAGATGCACGCAACACACTTGCAGGTGATGACCATTTTTCTTCAAATCCCCGGGCGTCCTGGCGGCCAGGGCTGTGGCGAACCCACTCAACGCGCCCTCGCTCAGCCCTTGCTGCCGGGCGCTGAAATGATCCCGCCGCGCACGCTGCAACCACGGCCGCTCCAGCAGCGCGGTGGACAACCTGGCCGGCGCCCCGCTGGCATCCGGATAGAACGCATGGGCAATCAATCGCTCATACTGGCCCGCCAGGTCCAGGCCGGCGATCAGACGGGTCAGGCCCTCGGCTGGCAGATGCTGCGCCCACAGAGGTTCGAGGTAGCGGCTGTGGCGCAGTCGCTCGCGCGTCCAGGGCGCATCGGCGTCTAGGTTGTGCAAGGCCAATTGCAACAGGCTGTAGGTATGACGCTCCTGGCTGACCACCGTCCGGACCCCGGAATCCCCAGCCGGACGCTGGGGATGAGATTCCCAATGAGTGCTGACATCGTCGGGCATGTCCAGGAACGGCGTGTCGATATCCAGCGGCGCGGTTACCCCCTCGCCCTTTAACGCCTCGACCAAGGTCTTGCGGGCGAATGCCTCAAGGCTCGGCAGCACTTGCCCCAGTTCCTGCTCAAGGGCACTGGCGCTGGCCAGGTAATGCGTGTGCAACCGCTGATAGCGCTTGCGCAACGGGCGCGAAGCACTTGTCAGCCAGGCCGGCAATGTTTTGGCCTGGGCCACCGCCAGGCGCAACACGCTGATAGTGGCCAACGCCCGGGTACGCGCGGTGCCGAGGGGCAGATGCAGGCTGTCAGCCAGCTCGCGGGCGAGCAACGTGCGTGTCAGCGCCACGTCAGTCACCTCGCTGAACGGCCGCCCGCCCTGGCCTACCCAACGGTCGGTCCGCGCGGAGTGCTCGATCTGCTCCTTGAACGGATCGGAGAGCACGTTGCCTTCCATCACCTCGTAGTAGACGAGTGTCGGCTCGCCAGCAGCCATCGCGTGGATCACCTCGCGGGCTTCCTGGCGTTGATCCTGCGGGATGCAGTGCCAGAGCACCGAACCGTCCGGGCTCTTGAGGCTGGCATCGAGGCTGGCGGATAACTCATCCAGCGAGCCGAACGCCTGAAAGCCGCCGTACTTTCCCGGCACCTGGAGCACCACAGGCTGCAAGCGATCAGGGTGGCTGACGGCTTCCCGCGTGGTGACGACCAGCACCCCGACCAATCGGAAGAGCGTCTGCCGCCCGCGCCCGACGGACAGTTGCAGAACGCGGGTGGTGCTGGCCGCCCGGTCGCTGGCCCTTGGCACGGTGTACACCTCGGTCAGCAACGTACGCTCGACCTCATCCAGCAACCCCAGGCGATAATAAAGGTGCGCGTCTTTAATCAACGCTGAACGCTGAATATTCAGCCGTTGTACGCCGCGACTGGCGGTCGAACCGGGCACTTTTTCCAGCCAGAACGCCCTGTCGCCCAGGCGATGTTCGTGGCCGTCCAGCATCCCGTGCAGCTTCTCTACGTGTTCAAGCCATTGCGTGTGCAAGGTCTCAACGTCGCTGTAAGGCCGGTAGTCCTGGCTCAGGTCCGCCGGGTTCAGCAGCGCCAACAGCCCTTGCTCGTGACGTCGCACCAACGCCTCGGCGGTTCCCCTGGCCAGGCCCGGCGCCAGTGCTGCACAGCTGACTTCCGGCGCCCGGCGCTGGCGGTCCCACTCCAGCAGTTGCTCAACGGCCTCACGCAACCCTTCGTCGGCAGGTGACCGGCGCCGGGCCTGTTCCACCCGACGCAAGCGCTGGGAGGCGCTCCACGCGACGCTTGCCCTGTCCGCACTCACCCTGGACGCATGTCGCGCCAGCAGGCAGTCCCGTTCGTTGTCCCGCTGGAGGTACACCTGCGCCAACGCGCTATGCCTGAGTGCATCCCCCGCCAGCGTCGGCCCACGGTATACGCCGAAATCCTTCGCCACCCCGTGCCGGCGCCGCAGGGGCAACTGTTGCCAGAACACGTCCCGGTGTACGCCGTTGATCAGGGCGGGCAACTTGACCTGCATCTGTGCCAGGCTGGCAAACTCATGAAAGCCCTGGCCAAGCCCTGGCAGGTAAACCACCTGGCGTTTGTCCAGGGCGTCTCCCGAGCGGTAGATATGCAGCGCGCCGGCCAAGGGCACCCCGCTTCCTGCATCCGACGGCCACAGCACCGGACTGACCTGCAAGCGCTCCCACGCACCGCCAGCCTGGGTACGGACCTGTGGGGTGGGCGCATCGAGAATGCCCAGCGCCATGGCAAACCCATGATCCGACAAGTCGTACAGCGTGTGGGCGAGGTACGCGCTTTCAGCGAAGGCCTCGAGGTGCACTTGCACCCAGCGCTCTTCCCGGGATAGCGCGCTGCCAAATGCCAACCCTTGCCAATAACCGGACACCGCCGCCTGGACTTGCCCGGGCAACTCCAGGGCATTGACCTTGTGCAACGCTTCACTGGCGCTGAACGGCAATCTAGCCACGGCGTCACCTTGCATACTCAGTGTGGTGTAACGATTGATGTTGATCGGGAACTGCGGGTTATCCAGCAGACCCAGAGCCCGGTCGGTGAGGCTATCCACTGCCAGCGGCCCGCCCGGCGTCACCGGCTCGCTGAACAACAGGCGGTCGGGGTCGAGGTCGAACGCTTCACGCAGCGCCTTGCGCACCAGGCGATGGAGACTCGGCGCCTGCTCCAGCAACCGGCGCAACAGTCTCTCGGCCTCGTGGCAGCGCGCCTGGGCACCCTGCAATTGGTTGATGAACCGGCTGGGCCTGGGGCTTGATTCAACGCGCCGGGTTAGATGGAGACGAAGGCGCGCCAGCTCGTCCAGGGAGTCATCGGGGTCAGGTTGGGGAGAATCGGGGTCGGTAGTCATGTCGCCATCGGTTCCAGATGAAAAACCGAGGGTAAGCAGCGCGTTGCTCTACGGGGCCTTACATAGTTAGGCCGAACGCCGGGCAAAAAAAAGCCCGCAGTGTGAGCGGGCGAAAAACCAACGAAGAGCTTTGGGGGTGTGAAGCGTGGTGACGACTCAGCTACCGCGATAGGTGGAGTAGCTGTAAGGCGAAATCAGCAACGGCACATGGTAATGATCCTGCTCGGCACTGATACCGAAGCGCAGCACCACCACGTCGAGAAACGCAGGCTCGGGCAGTTGCACACCGCGAGCGCGGTAGTAATCACCGGCGCTGAATTGCAACTGATAGACACCGCTGCGGTAGTCATCGCCTTGCAGCAGAGGTGCATCGCAACGGCCGTCGTTGTTGGTCAAGGTGCTGGCCACCAGTTCAAGCTGTGTGCCCTCGACACGGTACAACTCCACCTTGATCGCGCTGCCAGGGCAGCCGTGCGCGGCGTCCAATACGTGTGTGGTCAAACGTCCCATAGCGTCTGCGCGCCTCCCGAAGTCAGTAAAGTGAAAGACCGCACCTTTTCAGGGCGCTGAAAAAGCCGGCGATGACTGATTAAGACACTTTTCAAAAAAATTGTACACAATAAAAATCACAAACTTATGCACCACCCCGTCATCGCGGGTGCATGAGCCGATTGATGAGCAGTCCTTGCTTTTAAACGACCTTTTATCCATTAGCTGACCAGTCAGGCAGGTTTCTTGCAATGCTACTCTGCGAAGACCCTGCGGAAAAAATGCAGAAATACAGGCTTACAAAGTGCGCACCAAGTTGTATACAATCAGTCATCGTCGTGACGCCACCCAGTCTTTCCGCTGCCCGGCCGCCACACACACCGCTACCACGAACAAGAAGGAAGACTGCAGTGAGCGCTGACTACCCACGCGACCTGATCGGTTACGGCAGTAACCCTCCTCACCCACACTGGCCCGGCAAGGCCCGTATCGCCCTGTCGTTCGTACTCAACTACGAAGAAGGCGGCGAGCGCAACATCCTGCATGGCGACAAAGAGTCCGAAGCCTTCCTCTCGGAAATGGTGTCGGCGCAGCCGCTGCAAGGCGAGCGCAACATGAGCATGGAGTCGCTGTACGAATACGGCAGCCGTGCCGGCGTGTGGCGCATCCTCAAGCTGTTCAAGGAATTCGACATCCCGCTGACCATCTTCGCCGTAGCCATGGCCGCCCAGCGCCATCCGGACGTGATCCGCGCGATGGTCGCCGCCGGCCACGAGATCTGCAGCCACGGCTACCGCTGGATCGACTACCAATACATGGACGAGGCCCAGGAACGCGAGCACATGCTCGAAGCGATCCGTATCCTCACCGAACTCACCGGCGAACGCCCGCTGGGCTGGTACACCGGGCGCACCGGCCCCAACACCCGGCGGCTGGTGATGGAGGAAGGTGGCTTCCTCTACGACTGCGACACCTACGACGACGACCTGCCCTACTGGGAACCCAACAACCCGACCGGCAAGCCGCACCTGGTGATCCCCTATACCCTGGACACCAACGACATGCGCTTCACCCAGGTCCAGGGTTTCAACAAGGGCGACGACTTTTTCGAATACCTGAAGGACGCGTTCGACGTACTGTACGCCGAAGGCGCGGACGCACCGAAAATGCTCTCTATCGGCTTGCACTGCCGCCTGATCGGCCGCCCGGCGCGCCTGGCCGCCCTCAAGCGCTTTATCGAATACGCCAAGGGTCATGACCAGGTGTGGTTCACCCGCCGCGTCGACATCGCCCGTCACTGGCGTGACGTACACCCTTTCCAGGGAGCCGCCAAATGACTGCGTTCCAGACCTTGAAACCGTCGACCCTGAGCCGCGACGCATTCGTCACAGCTTTCTCCGACATCTACGAACATTCGCCATGGGTGGCCGAAAAGGCCTTCGACCTGGGCCAGGATTCTTCAATCGACGAGATCGAAACCCTGCACCAGCGCATGAGCGACATCCTGTTGAGCGCCGATCACACCAGTCAACTGGCCCTGATCAACGCTCACCCGGACCTGGCGGGCAAAGCTGCCGTCCAGGGCCAGCTTACCGCAGCCAGCACTGAAGAACAGTCTGGCGCGGGTATTCACCAATGCTCGAGCGACGAGTTTTCGCGCTTCACCGAGCTGAACGATGCCTACAAGGCGAAGTTCAAGTTTCCCTTCATCATGGCGGTAAAAGGCAGCAACCGGCATCAGATCCTGGCCGCGTTTGAAACGCGCATTCACAACTCGGTGGAAGCCGAGTTCAAATGCGCACTGGCCGAGATCAACAAGATCGCGTTGTTCCGATTACTGACTCTTTAAGCAGACCTGGCCCGAGCGATTCATGAACGCCCAGGGCCTCGCGAGCATCCCAAGCCACTCTATTTAAGGCAGACAAGAAGAATGAAAGCTTACGCCGTACCTTTCGAGAAGTTCGTCAACCTGGCCGACGCCCGCCTGGGCACCAAGATCATCTCTGTGACCGATGACTGGTTCGCCGACGCCAACCGCCTGTTCCAGCCGACCCCGGCCGTGTGGAAGGAGGGCGTTTTCGATGACAACGGCAAGTGGATGGACGGCTGGGAGTCGCGCCGCAAGCGCTTCGAAGGCTACGACAGCGCGGTAATCCGCCTGGGCGTACCGGGCTCGATCAAAGGCGTGGACATCGACACTTCATTCTTCACCGGCAACTTCCCGCCATCGGCGTCCCTGGAAGCCTGCTTCCTGGCGTCCGGCGAGCCGGATGACAACACCCAGTGGGTTGAAGTGCTGTCGGCCGTGGAGCTGCAAGGCAACAGCCATCACTTCCACGAGATCAACAACGACCAGGCCTTCAGCCACCTGCGTTTCAACATCTACCCGGACGGTGGCGTGGCCCGCCTGCGCGTGTACGGCATTCCGTTCCGCGACTGGTCGGCCGTGGGCGACAACGAACAGGTTGACCTGGCTGCGGCCCTGAACGGTGGCCGTGCACTGGCCTGCTCCGATGAACACTTCGGGCGCATGAGCAACATCCTCAACCCGGGCCGTGGCATCAACATGGGCGATGGCTGGGAAACTGCACGTCGTCGTACGCCGGGCAATGACTGGGTGATCGTCGCACTGGGCCACCCGGGCGAGATTGAGAAGATCGTGGTCGACACCCTGCACTTCAAGGGCAACTACCCGGACACCTGCTCGATCCAGGGCGCCTTCGTGAAGGGCGGCACCGACAGCCAGATCGAAACCCAATCGCTGTTCTGGCGCGAACTGCTGCCGGCGCAGAAACTGGAAATGCACGCTGAACACACGTTTGCCGAGCAGATCAAGGCGCTGGGCCCGATCACCCACATTCGTCTGAACGTGTTCCCGGATGGTGGTGTGAGCCGCCTGCGGGTTCTCGGTAAGGTCGCCAAATAAGCGGTGAACCGACATCTGTAGGAGCCCGGCTTGCCGGCGATAGCGGTCTCACGGACACCATCGCCGGCAAGCCGGACTCCTACACAGAAATCACATCATTCAAAAGATTAAGAAGACAGCCATGCGCACACTGATGATCGAACCCCTGACCAAAGAAGCCTTCGCCCCTTTCGGAGACGTTATCGAAACCGATGGCAGCGATCACTTCATGATCAACAACGGGTCGACCATGCGCTTTCATAAACTGGCGACGGTGCAAACCGCCACGCCAGAAGACAACGCGATCATCAGCATCTTCCGCGCCGACGCGCAGGACATGCCGCTGACCGTGTGCATGCTGGAACGACACCCGCTGGGCAGCCAGGCTTTCATTCCGCTGCTCGGCAACCCCTTTCTGATCGTGGTCGCGCCCGTTGGCGATGAACCTGTATCGGGCTTGGTCCGCGCCTTCGTTACCAACGGCAGGCAGGGCATTAATTACCATCGCGGCGTCTGGCACCACCCGGTGCTGACGATCGAAAAGCGGGATGACTTCCTGGTGGTTGATCGCAGTGGCACAGGCAATAACTGCGATGAGCATTTTTTCAAAGAGGATGAGCGGTTGATCCTCGCCCCCCACCAATAAGAGAAGGTCTGATCACTCGACGACAGAGTGACAGGCGAGAGGTAAAGACTGTGGAAGCACATTTGATGGAATGGCTGAACCTGAGCGTGCGCTGGGTTCACATGATCACTGGCGTCGCCTGGATCGGCGCTTCGTTCTACTTCGTCTGGCTGGAAAACAACCTCAATCGCGTCAACCCCAAGGACGGCCTCGCCGGTGACTTGTGGGCGATCCACGGTGGCGGTATCTACCACCTGGAAAAATACAAACTGGCCCCGCCGACCATGCCGGACAACCTGCACTGGTTCAAATGGGAAGCCTACTTCACCTGGATGTCCGGCATCGCGCTCCTGTGCGTGGTGTTCTACGCCAACCCGACCTTGTACCTGCTGACCCCGGGCAGCAGCCTCAGCGGTCCGGAAGGTGTGTTGCTGGGCCTCGGCTCGCTGCTGGCCGGCTGGTTCATCTACTCCTTTCTCTGCGACTCGGCACTGGGCAAGCGCCCTGCCCTGCTCGGCCTGATCCTGTTCGTGCTGTTGATTGCCGCCGCTTACGGCTTCAGCAAAGTGTTCAGTGGCCGTGGTGCGTACCTGCATGTGGGCGCCGTGATCGGCACCATCATGGTGGGTAACGTGTTCCGCATCATCATGCCCGCCCAGCGTGCACTGGTGGCGGCCATCGCGGAAAACCGCACGCCCGACCCGGCACTGCCGGCCAAGGGCCTGCTGCGTTCGCGCCACAACAACTACTTCACCTTGCCGGTGCTGTTCATCATGATCAGCAACCACTTCCCGAGCACCTACGGCAGCCAATACAACTGGCTGATCCTGGCGGGTATCGCAGTGGCGGCCGTGTTGGTACGGCACTACTTCAACACCCGTCATAACAGCCAGAAATATGCCTGGACCCTGCCTGTGGGCGCGCTGGCAATGATTTGCCTGGCCTACGTGACCGGCCCAAAACCGGTGGCGACTGCACCGGAAGTGGCCAAGGCTCCCGCGGCGATCGAGTACCAGCCACTGCCGGAAACGGCGTTGGGTGGCGGGCTTAAACCGGCTGCGCCAGCAGCACCTGCACCGGCTCCCGCCGAAGCGGCACCGGCCCAGGCGTCGATTGATTTTGACAAGGTCCACGGGGTGATTCAGGAGCGCTGTGCGGTGTGCCATTCGGCCAAGCCCACCAGCCCGCTGTTCAGCACCGCGCCCGCCGGGGTGATGTTTGATACACCCCAACAGATCCAGCAAATGGCCCCGCGCATCCAGGCGCAGGCCGTGGCCAGCCAGATCATGCCGCTGGGCAATATCACCCAGATGACCCAGCAGGAACGGGACTTGATTGGCACATGGATCACTCAGGGGGCGCGTACCAACTAACAGCCTGATGCAGATCCAAATGTGGGAGCGGGCTTGCTCGCTCCCACACTAGAGCTGCGACGTGTTTTGAAGAATGAGTTCCACCCGGCAATTGAATGCCGAACAACACAACAATAAAAAGATTCGAGGTGTTGCATGTCCCAGTTGGAAACGCAGATTCCTGCCGCGCCCCCCATGGTGCGGCTTCCCCTCTTGCAACTGATTCTGGTAGGCCTGCAACACGTCTTGCTGATGTACGGTGGCGCCGTCGCCGTGCCTTTGATCATCGGCCAGGCCGCGGGCCTGAGCCGTGAAGAAATCGCCTTCCTGATCAACGCCGACCTGCTGGTGGCCGGCATCGCAACCATGGTCCAGTCGTTCGGCATCGGCCCCGTCGGCATCCGCATGCCGGTGATGATGGGCGCCAGTTTCGCCGCAGTCGGCAGCATGGTCGCCATGGCGGGCATGCCCGGCATCGGCCTGCAAGGGATCTTCGGCGCCACCATCGCCGCCGGCTTTTTCGGCATGCTGATCGCGCCGTTCATGTCCAAGGTCGTGCGCTTCTTTCCGCCGCTGGTGACCGGCACCGTGATCACCGCCATCGGTCTTTCGCTGTTTCCCGTTGCGGTCAATTGGGCCGGCGGCGGTGCTGCGGCCTCCACGTTTGGCTCACCGATTTACCTGGCGATCGCCGCACTGGTGCTGGCCACCATTCTGCTGATCAACCGTTTCATGCGCGGTTTCTGGGTGAACATCTCGGTGCTGATCGGCATGGCCCTCGGCTACGGGTTGTGCGGGATGATCGGCATGGTCGACCTCAGCGGCCTCGCGCAGGCGCCGTGGGTGCAAGTGGTGACGCCGCTGCATTTCGGCATGCCCAAGTTCGAGTTGGCGCCGATTCTGTCGATGTGCCTGGTGGTGGTGATTATCTTCGTCGAGTCCACCGGGATGTTCCTTGCCCTGGGCAAGATCACCGGCCAGGACGTCACGCCAAAGATGCTGCGTCGCGGTTTGTTGTGTGACGCCGGCGCATCGTTTTTTGCCGGGTTCTTCAACACCTTTACCCACTCCTCGTTCGCGCAGAACATCGGCCTGGTGCAGATGACCGGCGTGCGCTGCCGGTCGGTGACGATCATGGCCGGGGCGTTTCTGATTGTGCTGAGCCTGCTGCCCAAGGCCGCGTTCCTCGTGGCCTCGATTCCTCCCGCTGTACTGGGCGGCGCAGCGATTGCCATGTTCGGCATGGTGGCGGCCACCGGGATCAAGATCCTCCAGGAAGCCGACATCGCCGACCGCCGTAACCAGTTGCTGGTGGCGGTGAGTATTGGCATGGGTTTGATCCCGGTGGTGCGTCCCGAATTCTTCGCGCAACTGCCGCTGTGGATGAGCCCGATCACTCACAGCGGTATCGCCATGGCCACGATCAGTGCGCTGTCGCTGAACCTGTTATTCAACATTCTGGGTGGCGCCGAGCGCGCTGTTACCAGCGAACACGCACACCAACATTGATTCCTGCGTCCCAACAAAAACAATAACGATCAGGGAATACACCATGCACGCCATTCACCCGGGGCCGGCCAAACGCCGTGCCCCATTCTCGCCCCGCGCGCTCTGTAACAGCGCACTTGAGCACAGGCCTGGGAGTCAGTATTCTCGGCGCCCGCTCAAATCGACTCAAAAAAAAACAGCGAATGTAAAAGCTGACTGCAAGGCCAACTTATCCCGGCCCCAGGTCCGCAGCCAATGTGTGCAAAAACTCTCCGAATTCGACTGCGTCAATCGCAGCCGACGGGGATTTTTTGGCTTTTTAAACACCTTGGCGCAGCTCTTGCTAAAAGCATTAAAGCTGACCGAACAGACGATTTTTGCGGTAAGCCAAAAGACGCCACACCAGAGCGTCCGCTTAGAAAAAAAACCAGAAACCTTTACCTCGGGAGCAACCGAATGAAACGTACTGTGAACAGCCTGATGCTGGCAGGATCCCTGCTGGCCGGGGGCCAGGCCATGGCCGGTGATCTGCTGCAGTGGCAGAACAACAGCCTGACTTATCTGTGGGGCAAGAACTTCACTGTTAACCCGCAGATCCAGCAAACCGTGACCTTCGAACACGCCGACGCGTGGAAGTACGGTGACAACTTCTTCTTTCTCGACCGCATCTTTTACAACGGCAAGGAAGACGGCAACGTAGGCCCAAGTACTTACTACGGTGAGTTCAGCCCGCGCTTGTCGTTCGGCAAGATTTTCGACAAGGACTTGTCGTTCGGTCCGATCAAGGACGTGTTGCTGGCGTTCACTTACGAGTTCGGTGAAGGCGATAACGAATCGTACTTGCTGGGCCCGGGCTTCGACTTGGCAATCCCTGGTTTCGATTACTTCCAGTTGAACTTCTATCAACGCCAGACCGAAGGCAATCGCCCGGGTGATGGCGTGTGGCAGATCACACCGGTGTGGTCGTACACAATCCCGGTGGGCAACTCCAATGTGCTGATCGACGGCTTTATGGACTGGGTAGTGGACAACGACAAGAACGCCCGTGGCACTTACCACGCCAACCTGCACTTCAACCCGCAGATCAAATATGACCTGGGCAAGGCGCTGCATTGGGGCGAGAAGCAGTTGTATGTCGGTATCGAGTACGACTACTGGAAGAACAAATACGGGATCCAGGACAGCGGCGCGTTCGAGACCAATCAGGACACGGCGAGCCTGTTGGTGAAGTACCACTTCTGATGTTCCCCTGTAGGAGCCAGGCTTGCTGGCGATGGCGTTCTCAGGGGCGCTATCGCCGGCAAGCCGGACTCCTACAGGTAATCAGCCAAGGCCCAGAAACCGCTTCAGCTCTTCGCGCTTGGCCAGCGCATCCCGCCGTCCCAATTCGATCAACTCGCTGCAATATCCCGCCTCGAACAGCAAGTAGCTGAGCACGCCCGCGCCACTGGTTTTGGTCGCCCCCGGCCCGCGCAGAAACAGGCGCAATGCCGCCGGCAATTCCTGGCGGTGACGTGCCGCAATTTCATCGATCGGCTGGCTTGGCGCGATCACCAACACTTCCACCGGCGCCAACCCTTGTATCGCCGCATTGGCAGGCAACACATGACTGAACTGGTTCAGGCGCTCCAGCAATTCGATGTCGCTTTCCAGGCTGTCGATGAACGTGCTGTTGAGCATGTGCCCGCCGATCTGCGCCAGGGTCGGCTCCTGGCCCGTGAACGTGCGTGCCGGGTTCGACGGGTCATTGCCGCGCGGGTTGCCACTGACGCCCACCACCAGCACACGGCTCGCCCCCAGGTGCAGCGCCGGGCTGATCGGCGCCGATTGCCGCACGGCACCGTCGCCAAAATATTCCTGATCGAGTTTCACCGGCGCAAACAGCAGGGGAATCGCCGAGCTGGCCAGCAGGTGTTCAACGGTCAATTGGGTGGGAATGCCGATGCGCCGATGCCGCAGCCAGGCATCGATGGTGCCGCCGCCCTGATAGAAGGTGACCGCTTGCCCGGACTCGTAGCCAAACGCAGTGACGGCCACCGCATGCAGGTGCTTCTGGCGGATCGACTCGTTGATGCCTTCCAGGTGCAATTTGTCCCGCAACAAGTCCCGCAGCGGCGAACTGTTGAGCAGCGCTACCGGCACCTGTGCTCCCAGCCCCAGCAGGCTGTGGATAAGAAACCGGCTCGCCTGGCTGATCACTCCGGGCCAGTCGCTGCGCAGCACCAAGTGGCTGCGAAAGCCTTGCCAGAAGGCAGTCAGGCGCTGGATGGCGGCGGTAAAATCCATCGCGCCGCTGGCCAGGCTGACCGCATTGATCGCCCCGGCCGAGGTGCCGACAATCACCGGAAACGGATTGGCCGCCCCCGGCGGCAACAGTTCGGCAATCGCCGCCAATACCCCCACCTGATAGGCGGCCCGCGCCCCGCCTCCGGAAAGAATCAAACCTGTGACCGGTTCAGCTGGGCGCATTGCATCACTCCATGTTGCTTGGGGACTTCAGATCAACGACGGCGTTTTTCATACAGCTTAGGCTCACCCGGTGGCCGGCTCTTGAAGCGGCGGTGAGTCCACAGGTATTGCTCGGGGCATTCGCGCACGGACGCCTCAACCCACTGGTTGATGCGCAGGCAATCGATCTCGTCGGTTTCACCGGGGAAGTCGGTGAGCGGCGGATGGATCACCAGGCGATAACCACTGCCGTCGGCCAGGCGTTCCTGGGTGAACGGCACCACCAGCGCCTTGCCCAGGCGTGCAAATTTGCTGGTGGCGGTGACGGTGGCGGCCTGAATGCCGAACAACGGCACGAAGATACTTTGCTTGGCGCCGTAATCCTGGTCCGGTGCGTACCAGATGGCGCGGCCAGCGCGCAGCAGCTTGAGCATGCCGCGCACGTCTTCGCGCTCTACGGCCAGGGAGTCGAGGTTGTGCCGCTCGCGGCCACGGCGCTGGACGAAATCGAACAGCGGGTTGCCGTGCTCGCGGTACATGCCGTCGATGGTGTGTTTCTGCCCCAGCAACGCGGCGCCGATTTCCAGGGTGGTGAAATGCAGGGCCATGAGGATCACGCCCTTGCCTTCCAGTTGCGCCTGCTTGAGGTGCTCCAGCCCTTCGACATGGGCCAGGCGCGCCAGGCGCGGCTTGGACCACCACCAGCTCATGGCCATCTCGAAGAAGGCGATGCCGGTGGAGGCAAAGTTTTCCTTGAGCAAATGTTTACGCTCTTTGGCGGATTTTTCCGGGAAGCACAGTTCCAGGTTTCGCGCCGCAATGCGTCGACGTTCACCGGCTACCCGGTACATTCCCGCACCCAGGGCACGGCCAATCCCCAGTAAAACCCGGTATGGCAACTGCACAATCAGCCACAGCAAACCGAGTCCCAGCCATAACAGCCAAAAACGCGGGTGAAAAAATTCAGCTCGAAAACGCGGGCGATCCATTAATGATTCCGGCAAAGACAACGGCCGCGCATTCTACAACGGTTCGACCCGGCTTGCGGCTAGCGGATGTTCTCGTTATAAGTCTCGACACTTTTCGTGACAAGCCGCTTTGCCGACCATGAGCCAAACCGAACCGCTAGACCAAGATCCCGTGTTCCAGCTGAAAGGCAGCATGCTCGCCATTACCGTGCTGGAACTGGCCCGCAATGACCTTGATGCCCTGGACCGCCAGCTCGCCGCCAAGGTCGCCCTCGCGCCGAACTTCTTCAACAATGCGCCGCTGGTGCTGGCCCTGGACAAACTCCCGGCCGGCCAGGGCGCTGTCGACCTGCCCGGTCTGATGCGTGTGTGCCGCCAACATGGCCTGCGCACCCTGGCGATTCGCGCCAGCCGTATCGAAGACATTGCCGCGGCAATCGCCATTGAACTGCCAGTACTGCCGCCGTCCGGTGCACGGGAGCGTCCGCTCGACCCGTTGGTCGGCGAAGAGAAGAAAAAACCGGAAAAACCGCCGGAGCCGACGATCAAGCCTACAAAGATCATCACCTCTCCCGTACGGGGCGGGCAGCAGATTTACGCCCAGGGTGGCGACCTTGTCGTCATCGCCCCGGTCAGTCCGGGGGCGGAACTTCTCGCCGACGGAAACATCCATGTATACGGCCCCATGCGTGGTCGTGCACTGGCCGGCATAAAAGGTGACACAAAGGCCCGTATTTTTTGCCAGCAGTTAACCGCTGAGCTAGTGTCCATCGCAGGCCAGTACAAGGTTTCGGAAGATTTGCGCCGCGATCCGCTGTGGGGGGCCGGGGTACAAGTCAGCCTGTCGGGCGATGTGTTGAACATCGTTCGTCTTTAACGGATACTGCCGCATTTTCCAAGCATCTCTAGACTCTGATAGCACAGCGAAAACGGCAAAACTTGTGTAGGAATAATTTTAAGGCGGGGTTTGCCCAGGCAAACCGTGCTTTCTCCTACAAGAGCTGCCCGCCTGCAGCGAGTTTCAAGAGATGTTTTTCAGGGGCTAAAAAGTCCTTTTTCCTTAGGGGTGAAACACCTTGGCCAAGATTCTCGTGGTTACATCCGGCAAGGGTGGTGTGGGTAAGACCACCACCAGCGCCGCTATCGGTACCGGCCTCGCTCTGCGCGGCCACAAGACAGTCATCGTCGACTTCGACGTCGGTTTGCGTAACCTCGACCTGATCATGGGCTGCGAACGCCGCGTGGTGTACGACTTCGTCAACGTCGTGAACGGCGAAGCCAACCTGCAACAGGCCCTGATCAAGGACAAGCGCCTTGAGAACCTGTACGTACTGGCCGCCAGCCAGACCCGCGACAAAGAAGCGCTGACCAAGGAAGGCGTGGGCAAAGTCCTCGCCGAACTGAAAGAAACCTTCGAATACGTGGTGTGCGATTCCCCGGCGGGTATCGAGACCGGTGCTCACCTGGCGATGTACTTCGCCGACGAAGCCATCGTCGTGACCAACCCTGAAGTGTCGTCGGTACGTGACTCGGACCGTATGCTCGGCCTGCTGGCCAGCAAGTCCCAGCGCGCCGAGAAAGGCGAAGAGCCGATCAAGGAACACCTGCTGCTGACCCGTTACAACCCTGAGCGCGTCAGCAAGGGCGAGATGCTCGGCGTTGAAGACGTCAAGGACATCCTGGCCGTGACCCTGCTGGGCGTGATCCCGGAATCCCAGGCTGTGCTGAAGGCTTCCAACCAGGGCGTGCCGGTGATTCTCGACGACCAGAGCGACGCCGGCCAGGCGTACAGCGATGCGGTTGATCGCTTGCTGGGCAAAACCGTGGAACATCGCTTCCTCGATGTAGCGAAGAAGGGATTCTTCGAGCGTATCTTTGGAGGCAACTAAACAATGAAATTTCTCGACTTCTTTCGCGCCAACAAAAAGCCAAGTACCGCGTCGGTAGCGAAAGAGCGTCTACAGATCATCGTGGCGCACGAACGCGGCCAACGCAGCACCCCGGATTACCTGCCAGCCTTGCAGAAGGAACTGGTTGAGGTGATCCGCAAGTACGTCAATATCGGCAACGATGACGTGCATGTCGCCCTGGAAAATGACGGCAGCTGCTCGATTCTGGAACTCAATATCACCCTGCCTGATCGTTGATCGAAAAGGCGGTCGCCACGGCGGCTCGGTTACCTGGCTCCCCACAAGGGGCCGGGTGAGCGAGCCGCCGTTGGCGTTTGTTACGAGGCTGTTTTAATGCCGTTGTCCAATGTCCATATCCTTCATCAGGACGCTGCTGTCCTGGTGGTGAACAAGCCAACCCTGCTGCTCTCGGTGCCCGGTCGCGCCGACGACAACAAGGACTGCCTGATCACCCGCCTGCAGGAAAACGGCTACCCCGAAGCCCGCATCGTCCACCGGCTGGACTGGGAAACGTCGGGCATCATCCTGCTGGCTCGCGACGCAGACACCCACCGTGAACTGTCCCGTCAGTTCCACGACCGGGAAACCGAAAAGGCCTACACCGCGCTGTGCTGGGGCCAACCGGAACTGGACAGCGGCAGCATCGACTTGCCATTGCGCTACGACCCGCCGACCAAGCCACGGCACGTGGTGGACCATGAGTTCGGCAAGAACGCACTGACCTTCTGGAAAGTCCTGGAGCGCTGCGGCGACTGGTGCCGGGTTGAACTGACGCCGATCACCGGCCGTTCGCATCAACTGCGGGTGCACATGCTGTCCATCGGGCATCCGTTGCTGGGTGACGGTTTGTACGCCCATGAACAGGCACTGGCCGCCTGGCCACGCCTGTGCCTGCACGCCAGCATGTTGAGCTTCACCCATCCCCAGAGCGGCGAGCGTCTGCGCTTCGAGTGCCCGGCGCCGTTTTAAGCTGCAACCCCGATCAAATGTGGGAGCTGGCTTGCCTGCGATAACGGTGTGTCAGCCCCATATTGGTGACTGGCAGACCGCTATCGCAGGCAAGCCAGCTCCCACATGGGTTCTGTGCCCGTATCAAGAAAGCAGCTTCCCTCCAAATTCTGAGCCAATACGGTAAACTCGCGCCATTGCTGTCTGGAGCTACTTATGCGCGAAGAGTTGAACCAAGGCCTGATCGACTTCCTCAAGGCCTCCCCTACCCCGTTTCATGCCACCGCCGCCCTTGCACAGCGCCTGGAAGCGGCCGGTTTCCAGCGTCTTGACGAGCGCGAGACCTGGACCACCGAGGCCAACGGGCGCTATTACGTGACCCGCAACGACTCCTCGATCATCGCCTTCAAGCTCGGCCGCCACTCGCCCCTGCAAGGCGGCATCCGCCTGGTCGGCGCCCACACCGACAGCCCGTGCCTGCGGGTCAAGCCACAACCTGAACTGCAACGCCAGGGCTTCTGGCAACTGGGTGTGGAAGTGTACGGCGGCGCGCTGCTGGCACCGTGGTTCGACCGCGACCTGTCCCTGGCTGGCCGCGTGACTTTCCGCCGTGACGGCAAGGTCGAAAGCCAGTTGATCGACTTCAAGCTGCCCATCGCGATCATCCCCAACCTGGCCATTCACCTGAACCGTGAAGCCAACCAGGGTTGGGCGATCAATGCCCAGACCGAACTGCCGCCGATCCTCGCGCAGTTTGCCGGTGACGAGCGTGTGGACTTCCGCGCAGTGCTCACCGAGCAGTTGGCCCGTGAACACGGCCTGAACGCCGATGTGGTGCTCGACTATGAACTGAGCTTCTACGACACCCAGAGCGCCGCGGTGATTGGCCTCAATGGCGACTTTATCGCCGGCGCGCGCCTCGACAACCTGCTGTCGTGCTTCGCCGGCCTGCAAGCCTTGCTCACCGCCGAAACCGACGAAACCTGCGTGCTGGTGTGCAACGACCACGAAGAAGTTGGCTCCTGCTCCGCCTGCGGTGCCGACGGCCCGATGCTGGAGCAGACCCTGCGTCGCCTGCTGCCGGAAGGTGATGAATTCGTACGCACCATCCAGAAGTCGCTGCTGGTGTCTGCGGACAACGCCCACGGCGTGCACCCCAACTACGCCGAGAAGCACGACGCCAACCACGGCCCGAAACTCAATGCCGGCCCGGTGATCAAGGTCAACAGCAACCAGCGCTACGCCACCAACAGCGAAACGGCCGGGTTCTTCCGCCATCTGTGCATGGCTGAAGAAGTGCCGGTGCAGAGCTTTGTGGTACGCAGCGACATGGGGTGCGGCTCGACCATCGGCCCGATCACGGCAAGCCACCTTGGCGTGCGCACCGTGGACATCGGTTTGCCGACGTTTGCCATGCACTCGATTCGCGAGCTGTGCGGCAGCCATGACCTGGCGCACCTGGTGAAGGTGTTGAGTGCGTTTTACGCGAGTCGTGATTTGCCGTAACCGAGGCTAATGCTGTACCTGTGGTGAGGGGCAAGCCCCTTCACCACAGGGCACTGCAATACCTAACTCAAGACTTCACTCAACGGAATGAAGTTGACCCGATCACCGATCTCCAGCGTCGTCCCTTCCCGTACTTCCACCAAACCCTCGGCCCAGGCCGCACTGCGCAGCACACCCGAGCTCTGGTTGCGGTAGATGATCGCCTTGCCCTGCTCCAGCCGACCGCGCAAGTACTCGCGACGGTTCCCCGGCTTGGCCCACACAAACCCCACCGGCACTTCAATGCGCAACGGCTGCACGTCCTGCACGCCCTGGCGGCGCAACAGGTAAGGCCGCGCCAGCAAGGCGAAGGTCACCAGCGTCGACGCCGGGTTGCCCGGCAAACCGATCACCGGCACGCCACGGAAATGCCCGAACGTCAGCGGCTTGCCCGGCTTGATCGCCAGCTTCCACAGCGCCAGTTCACCTTCTTCGCGCAGCGCAATCCCGAGGAAATCCGCCTCGCCCACCGACACACCGCCGGTGGACAGGATCAGGTCAACCGAGCCCAACGCCCCCAGGCGCTCGCGGGTTTGCTCCAGGTCATCCGGCAGGATCCCGGCGTCCACCACTTCGCAGCCCAGGCGTTCCAGCCAGCTGCACAACACCCGGCGATTGCTGTTGTAGATCTGCCCGGGGCCCAACGGCAGGCCCGGCTCGATCAACTCGTCGCCGGTGGACAGCACGGCCACACGGGCGCGACTGATCACCTCCAGGCGATCACGGCCCAGGGATGCGGCCAGCCCCAGTTCGATCGGGCCCAGGCGTGTACCCGCGGGCAGCACCAATTCGCCCACGGTGGTTTCCTGGCCTTGGGGACGGATGTTTTGATCCACCTGCAGCGACTCGGTAAAGCTCACGCGCTGATCGGGGTGGACCACGGCGTTTTCCTGCATCTCAACGCAGTCCGCCCCTTCCGGCACCGGGGCGCCGGTGAAGATCCGTGCACAGGTGCCGGCGGCCAAGGGCTGCGGCGCCGTGCCGGCGAAAATGCGCTGGCTGACCACCAGTGGCTCGCCGGTCCAGTCCGCCAGGCGCAGGGCGTACCCGTCCATGGCGCTGTTGGGCCACGGCGGCAAGTCCAGGGTAGAAACCAGCGCCTGCGCCAGCACCCGGCCGTCACATTCGGCCAGCGGCAAGGTTTCCTGCTCGCGAATCGGCGCTGCCTCGGCCATCGCCAGCAGTTGCTCGAGGGCGTCTTCCACCGGCATCAACGCGCCGGTCTTGCCCGGCTTACCCACGGGATTCACAGGGCTCGGCCTGTTTCAGATGCGGGACAAAATTGCACGGGCGGTGACGGTTATCCAGTTGCTCGGCGAGTATCCCGTCCCAGCCGGTACGCACCGCGTTGGTGGAGCCCGGCAGGCAGCACACCAGGGTGCCATTGGCCAGGCCGGCCAGGGCACGGGACTGCACGGTGGAGGTGCCGATATCGGCCACGGAAATTTGCCGGAACAGCTCACCAAAACCATCTACCTGCTTGTCCAGCAAGCAGCTCACCGCTTCCGGGGTGCTGTCGCGTCCGGTGAAGCCGGTGCCGCCGGTGATCAACACCACCTGCACCACATCTTCGGCAATCCAGTGCGCCACTTGCGCACGGATTTTGTACAGATCATCTTTAAGCAGCACCCGCTCGGCCAGCAGGTGGCCGGCGGCGGTCAGGCGGTCGACGAAGACCTGGCCCGAGGTGTCGGTTTCCAGGGTGCGGGTGTCGCTGACCGTCAATACAGCGATATTCAGGGGTACAAAGGGCGCATCAGCCTTGGCTTTCATGGCTCGGTCCGGTTGTCGAAGGAACAGCCCGATGTTATATCACAGCCCCCCATTTCACTGCCCGCAGGAGCCGTCATGCCAAGCCATTCTTTCCCACCGCCCTGCTCCGTGCTGTTGCTGGCCGGCGGCCGCGGCCAGCGCATGGGCGGCCTCGACAAGGGTTTGCTCGACTGGCACGGGCAGCCGCTGATTGCGCACCTGCAGCGCCTGGTGCGGCCGTTGACCGACGACCTGATCATCTCCTGCAATCGCAACCAGGCGCAGTACGCGGCGTACGCCGACCAATTGGTCGGCGATGACAGCCCGGACTTCCCCGGCCCCCTTGCCGGTATCCGCGCAGGGCTGGCGGCGGCACGGCATGGGCATCTGCTGGTGTTGCCGTGCGACGTGCCGCAAATCGATGAGCAACTGCTCGCCGACCTGCTCAGCACGGCCCGGCAAAACCCGTTGCTGCCGGTGATGGTGCGCCATGGCGACTTCTGGGAGCCGTTGCTGTGTGTGATACCTACTTTGCTACATGAAACTTTCGAGCGTGCCTGGGCAGCCGGCGAGCGCAGCCCACGCCAGATCATGCAGGCGCTGGGGGCCAAGGCCCTGGATTGCCCTGCGGATGACCCTCGCCTGGCCAACTTCAACACACCTGAGTTGTTGCACCGCCCGCCCAGCGTGTCAGAATGAACGTCGAACAAGGAACTTTGCCGGCGTTGCACACGTCACAAGGTCAGTACTCAACAAAGCATTCTCTCGGAGACAAACTCATGACTCAACGGACCATCGCCGCTCTCATGCTTGCACTGGGCCTCGCTACCCTTGCCGGTTGCGCCTCGCCAACAGTGATCACCCTGAATGACGGTCGCGAAATCCAGGCCGTCGACACTCCTAAATTCGACAAGTCCACCGGCTTCTACGAATTCGAACAGCTGGATGGCAAGCGCACCCAGATCAACAAGGATCAGGTTCGCACCGTTAAAGACCTGTAAGTCTTAACGCCGGATACGAAAAAGCCCGCTTGATGCGGGCTTTTTCGTACCTGGGGTTTACCAGTCCAGGCTGATCTCGCTGCGGAAACTGCGCTCCTGGCCGGTCACCGGGTCGATAAAACGCACGCCCTGGGCCAGCAGCTTGAGCGGATTGGCGTAGTCGTCCTCGGCATCCTTGATGACGTCAGGGTAGAACGGGTCATTGCAGATACTCGCGCCCAACGCCGTCATGTGCACCCGCAACTGGTGTTTCTTGCCGGTCACCGGAAACAGGCCATAGCGCCACAAGTCACCCTGCTTTTCCCGCACCTCGACTGCGGTCTCGGTGTTGCTCGCCCCCTCGCCTTCCTGCATGCGAAAGAACGGCTCGCCATCCACCAGCCGGCTTTTATGCACCAACGGAAACGTCAGCCCGGGCAAGGCCGGGGCAATGGCTTCATAGAACTTGTCGATCTTGCGCGTGGGAAACAGCTGTTGATACGCCGAACGCGTCCGGGGATTGGCCGAAAACAACACCAGCCCCGCCGTATGCCGGTCGATGCG
This sequence comes from Pseudomonas sp. PAMC 25886, assembly GCF_000242655.1. Taxonomy (NCBI): domain Bacteria; kingdom Pseudomonadati; phylum Pseudomonadota; class Gammaproteobacteria; order Pseudomonadales; family Pseudomonadaceae; genus Pseudomonas; species Pseudomonas sp. PAMC 25886. The sequence continues at coordinate 65,691 of NZ_AHHC01000083.1, forward strand.
ATGCAGCGGCACCAAGGCCGGGTTGTCCAAGCGGCGAATCAAGCGCCGCAACAGGGTTTGTTCGACGTACTCACCGGCGGGCGTTACCGGCAGAAAATGCGGCTTGTCGGCCACCACCAAATGTTCATCGGCGTACAGGATGGTCTCCTGTACCGGGATCACTTTCTCGTTCGGCACTTCACGGAAATAGTAGATGCACAGGCCTTCGCGGTAGGCGAGGTCCTGGTGGATGGGGGCGCCATTGATGTCCAGCACCCGGCCCCGGGCGACGCGGTCCAGCCATTGTTCACGGCTGATGGCCGGGAAGTGCTCACACAGGCAATCCAGCACGGTCGCCCAGGCGCCTGGCGGCAGGTACAAGGTGCTGGCTTGGTGCTGGGCAGCGGAAAAAACGGACATGGGCAGGCTCAAGACGTGGACATACAGGCGGGCATTATCCCGCATGCCGCTGGATCAGGCCCAGCACAGATTCAGGCCTTGACCAATTCCGCGCGCAACACCGGCGATGCACTGGCCGCCTCGGTGAATTCCTTGAGCCAGCGCAGCACATCCACCGCTTCCCAGCGGCCTGGATCGTAAAGCGCGTACAGCAAGCCCTGATAGCCCACCACATCCAGCTGCTTGTGATAACCGGCACGCTGGAACAGCGCCTCGATCTCGGCAAAGCAGGTATTGAAATGCACTTTGTTAAACGGCGTCTTGCCTTCCGTGACCAGGCCATCGAGGCGCAGCTCGTTCACCGCGTCGCGCACGACGTCGGCGGACATGCGATTGACGCTGCTTTTCAGTTGTTCAACATTCACCACGGGCGTTCCCTCTCATTCAATCGCTGTACAAACATACAGTAACCGAATAATCGGGAACTCGCCATCGCCGAGTGCTAGCCAAGAAAGTTCACCACCTGCGCTTCGTCGAACGGCCACTCCAGCTCCGCGCCCGTGTCCACCCGGCGCAGCACCGGAATCCGCAGGCCGTAGGCCTCGAACAAGGCTTCGGAATCGGCGATATCCACCAACTCCACCAACAGGCCGTGTTCGACCAACGGCATGATTTCGGCTTCGGCAAACTCACACAGATGGCAGCCCAGGGTGCCGAACAACTGACATTCAGGAAGCATGGCAAAGGGTCCGAAAAGAATCAGGTGCCTATTCTAACAGTGTCCGGGTACCGCAAAACACGGCCCCTTCCCGACGCCCCTATAGCCAGATTTCCAGCTCTCGCTCGGCAAAGACCAGTGGCTGACCGTTCTCCAGCAACTGTCGTATGCCTGGCCCCAGCAGGTCTTGCGGCCCATCCAGAGGCGTCGCCGGGATGCGGTGAAAGCGCCGCTGATTAGCGCTGACACGCTCGAGGATCTGACGGTCCTGGCGCAGGATCACCCCGAACAGCCGGCGCAACACCCAACGCTTGAGCAGCGCCGGCAATACTCCGCATGTCGTGGCCACCCGGGCAAACAAGCGCAATTGGCCATCGCCACTCGGCGTCATCCACGCACTGACCAGCAAGTTAACGCCGCCGCGTGCATCGCGGTATTCGATCTCGGCCAGCCCCGGCAAACGAAAGCGTCCCATGCTGACGCCACGCTCGCCCTCGAACCAGTGTGAGATCAACCCTGATTGCTTGCCCTCTTCGCTATAGACCGCCTCCACGCCGTCTGCGAGGGCGCGCACCCGAACCCTGAGTTTTTGCCGCTGCCTGTCGTGTCGTATCCACCCGGCATGCACGAAATGCGTGTGAAACCCGTCGAGGAAATTTTCCGCAGCGTCCTGGAGTGAGCACTGCACCTGGTCGGTTATCCAGAATGTGTCGAGGTTCTGCTGCTGCGGGGCAGGCGCCACCGGCGGTGTTTGCGGACGCTCGGGCCCTGGACTGACCCAGACCAGACCGTGGGCCTCGCAACTCTGCACACTATCCAGCAACGGCTTGTTGCACGCTGCCTGCTCGGTGCCCGGCACCCGCGTACAGCGCCCGTCGGCGGCAAATCGCCAACCGTGATAGGGGCATTCGATCTGCCCATCGCGCACCTTGCCTGCGCTCAATGGCGCAAAGCGATGCGGGCAGCGATCAGGCAGGACGGCGGCGCGCCCGCCCTCATCCCGAAACAGCACCAGCGGCAGCCCCAAAAGCTGGCATGCCAACGGAGCATTGCGCAGTTGGTGGCTCAGGGCTACCGGCCACCAGGCGTTTACCTGACTCATAGTTTGAACCTGCGCATCAGGGGCACACCGATGCCATGCAACAGTTGGCTCAGGACACACCAAACCCACCTGCGGCCCCAGGATAAATGGGCGACATGGATCAGGCTGTATTCGATCTGCGGCTGGCCCCCGCGCAAGCGTTTGAACCCGGCAGCACCCGAACTGAAATTCAGCACCACACCGCGCTCAACCGCCTCTTGCAGGCACAACCGCGTGAGCTGGCGGTACAACCCGGCCCGCTGTGGCAAGCCCGTGTCGTACCCCACGATCGGCGTGCTGATCAGTGCCGCATTGGCAAACCAGCCCAGGGCACCGTCAATGCGCCCCTCACCGTTGCGTAACGCGCGCATCTCCAGCCAGCCTTCGCGCTGACCACGCTGCATCCACTGGGCGCTGTAGTGCGGGTTCAGCGTGCTGTACTTGTCCAGGTAAAGCAGGTTGTAAAGATGCTCGATGCGTTGGAAGTCGGCGTCGTCCAGCGCTGCGCCCGGCACCACTTCATAGGGGCTGCGGCGCAGCAACGTGGCATCAAGCCGGGTGTTGTGGTGGTTGAGAAACCCGGCCTGTGCCCCCGCCCGGCCATCGAACAGATAGACCTGCCGAGTGGGAATACTCAGGTAGCCGAGGTTTTCCAGACGCTGGCGCAATGGCCGATTGCTGAAGTCATTCAGCGAGCGAAAACCAAACCCGTGATCGGGAAACGTTCGCTGCAGCAAGGCGGTGATCGCCGGCAACTCGTTGATGTCCCAATCGCCGGGGTAAAGGTTGGTGGACAGAAGCCAGTTGTTGACCTGCACCAGCTTGTCGATCCTGGCCCAGCGCAACATGTGCTGCACGCCCTGGGTCAGGACCTTCAGCGGCCAGGTCAGCCGGGGCCGCCCAAGGCGTTTGATCTCTTCGAGGGCGTAACCGCTGAAGGCGGTTTGAGGCGACACCACGTAGCAATTGCCATCCGGCTCAAGGCCCTCGGTGATACTGACGGGGAACTGCTGCGTCCCGGTGTCGAGCAGCGCCATGCGGGTGCTGACGTTGCCGATCAGCGCGCCGCCGGCGCAGGTGCGCACATAGCGCCGGGCAAGGCTATCGTCGGCGGGTGGGGGCTCATTGAGCAGTTGCTCTTCGAACAGTAACCTCATGGCAGGTACTCGCTCAACGGCTGGCCGTTCCACTCGATGTCTGCGGTGGACGCGGCCAGCAGCCCGCAGCGCCGGGAAGCCGCGCGGGCGATGATTTCCGCCAGGCTCAGGAGTTGGGCAGGCAGGGGCCAGAAGTCACCCTGGCGGGTAATCACATCCCGGGCATCGCTATAGTCACGCCAGAAGCCCGCATTCAATACCCGCTGCGGCGCTGCCAGCAGAAGCATCGCCAGCGCAATCATCCGGGGTTCGCAGGTGGGTTCAAGCACGCCGCTGCCAGTCAGGCTGGCCACCAGTTGCTTGCGCTGATTGTCAAACAGGTGCACCCCACTGGTGGCTCGCGGGTTGCATTCCAGGACATGAAAATGTCCGCCCGACTCTTCGATAAAGTCGAAGCCGACCTGCCCGGTGTAGCCCGTTTCGCGACCGAATTGTTCTAGAAACTGGCGCACTGGCACTGGCATACAAGGCTCGAAATAAATCCCCGACCCACGCCCCACCCGGTAGCGCGGGTGGTAGCAGCTGTGGGCGCGCAACTCACCGTCGATCAACACGCTGAAGCTGCAGTATTCCCGGCCCTCGATAAACCGCTGCGCCACCCACGGCGCCGCTTCACTGGGCTGTACCTTGACCAGTTGCCCGGCAGACGGACGAATCAACGTCTGGGAGGCAAAACGCGAATAAGCCGGCTTGAACACCCACTGGCCTGCTTCATCCATCAATGCCTGCACCGCCGGGCGATCGGTCAACAGCCGGGTTTCAGGCGCCGCCAACGCCCACCCCTCGGTCATGGCGGCAAAGCGCCCCTTGTGATGCAAACGATGCAGCAAGGCAAAATCGCTGGTCAATATCCGGCACAGCGGCGCCAGGCGTGCGAGACCGTGAGCCAGGTAAAACACTTCCTCGCAGGTGGGCAGTAGCAAATCGATGTGCTGCGCCTGGATCACCCGCGCCAGCGCCTCGATCCAGGCGGCGGGAGCCTGTCGAGGTTCCGGCAAGCGCACAAAGTGTTGCACCGAACAGCTGAAACGGCTCAGCGGCTGGCTCACGGAATCACCCACGCTGACCGTCCAGCCCGCCTCGTCAAAGGCCCGCGCCCACTCCAGGCACGCTGGGGCGCGTGCGCCAAGAATCAGTACATGCATGGCAAACCCTCGGGCAGTTGCAGCAGTTTCAGACGGCGGCGCTTGGCAAACGCCGGCGGCGGCTGCCACTGGCCGAAACTGAACGCCGGAGGTTGCAGCCCCTGCTGCTGGCAGAATGCGTGAATGCTTTGGATCAAGGCCTGGCACAGGTCGGCGTGATCACCGCCAGCTTGCACGTTGATCTGCCAGTGCAGGCCTTGCTGGTGAATTTCATATTCCCGCAAGCACTCACCGTGCATCAGCAAGGCGCGCCGCAGCACATCCGGATAGAGCGCGCGCAATTGAACACCGCTCACGTCGGGCAGCCAAAGAATGTCATCCATACGCCCCTCGACCGCGGCAATCGCGCGTTCGACACGCCCGCACGCGCAAGGCGCCTGGGTCACCCGCAACACATCGTTGAGACGGTAACGCACGATCAACTGGGTGCGTCGGGAGAAGTCGGTGATGATCGGCTGAAAACGTGTGCGCGCGGCGTCCAGCCAATCCGCCTCAATGTGCAGGTGGCTTTCGTTCAGGTGCAAAGTACCCTGTTCGCAGGTGTAGCCAAGGAAGCCTTCGCTGGCCTGGTAAATCTGCCGGGGAGCCACGCCGAACGCCGCCTGCGCCGCTTCTGCATCCGCCGTTTCGAGGACTTCCGCCACCGACAGGATATGGCTCGGGCGGATGGACAGGCGCCCGGCCAGCGCGGCTTCGGCCAACCCGCGCAATACCGTGGCCGGCGCCACCAGTACGTCGGGTTGCTGAGTGTTGAGACGCGACAGGCTGGCGTCGAGCCCAAGGGTCAGGTCGTGGAAGGCAAAGTCGATGCGTCGACTGGCCAGCGTTGTGTAGAGCCGGCTATTGGCCCGTAGAAAGAATGCGATGCGCAACGGCGCGCGCCATGGAAAAAGCAGGCGTGGCAGCAGATGACGCGGCAGCGTGCGCGCCAGCAGGATGCCGGCCCAACGTTGACGCTCAAGGCTGCTGACGAGGAATACACCTTGATTACCCGAGGTCCCGCTCGACAAGCCGACGGTGAGGTCACCCAGCGTCGGGCTGAAATCCCGGGACTCTTCAGCCCGGCGTGCCACCGGCAGCACCTGCGCCAGGCTCAAGCCACGGGTGTTGAACCCGGCGAAATCGCCCATCAGCGTGGCTTTGTCCATCAGCGGCAAAGCACTCAGGTCCGTCACCACCTGCCCCTTGAAACGGTGCGACTGAGGCAATACCCGTTGCAGGAAATACTTCAACTGGCGTGCCTGCCAGGCTTCCAGTTGTTCCCGGCGGGCAAACTGCAGCCGGTAGCGGCTGTGCAGGAAACTGGCTGCGCTGCGCAATGTGCCGATCAAGCGCTCATCGCTCATCGCCGAACGCCTCCCAGGCATGGGTGCAATGGGAAGGCAGCACGGCCACGGCCGGTTCGCGGCGAATCAACTCGCCCAAGCCGCTGTAGGTCTGGCGATACTGTTTGGCATCGTGGCTGGCAAACCACAAGGCCGGTGGCGCCGGCAACCGCCCGGCACGGCAGGCGGGGACCGACCAGCACGCGTCGGCCACCAGAAACACCGGTCGCCCCTGGGCATCGGGCATGAACAAACCCAACTGCCCTTCGCTATGCCCCGGCAGCGGAACGCCCAGCAGGCTGCCATCGCCGAGCAGATCCAGACCTTGATGAAACGGTGTCATCCAGTCCGGCAGCGCGGCTTTTTTGCAGGTGTCGGCGAGGGTCATGCGCGCGGCGAAATCGTCGGGCAACAACGCCGGCAGATGACCGCCCAGGGTCGCTCGCCAGCGATGGCCCCGCAGGCTGTCGATGTGTTTGCGGTCGGCCTCCAATGCGATGAACTTGGCCTGGGGGAAGTCCCTGAGCCCGGCGATGTGATCGCTGTGGAAGTGCGAAATGATCACCGTGCGTATGTCATCGGGACCGATACCGAATGCGCGCAATTGCGTGAGCAGCTGTTCTTTCACCGGCAGCTCGACCGGCACCGCGCTGCGATACAGGCGCTCGGGCAGTGCCTGGGTGGCGTTAAAAAAGTGCTCGGCGTAACCGGTGTCGTAGAGTATCCAGCCCGCGTCGGGATGGCGGATCAAACCGCACAAGGCCGGAAAACGCGTCGGCACCCAGCGCCCTCCCCGATCGGCCAGGCATTCCAGGTGCTGGCACCAGCCGGCGCGCAACACACTCAGGCTGACAGTACGGCTCATGCTCCCACTCCTTGTTGGGCAAGCCACCACTGTGCGTGCTGGCGGATGCCTTCGTCCTGCGTCACGACCGGGCGGTAGCCCAGCTCGTTTCGAATGGCACTCAGGTCCAGGGTTTGGCTGAACGCCAGCACACCGGCGCCATAGCGTGTCAGCAACGGCTCGCCGCTGCCTCTCAGGTGTGCGCCGACTTCCAGCACCCGAGCCAGCGCGTCCATGAGTCGCCATGGCACGCGCCGGGTGCGCAGATTCAGTTGAAACTGCTCGGCGACGCGTTGCAGTAAGTCAGCGACCGTCAACGGCGTGCCATTGCTGACGTTATAGGTGCACACCGCCCGTGGCAGCGGTTGGGTCAGGCTCAACAGCACCGCGTGTACCAGGTTGTCGACGCAGGTAAGGTCCAGTTGCGCCTGCCCCCCTCGCATCAGCGGAATCGGCCCGCGCTGCATCACCCGCACCAGACGTGGCATCAAGGTGGCATCCCACGGGCCAAACACCGCACGCGGGCGCAGGATCACTGCTTCGGCAAGCCCCGCCTCATTCACCCGCACTTCCGCCAATGCCTTGCTGCGCGCGTATTCGTTGACCGGGGGTGGCAGTGGTTCGTCTTCACGAATATCGAGACGATCACGGAACGCAAAATACAGACTGGGTGTGGACAAGTGCACCAGCCGCTTCACCTGGTTGACGCGGCAGGCATTCAGCACCTCGGCAGTGGAATCGAGATTGGCTCGGGCAAATGCTGGCACCGTGCCCCATGGCGAGGACAGCGCCGCGCAATGAACCACCGCCGCACACGCATGCGAGGCATCAAGCAAGGTGCGGCAAGCCCCTGAGGTGCCGTGTTCCAGCGACACCCAGGATGCCACGCCGGGGCTCTGGCGAATGACCTCGGCCGCAGCACGGGCATTGCGGCCGGTAAACTGCACCTCACACCCCTGGCCGACGAGGCGCCAGACAATGTGCCGACCAATGAATCCGGTGCCACCGGTGACGAGAACTTTCATCAGTACTCCAGGACCATGCCGCCAAGGGATAAGCCCGCGCCGGTACCTATCAACATCAGGCGCTGGCCGCGCTGGATACGCTGGTCACGGATGGCGATATCCAGCGCGGTGGGCAGTGACGCCGCCACCTGATTGCCGTGCGAAGCGAAGATGTCGATGACCTGTTCAGGGGCAAATCCCAACCGCCGGGCCGCATGCTGCATCGCCTGCTGGCTGGCCTGGTGCGGGATGACCCAATCAATCTGCGACTTGGTCAAACCGGCCTGATCCAGCAGTTCTTCCACCAGCATGGGTAGGTGTTTGGCCGCCAGCCGAAACACGCTTTTGCCCTGCATCGAAAAACTGGTCAGTGGTTCGAACGGGCCGTCGATGCGCCGCGGGTGATGACGCGAACCGCCGGCGGGGATCTGGCACAAATCTGCGCCTTCGGAATACGTCTTGAGGTTTGAGGCCAGGATTTTCGACCCGCCGTCGCTGACCGCCAGCACCACCGCCGCAGCACCGTCGCCGAAGATTGCGCAGACTTCCACCTGCTGCCAGTCCAGCCCGCAGGAAGCGATGTCCGAACACACCAGCAAGATGCGCTGGTAGCGCCCGGCCAGCAGCGGCCAGGACAGCGTATCCAGCGCGGCGATAAACCCCAGGCAACTTGCATTGATGTCCATGGCGGGAATGCCGGAAGACCCCAACCCCAATTCGCGGTGCAACAACGCGGCGTTACACGGCATGCCCTGGTCCATGGTGCCACTGGCACAGACCACCAGGTCGATCTGCTCCAGCGCCAGCCCCGCGGCCAGCAATGCCCGGTGTGCGGCGATGGCACCGAGGCTCGCGGCGTTTTCGCGACGGCTGGCCACGTGCCGATGGGTGACGCCGCTGACGCGAGCGACGCTGCCGGCTACCAGGCCGAGTTGAACATCCAGTTGCGCACTGGTGAGGATGTGCTCAGGCAGTGCATGCCCGGTCCCCAGGATTATTATTGGCCTGTGGGCAAGGGGCAAACGTTGAGAGGTTGGCATTCAAGTTCCGTTTGAAAGGGTGTCGCCTGGTTGTTGTTTGCCCATATTAGCAGCGGCAAGGCGCAACCCCCTAAACGCAAACCGCCCCTCAGTCCTGACTGACGGCGCCAATCTTGTGGATCGACAAATCGGCGCCGTAATACTCCTCTTCCTGACTCAGGCGCAGGCCGTAAACGCGCTTGATCACACCGTACACCAGGAAGCCGCCGACCAGCGCCACCAGCACGCCCAGCGCGGTGCCGATCAACTGGCTGAACAGACTCACGCCGCCCAGCCCACCGAGGGCGGTCTGGCCGAAGATCCCGCAGGCGATCCCGCCCCACACGCCGCACAGGCCGTGCAGTGGCCACACGCCCAGCACATCATCGATCTTCCAGCGATCCTGGGCCGCGATGAAGCACCAGACAAACAAGCCCCCCGCCACCACGCCCGTCACCAGCGCGCCTACCGGGTGCATCAGGTCGGAACCGGCACAGATCGCCACCAAGCCGGCCAACGGGCCGTTGTGCAAGAAGCCAGGGTCGTTGCGCCCGATCACCAACGCCGCGACCGTGCCGCCGACCATCGCCATCAACGAATTGACCGCCACCAGCCCGCTGACGCCAGAGAGGGTTTGCGCGCTCATGACGTTAAAGCCAAACCAGCCGACGATCAGAATCCACGAGCCCAACGCGAGGAACGGGATGCTCGACGGCGCGAACGCCACCAGGCGACCTTCCCGATAACGCCCTTGCCGTGGCCCCAGCAGCAACACCGCCGCCAGCGCCAGCCAGCCGCCCATGGCGTGCACCACGACGCTGCCGGCAAAGTCATGGAAGCTGGCGCCGAAGGTGGCCAGCAACCAGGCTTGCAGGCCGTAGTTGCCGTTCCACACCATGCCTTCGAAAAACGGGTAGATGAAAGCCACGATCAACGCGGTGGCACACAGTTGCGGAACAAAACGTGCACGCTCGGCAATCCCCCCGGAAATGATCGCCGGGATCGCCGCAGCGAAAGTCAGCAGGAAGAAGAATTTCACCAGGCCATAACCGTGGTCGGCGCTGATCACCGCCGCCGGTTGCATGAACGTCACGCCATAGGAGATCCAATAGCCTATAAAGAAATAGGCCAATGTGGAGATGGCGAAGTCACTGAGGATTTTCGACAGGGCATTGACCTGGTTCTTCTGGCGCACGGTGCCGACTTCCAGGAATGCAAAGCCGGCGTGCATGGCCAGGACCATGACCGCACCAATCAGAATAAACAGCGTGTTGGAACTGTGGACGAGGGTGTCCACCGCGCTTTGCAAATTTTCCATGGAGAATGGCAGGCCTGCACATGCAGGAAAAAGCACCAAAGCAGTTCATGACCTTCATGACGCGCACTAAATTGGCACCGGCGGCCCGACCCTCTTTTGAGGCCGTGAACCGCTTTAGCGCAGCGTTCAGTGAGAAAGGCAGAATCCGACAGGGTTTTTCCGCGAGTTTTAGTTATTTAGGGTAAGGTTTTTCAGGGTTTGAGCCCCAACCGCCCGGATTCAGCGCAAGGCCCCTGGCCCGCGCACCAAGGCAAAGCAAAAGCTGTACCAGACAATTGCAGTGAACCTTCACCGACACCGGTGACTCGAAACCAAAAGTAAACAGACCAGCCACTCACGGAGATAACCATGGCCAGAAATACGGCAAAGACTGCTCAAGAAATATTGATGGCGGATTTTCAAACCCTGGTCAGCGATACCGAGAAGCTGCTGGACGACACCGCGATCCTCGCGGGCGACCAGGCGGATGAACTGCGCAGCAAGATTCACGAAAGCCTGCTCAAGGCCCGGGAAACCCTGCAACTGACCGAAGACTCCCTGCGCGAACGCGGCCAGGCGGCTGTCACGGCCACGGAAGACTATGTCCAGGCCAACCCTTGGCAGTCCGTCGGCATCGCGGCCGGTGTGGGCTTTTTGATCGGCCTGCTGGCTACAAGGCGCTAATTTATGTCTATCGGCGAATCCGGCTCGTCCACGGGCCCAAGTTCTACTTCACGGCGCCTGGGCGCGGCTGTCCTGGGTTTGCTGCACAGCCACGTCGAGCTGTTTGGCATCGAGCTGCAGGAGCAGAAAGCCCGCACCGTCAGCCTGCTGCTGTTTGCCGGCCTGGCGCTGGTGTTTGCCTTGCTGTTGCTGGTGGGCCTGTCGGCGCTGGTGATGATTCTGGTGTGGGACACCTACCGCCTGACCGGGATCATCAGCCTGTGTGTGTTCTACATCTTGGCCGCCGCTTTCTGCGGGTTGCGCTTGAAGGCGGCGGTGTTCGATGAGTCCACGCCGTTCCACGCCACCCTCGAAGAACTGGCCAACGACCGGGAGCGCCTGCTGCCATGAGCCTGACTGAATTGCCGCAAAACACTTCCCGGCGGGAGATGCGCAAGGCGTTGATCCGCCTGCGCATGGAAATGCACCGCCAGGAAATTCGTCACGAGTCCCAGCAACTGATGCTGCCGCTGCAAAAGGTCCGCAACATGGGCCAGAGCTGGCAGGACGGCTTTGGCATCAAGCACGCGCCGCTGTGGGGCGTGGGCGTGGTGACACTGCTGGGCTTTCTCACCGGCAAAGGCGCCAAGGGCGGCGGAATCGGCACCATGACCCGCCTGGTGCGGCTGGGTGCCGGTCTGATCCCGCTGATCAAACTGGCCATGCAAGGAGCTTCGCGCAAAAGTTGAGCCGCGCTGGCTGCATTCTTGCAAACAGATCAGGCCCGGCCCTCTCCATCGAGGGCCGGGCCTTTTTCATTTCCGGTCTTTTAAGGAGGCCCCGTGATCGACGGGCAACCGCTCGCCTGCTTCCAGCCATTCATCGATACCGCCACCGGCCGCATCGCCGGCGTAGAAGCCCTGGGCCGCCTGCGCCAGGCGAACGGCCAACTGCGCTCGGTGGGTCCGCTGTTTGCCGACCCGCGCACGCCCTCCGTGGCCTTGCGCCGACTGGACCGGCAGATCCGTGACAACGCCCTGAGCCGCCTGCATGAAGCGCCGGAAGACTGGTTCCTCAGCCTGAATATTTCGCCACGCTGGATCACCCGCCTGCGCCCGGGTCAGGCCCTGCCGAGCCTCAAACAACTGCAGGTACACAACGTCGACCCGCGCCGCATCGTGTTCGAGATCACGGAACTGGGCGGCGATATCCTGCGCCTGGCCGAAGTGGTGGAGCGCTACCGCGAGGCCGGGGCGCGGATTGCCATTGATGACTTCGGCGCCGGCTATTCCCAGCTGGACCGGGTGCTGGCCTTGCAGCCAGACATCCTCAAGCTCGACATGCGCCTGTTCCAGGCCGCTGCCCGGGGCGGCCCAAGTGGTGAGGTGGTACGCGCACTGGCGCAGATGGCGGAAAAAACCGGCTGTTGGATCATTGCCGAAGGCGTGGAAACCGAGGCACAGCTGAATTTCGCCCTGGAATGTGGTTCACGTTATGTCCAGGGCTACCTGTTTGCCCAGGCCCAACTGGACTGGTTCGCCACCGACGCGTTCGTGCCGCGTTTCGCCCATCTGCGCACCGGGTATGTCCAGCAGAAGCTGGCCGAGCGCGGCCGGATCATGCACCTGCGCCACCAACTGGCAGAACTGATGCAGATCCTGCAAACCTGGGCGCAGGCACAGGCGCCCCTGAGCCAGCTGCCGCAATTGCCGGCGTTTCCCTGGCTGCTGCGTTTTTACCAGTGTGATCGGCATGGCACGCAACTGACGCCCAATTTCGAATGGCACCAGGGTGCCTGGCAAGCCGACAGCCGCTACCTGGGACATAACTGGTCATGGCGCCCGTACTTCTATCATCTGCTCGCCGAGGGCTGGGAGGAGCGGCGCTTGAGCCTGTCATCAACCTATCGCGACGCCACCACCAACCAATACTGCCTGACGGCCGGACAATTCTTTGATAACGGTCAGCGCCTGCTGTTAATCGATATCGACGCCGTCGGCCTGTAGTTTTTCGCTTGCGCAGGCCTGGCTGAACCGGGAAGCTGGGCGACGTCATTCACCGCACGGAGAGTACCCGCCTTGGATTGGCCCACCCTGCTTACCCGCGAACGTCTTGGAAAACCCCTGCACAGCCCGGAAGAACTGGGCCGCAGCCCCTTTCACAAAGACCACGACCGCATCATCTTTTCCGGCGCGTTTCGCCGCCTGGGCCGCAAGACCCAAGTGCACCCGGTGACCAGCAACGATCACATCCACACCCGGCTGACCCACTCCCTGGAAGTCAGTTGCGTGGGCCGGTCCCTGGGCATGCGTGTGGGTGAGACGATCCGCAGCGCCCTGCCCGACTGGTGCGACCCGAGTGACCTGGGCATGGTGGTGCAATCGGCCTGCCTGGCCCACGACATCGGCAACCCACCCTTCGGCCACTCTGGTGAAGACGCGATCCGGCATTGGTTCCAGCAGGCTTCAGGGCGTGGCTGGCTGGATGACATGAGCAGCGCCGAGCGCAATGACTTCCTCAATTTCGAAGGCAATGCCCAGGGTTTCCGGGTGCTCACCCAACTGGAATACCACCAGTTCGATGGCGGCACCCGGCTCACCTACGCCACCTTGGGCACCTACCTGAAATACCCCTGGACTGCCCGGCACGCCGACTCCCTGGGCTACAAGAAGCACAAGTTCGGCTGCTACCAGAGCGAGTTGCCGATTCTCGAACAGATCGCCCAGAAGCTCGGCTTGCCGCAACTGGAAGAGCAACGCTGGGCCCGCCACCCGCTGGTGTACCTGATGGAGGCTGCCGACGATATCTGTTACGCGCTGATCGACCTTGAAGACGGCCTGGAAATGGAGCTGCTGGAATACGCCGAGGTCGAGTCATTGCTGCTGGACCTGGTGGGCGACGACTTGCCGCAAACCTATCGGCAGCTCGGCCCGCTGGACTCCCGTCGACGCAAGCTGGCGATTCTGCGGGGCAAGGCCATCGAGCACCTGACCAATGCCGCAGCCCGGGCGTTCGTCGAACAACAGGACGCCCTGTTGGCCGGTACCCTGCCGGGAGACTTGGTGGAACACATGCACGGCCCGGCCAAGCGCTGCGTGCTGGATGCCAAGGACATGGCCCGCAAGAAAATCTTCCAGGACAAGCGCAAGACCCTGCATGAAATCGGCGCCTACACCACCCTGGAAATCCTCTTGAACGCCTTCTGCGGGGCGGCCCTGGAACAACATGGCGGGCGTACTCCGTCGTTCAAGAACCGGCGCATCCTCGACCTGCTGGGCAACAGTGCCCCCGACCCCTCGTGGTCATTACACGCCTCGTTCCTGCGCATGATCGACTTCATCGCCGGCATGACCGACAGCTACGCCAGTGAAATGGCCCGCGAAATGACCGGACGCTCCAGCCCGCAATGAAGCACAGCCCTGGCTTATGGCCAGGGCCCCTTTTTCAAAGAATCGCCCTACGCACGGAACAGAGCGGCCTGATCGAAGTTCTTCCCCGCCGCAATGAATAATCGCGCGCCCTGATCGCAGTCTTTCGAACTGTTCCTACGCCCGATAGCTGACGGGCCCATTAACTTCTTACTACACGCCCTGGCGGAGCGTCTTCAGGGCACTTGCCCCTTTCATGGAAAAAACCATGCACGAACAACTTCGTATCCTGTTGGTGGAGGATCATCCTTTTCAATTGCTGGCGACCCAATGTTTGTTACGAAACTATGGTTACCACGACCTGGCCCTCGCTGAAAATGCCGAACAGGCCATTCGACAGATGACACAAACCGCACTGCCATTCGATATTCTGCTGTGTGATCAATGCTTGCCAGACCTGCCCGGGCTGGAGTTGATTGAAATCGCCCACCGCAGAGGCTTTATAAGGTCCGCGATCTTGCTCAGCGGCCTGCCCGTGAATGAACTGGAAAACCTGAAGGCTCAGGCATACCAGCGTAACTTTCCGTTACTTGGCTACTTGCCGAAGCCGTTGAGCGCCATTGAGTTGAGCGAACTCATACGCCAATTGCCCCTTCCGCGCTCAACAAAAAAGTAGGAAGTTAAACGCCTGAGCCATACGAAAAACCCTCTTTATAAAACCGCCCACCCACTGCCACTTACTTTTAAATTTCAGCCACGCAAAACGCTTGCACCCCAACAACAAATACCTCACGAAGCGTAATCCTTTGCTTTTTTTAATGTAGGAACATTCTTGTTTTACGTTTGTTCCACATCAAGTTCATCCTCCTTCATTGCCATGTGAGCTAATGTGCCGACTTTATTTGCGCTTGTATGGGATTTGATTATGAACTCAGTTTTTATTATCGACGACCACCCTGTTATCCGGCTTGCCATTCGAATGTTGTTAGAACACGAGGGCTATAAAGTTGTTGGAGAAGCCGATAACGGATGTGATGCGATACAAATGGTCAAGGAGTGCCAGCCGGACCTCATCATCCTTGATATCGGGATTCCGAAACTCGACGGCCTGGAAGTACTGTGCCGGTTCAACGCAATGAGTACCTCGACCAAGACGTTGATCCTGACGGCCCAGACCCCCAAGCTCTTTGCCACTCGGTGCATGCGCTCCGGCGCCGATGGTTATGTCTGCAAGGAAGGCGACCTGAGTGAGCTGCTCAGTGCCATCAGGGCAGTCTTGTCAGGTTACAACTACTTCCCGAGCCAGGCCCTTAATGGCAACAACAATGAAACAGATTGCAACGAAGAGCTTGAACTTTTCAAAGTGGTCAATGATCGCGAACTCATGGTATTACAACTTTTTGCCCAGGGCCGGACAAACAAGGAAATAGCCAAAGGCATGTTCCTTAGTAACAAAACCGTCAGTACGTACAAAAAAAGGCTCATGCAAAAACTAAAAGCCAAATCCTTGGTAGAACTTATCGAGATGGCAAAACGTAACGCGCTAGTGTGAGAAATCGGATGCCCAGGCGTATAAAGGACTATCTAATCATTTTGAGTATCGGGGTATGCCTCAGCACTTCCGTGCCTGCCGAACAACCGGTTCCCGAGCAATATGCACTGCTGGGGCGTGCGGGTGCCGTTCAACTCGACACCCCCTTGAACAAGACACAACGCCAGTGGCTGCAAAACAAGCGGGAATTGATACTGGGCACCTCCGGGCCCGACTACCCGCCCTTCGACATCACCTCCAGCGGGCGTGACTATGAAGGGCTGACTGCCGATTACGCCGGCCTGGTGGCCAAAACGCTGGCAATACCGCTGACGGTGTTGCGCTACTCCACCCGAGAGGCCGCGATCCAGGCGCTGGAAAACGGCGAGATCGACTTTCTCGGATCCTCCAACGGTTTTGAAGCGGCAAATCCGGACATCATCCTGTCATTGCCCTACGCGGTGGACCAGCCGGTACTGGTCACCCGCGAAGGCGAAAACCGCAACCTGAGCAACGGCCTGGCAGGCCTGCGCCTGAGTCTTGTCTACCACTACCTGCCCATGGACGAGGTGCAGGCACTGTATCCAAAAGCAACCATCCACGCCTACCCGTCCTATCAAAATGCCTTGAACGCGGTGGCGTTCGACCAGGCTGACGTCTTCCTGGGCGACACCATTTCCACTCACTACATGATCAACAAGGGCTACCTGAGAAATATCCGCATGGCCAACTTCGGCAAGCACGAGGCGCACGGTTTCAGCTTCGCCTTGCGCAAGGACCAGCCTATTCTCCTGAGCATCGTCGACTCGGTGCTCGACGGCGTATCGACCTATGAACGCGACAGCATCGCCAAACGCTGGAGCGCCGGCAGCGACATCCTGCTGACCGACCGCAAGCTGCAACTGACCCTGCGCGAAGAACGCTGGCTCAAGGAAAACCCGGTGGTGAAGGTCGTCGTCAACGAAACCTTCGCCCCACTCACATTCTTTGATACCGATGGCAACTTCCGGGGCGTCACCGCCGACCTGCTTGAGCTGATCCGACTGCGAACCGGCCTGCGCTTCGAGATTCAACACGTGCGCGACGTCTCCAGCATGATCAATCTGGTCCACTCCGGCGCTGCCGACATCATCGGCGCCATCACGCCGAGTACCGGGCGCGAGTCCCTGCTGACCTTCAGCCGACCCTATCTGGAAAACTCCTACGTTCTGCTGACACGCAAAGAGACGGGGGCGCCCGCCAGCCTTCAACAGATGGCCGGCACGCGCCTGGCGATCACCCAGGGCAATCCGCTGGAAAAGTTCCTGCGCCAGGAATTTGCCCGGATCACCCTGGTGGAAGCCGGTGATACCTTCAAGGCATCCGAATTATTGGTGCAGGGACAGGTAGAAGGTGCCGTGACCCCATTGGTGATCGCCAACTACTTCCTCTCGTCACCGGTGTTCCAGGATAAATTGCAGATCAGTTCCAGCATCGGCACGCTGCCAGCCACGTTTGCCCTGGCAACGTCCCGTCACGCCATCGAGCTGAGTTCGATCCTCGACAAGGCGCTGCTCAGTATTGCGCCGGATGAGTTGACGGCCATCAATAGCCGCTGGCGTGGCTACAACGCCGCATCCGATGGTTACTGGCGCAACTATCATCGCCTGATCGCCCAGATCATCATCGGCACCGGGCTGCTGTTGTTGATTTCCCTGACGTGGAACGGCTATCTGCAGCGCCAGATCAAGCATCGGAAGCTGGCCGAACGTGCCCTGAGTGACCAGTTCGAATTCATGCGGGCGCTGGTCAATGAAACGCCGCATCCGATCTACGTACGTGACCACAACGGTTTCCTGCAGACCTGCAACGACAGCTACCTGCAAACGTTCGACGTCAAGCGCGCAGACGTCATCGGCAAGAGCATCACCCAGATGGGCATGGCCCTTGAGACGGAAGCGGCTCAATACCATGCCGACTATCAACAGGTCGTGGCCGAAGGCAAACCACTGATCCTTGATCGCACCCTGCATGTTCACGGAAAAAAACTCACGATCTATCACTGGATCCTTCCGTACCGCGACTCCATGGGCGAGGTGCAGGGCATCATCGGCGGCTGGATCGATATCAGTGAAAGGCGCCAACTGTTCGATGAACTTCGCGCTGCCAAGGAACGCGCTGACGAGGCCAACCGCGCCAAGAGCACGTTCCTGGCGACCATGAGCCACGAAATCCGCACCCCCATGAATGCGGTGATTGGCATGCTCGAGCTGACACTCAAGCGTGCCGACCAGGGGCATCTGGATCGCCCCGCCATCGAGGTGGCCTACAACTCGGCCAAGGACCTGCTGGAGCTGATCGGCGACATTCTGGACATCGCACGCATCGAATCCGGTCGGCTGAGCCTGGCCCCGGAAAGGGTCAACCTGCGGGAGGTGATCGAGTCGGTGGTCCGCGTGTTCGATGGCCTGGCGCGCCAGAAAACCCTGAGCCTGGCGCTGGAGTTTACCCCCGATGTCGACGGCACCGACGTACTGATCGACCCCTTGCGGTTCAAGCAGGTGCTGTCGAACCTGGTGAGCAACGCGATC
The DNA here is from genome assembly GCF_000242655.1 of Pseudomonas sp. PAMC 25886. Classification (NCBI taxonomy): domain Bacteria; kingdom Pseudomonadati; phylum Pseudomonadota; class Gammaproteobacteria; order Pseudomonadales; family Pseudomonadaceae; genus Pseudomonas; species Pseudomonas sp. PAMC 25886. Next base: position 83,791 of record NZ_AHHC01000083.1, read on the forward strand.
AAGTTCACTGAGCGCGGGCAGGTAAAGATCAAGGTGCACCTGAAGGAGACCGGGCAACCCCAACAGATCGAGATGAAACTGGTGGTGGAGGACACCGGCATCGGGATCAACCGCGAAGACCAGCTACGCCTGTTCGAACCTTTTGCCCAAGCCGACAACTCCGGGCACCTGGCCCGGAGCGGCGCGGGCCTGGGCCTGGTAATTTGTCGCAGCCTGTGCGCGATGATGGGCGGCCAATTGAGCCTGAGCAGCGTACCCATGGTGGGCACCCAGGTACACGTCAGCCTGACGATGACCAGCCTGCAGCCGGTCAAGGCCGTCGACAAACTGGAGCCTGCCGCGACCACGCCGGCGCCGGTTCTCAATGTACTGGTGGTGGACGACCACCCGGCCAACCGCTTGCTCATGTGCCAGCAACTGGGCTTTCTCGGCCATCAGTTCACCGCCGCGCATCATGGGGCTGCCGGGTTCCAGGCGTGGCGCCAGGAACACTTCGACCTGGTCATCGCCGACTGCAATATGCCGATCATGAATGGCTACGAGTTGAGTCGTTCCATTCGCGAGTATGAGCAGCGCGAGCAAAAAGCACCGTGTGTGATACTCGGTTTCACTGCCAATGCCCAACCGGAGGAGAAACAACGCTGCTTCGACGCGGGCATGAATGATTGCCTGTTCAAACCCATCAGCCTCACTGCGCTGGAGCAGCATCTGGCGCAAGTCGACCCGCTCCCCACCCGCAACGCGTTTGCCCTTCAAAGCCTGGACGCGATGACAGGCGGCGACCCAGAGTTGAGCCGCCGGTTGCTTGAAGAATTGCTCAACAGCAGCCGGCATGATCGGGTCGACCTGATGGCCCTGCTGGCCCGGCAAGCCTCTGCCAACGACATGATCGACCAGGCCCACAAAATCAAGGGCGCCGCCCGGATCATCCAGGCCAATACCCTGTCCGGGCAATGCGAAGCGTTGGAACTGGCATGTGGCGAACGCGACAATCCACACGTGATCGAGGCAGGCATCAAGGCAATAGAGAAATCCATGCTTGAGCTGGAGAGGATGTTACAGATGCAACTGGACGTGCTGGGCCGTCTGTAGGAACGAGCTTGCTCGCTCCTACAGGAGGGTCAGCCCATCAGCAATCGGTCAACCGCAGGAAAATCGCCGCCAACTGCTCGATGCCGGCCTGATCCTGCGGGGTAAACCGCGACAGCGATGGACTGTCCAGATCCAGTACGCCAATCAGGCGCCCTTCCTTGACCAGCGGAACCACCAGTTCGCTGTTCGAGGCGCTGTCACAAGCAATATGCCCAGGGAACGCGTGCACGTCTTCCACCCGCTGGGTTTGCCGCGAGGCCGCAGCCGCGCCGCACACACCGCGGCCAAACGGAATGCGCACACAGGCAATCTGCCCCTGGAACGGCCCAAGCACCAACTCTTCATTGCGGTTGAGGTAGAAGCCCGCCCAGTTCAAATCGTCCAGCTGATTGAACAGGAACGCGGAAAACTGTGCCGCATTGGCAATGAAATCCCGCTCATCCGCCAGCAAGGATTCCAGCTGCGCGTGGAGCATGGCGTAACCATCAAGGCCGGTGCCGGCCTGTTGCAAATCGATCATGGTTGACGCTCCAGTAATTTGAGGCCCACCCAATAGCGGGCGAACTGATAGGCACAACGACCGTTGCGATTGCCACGCCCGGTTGCCCAGCGCACCGCGAGGATGTCCAGCGCTTCATCACGCTGCCACTGCAAACCGGCCTTGCTCGCCAACTCACCGATCCAGTGCTCGACCACATCCAGGAAGTGCTCCTGGTTGAACGGGTAAAACGACAGCCACAGGCCGAAACGGTCAGACAGGGCGATCTTGTCCTCCACCGCTTCGTTGGGGTGCAGTTCACCGTCTATGTTCTTCCAGTTTTCATTATCACTCTGGTTTTCGGGCACCAGGTGACGACGGTTGGAGGTGGCGTATAACAAGACGTTTTCCGGTGCCTGCTCCAGGGAGCCGTCGAGTACGCTCTTGAGCACGCGGTAATCGCTCTCACCGGCCTCGAAGGACAGGTCGTCGCAGAACAGCACAAAGCGTTGTGGCAATTTGATCAGTTGCTCAACCACCCGCGGCAAATCCGCCAGATGATCGCGTTCGATCTCGATCAAGCGCAATCCGGCCTTGGCATGCTGGGCCAGCAAGGCCCGCACCATGGACGATTTACCGGTGCCGCGCGAGCCCCAGAGCAACGCATGGTTAGCCGGCAAACCCTCGAGAAACTGCTGGGTGTTGCGGGCCAATTGTTCGCGCTGTTTATCCACACCGATCAAGTCGGACAGGCGCATGTCCAGGCTGACCTCCAGCGGCAACAAAAAGCCGCTGCGGCCTTCGCGCTGCCAACGGGCAGCCAGGCAATGGTTCCAGTCAACGGCTTCGCGCGGGGCAGGCAAAAGGGGTTCCAGGCGAGCAAGCACCGCATCGGCACGCTCAAGAAAGGCATTCAATCGAGAATCCACGACTATTCCTCTGGCAAGTTCTTGTAAAAGATGGCGTATTGGCAACCCTGAGGCAGACCGTGCAGGGCTGCACCGAATAAAATCGATTCATGCCGGGCAAGTTTGAGCCTGTGGATGTTCAGCTATGCTTGCCGGGCGAAAGGAAACGTAAAGTGGTACAGCACCCGATGGATATCAAGTTCGCCCACCGCTTGTCTTATAAACAAGCCAGACTGACAGTGCTGGTCGGATTCGTCTTGGGAACCTTGCTCAGCCTGATACAGATTGGGATTGATTATGCCAGCGAAGACGCTTCCATCAACCGTGAAATACGTGCGCTGATTGAAATCAGCCATAACCCGGCTTCGCGCATCGCCTATAACATCGACGCCGAACTCGCTCAGGAACTGACCCTGGGCCTGTTGCACTCCCCTGCCATCACCCGTGCACAACTGATCGACAACAACGGGTTGGTACTGGCCGATGTGCATCGCCCGCGCAAGGAAAGTACCTACCGCCCCATCAGCGACTTCCTGTTTGGCGCCAACCGTGAATTCGAAGACCGGTTGTACCTCACCCACATGCCGAATGACGCCCTCGGTGTGCTGCGGCTCGACGTCGACACCTACGCGTTCGGCAGCCGCTTCCTGCGCCGCGCCGAGATCACCCTGCTCAACGGATTCGCCCGCAGCCTGATCCTCACCGGGATTCTGTTGGCACTGTTCTACGTCATGCTGACCAAGCCGCTGGTGCGCATTATCCGCGAGCTGAGCTCCCGCAAGCACGAACGCCTGGACTGCCCGCCGGGGCACGAACACGACGAAATCGGGGTGTTGGTCAACGTCGCCAACCAGCAGTTTGAAAACATGGAGACCGAAATCCAGCAACGTCGGCATGCCGAGAACCGCCTGACGGAATACCTCGGGCAACTGGAAGACATCGTTTCCGCGCGCACTACCGAACTCAAGGCCATCAACCACCGATTGACGTTGTCGAACGACGAGCTGGAAGCCGCGAAGATGACAGCCCTTGGCATGGCTCAGGCACGGGCGGCGTTCCTCGCCAACATGAGCCATGAAATCCGTACGCCACTCAACGGCCTGCTGGGGATGATCGCTCTCTCCCTCGACAGCCCGCTGAATGCCGAGCAACGCCAGCAGCTGTCAATCGCCCATGACTCGGGCAAAGTGCTGGTGGAATTGCTCAACGATATCCTCGACCTGTCCAAGTTCGACGCCGGCCAGCTGGAGCTGGAAAGCATCCCCTTCGACCTCGGCTCACTGGTGGAAGACACGGCCAACCTGCTCTCGCAAAACGCCGCGCCCAGTGTGGAGTTGACGTGCCTGATCGACCCGCAGTTTCCCGCCCAGGTGCTGGGCGACCCGACGCGGGTACGGCAGATTGTCAGCAACCTGCTGTCCAACGCCCTGAAATTCACACGCTTTGGCCGAGTGGACGTGCGCCTCAGCGCCCAGGCCGGCCGTGTCCGGATCGAGGTCTGCGACACCGGCATCGGGATCGCCCAGGACGCCCAGGTCAAAATCTTCCAGCCGTTCACCCAAGCCGGTGCGGGCATCACGCGTCAATTCGGCGGCACCGGCCTGGGCCTGGCACTGACCCACAATTTGTGCGAGGCCATGAAGGGCCGCCTGAGCATCAGTTCCGAGGCAGGCTTTGGCAGCCAGTTCTGCGCCGACCTGCCATTGCCGACGCATTTACCGGCTGCGCGCCTGGCACCTTTGGCAGGGGAAGTGATCGCGATCACCAGCACCAGCAGCGGCCTGGCTGAACTGCTCGACAGCCTGCTGCCGAGTTGGGGGCTGGCGCCGCGCTTCTATTCCATCGACGATGACTTGAGCGGGCAGAATCCCGACCTGCTGATCACCGACTGCCCCGAATGCCTGTTTCGCCTGCGCCCGGCGATCACCGCGCCGATCCTGTTGGTGACCGCCTACGGCAACTTCATGCCGAGTGAAGAGGTCGCAGCCCTGGCGCCTTTGCAGCAACAGGCCCGACCTCTCAGCCGCACGGCGCTGTACCAGATACTGCAACGCAACTTGCGCATCGATCCGGACCTGGTCCTTGACCTGATCCAGCTGGAAACCGGCCCCCTCGCTCACCGGGCGCGCATCCTGCTGGTGGAAGACAACCCGGTCAATCAACTGGTGGCCAAGGGCATGCTTGGCAAGCTTGGCTGCGAGGTGACCGTCGCCGCCCACGGTGGCGAAGCCCTCAAGCTGCTGGAAGAACACAGCTTCGACATGGTGCTGATGGACTGCAACATGCCGGTGATGGATGGCTATGAAGCCAGCCGGCAGATTCGCCGCAGCGGGCGCTGGCCGGACCTGCCGATTGTCGCCCTGACCGCCAACGCCATGTCCGAGGAACGCGAGCGCTGCCGGGCGGCAGGCATGAATGACTACCTGGCCAAGCCGTTTCGCCGGGAAGAACTCAAGGCCTTGCTCGACCTGTGGGTGCCGACTACGACAAGTCTCTGACCTGGCGCAGTAACTCATCCAGGCCGTCACGCAAGGCATCAGCCTGGTTCAGATCAACTCCGCTGTCGCACAACAGCTGTGCCTTCAGCGGTTGCACCTGATCACGCAGGTGCCGGCCTTCATCCGTCAGGCTCAGGTGCACTTCCCGCTCATCCAGCGTACTGCGCTGACGCCGCACCAGCGCAAGCTGCTCCAGGCGCTTGAGCAGCGGCGTCAGCGTGCCGGAGTCCAGCAACAAGCGCTCGCCCAACGCCTTGACCGTAGGTTGTGGCAGGGCTGCCGCCTGCCATTCCCACAGCACCAGCATCACCAGGTATTGCGGGTAGGTCAGGCCCAACCGGTCGAGCATCGGCTTGTAGGCCCGGGTGACTGCGCGGGAGGCGGCGTACAGCTTGAAGCACAGTTGGTCATCGAGGGCCAGGGACAGGTCGGTCATTTGAGCAGGGCTTCAATCTCTTGGGTCAGATCCTGGGGCTTGGTGGTAGGCGCAAAGCGCTTGACCACCTGGCCGTCGCGGCCGATCAGGAACTTGGTGAAGTTCCACTTGATGCCCTTGGAGCCCAGCAAACCCGGGGCCTGCTTTTTAAGCTGGACGAACAACGGATGCGCTTCGCTGCCGTTGACGTCGATCTTCTTGAACAGCGGGAAGCTGACACCAAAGTTCAGCTCGCAAAATTCCGAAATGGCGCCTTCGTTGCCCGGCTCCTGCTTGCCGAACTGGTTGCAGGGGAAACCCAACACCACCAGGCCCTGGTCCTTGTAGTGCTGCCAGAGTTCTTCAAGGCCCTTGTATTGCGGGGTGAAGCCGCATTTGCTGGCGGTGTTGACCACCAGAATCGCCTTGCCGGCGAAGTCGGCCAAGGTCTTTTGCTCACCCTTGATGGTGGTGCAAGGAATGCTCAGCAGGTTGTCGCTCATGGCAGTGCCTCGTAATAAACAGGAAGAACCAAAAGATAGTAGACAATTCAATTGTGTGCAATTGAATTGCCCGGACTTATACCTGGATATAACGGCCGCTGCGGACGCAAAGGTCCGCAGCCGGCGCAGGGTCTAGCGTGGCACGAGGTCCAGGCACACCGAGTTGATGCAATACCGCAAGCCGGTCGGCGGCGGGCCATCCGGGAACACGTGGCCCAGGTGCGCATCGCACTTGGCACAGGTGACTTCGGTACGGATCATGCCGTGGCTGATGTCCCGAATCTCGACCATCGCCTGCTCGGCAATCGGCTCGTAGAAGCTGGGCCAGCCGCAGCCGGAATCAAACTTGGCCCTGGAATCGAACAGCGGCTCATTGCAGCAGATGCAGTGGTAAACGCCGTCGGTCTTGGTGCCGTTGTACTTGCCGCTGAACGGTCGCTCGGTGCCTTTGAGACGGCACACGTTGTACTGCTCCGGGTCGAGCATGGCTTTCCATTCATCAACGGTTTTCTGCAACTTTTCCATCGGTACACCTCGGCAACTGAAAAAGCCTGATCTGTGTCTTTTCCATGGATCAGGCGGCACGTATGATTGCGCCTCTTCAAAGCGCCAGTCTGGCACCCGCGTTACCGGCATTCAAACGTATTTATGGATCAGGCCAACGCAGGATTCTCAGCACGGTAGTCTTCACACCGTCTGGATCGTTCATTTTCAGGATCACATCGCCATGCAGGTCAGCAAATCGAACAAGCTCGCCAACGTCTGCTACGACATTCGCGGCCCAGTGCTCAAGCACGCCAAACGCCTGGAAGAGGAAGGCCATCGCATCCTCAAGCTGAACATTGGCAACCCGGCACCCTTTGGTTTCGAAGCGCCGGACGAAATCCTCCAGGACGTGATCCGCAACCTGCCGACCGCCCAGGGCTACAGCGACTCCAAAGGCCTGTTCAGCGCGCGCAAGGCGGTCATGCAGTACTACCAGCAAAAGCAGGTTGAAGGTGTCGGCATTGAAGACATCTACCTGGGCAACGGCGTGTCCGAACTGATTGTCATGTCCATGCAGGCCCTGCTCAACAATGGCGACGAAGTGCTGGTGCCGGCGCCCGACTACCCGCTGTGGACCGCTGCCGTGACGCTGGCCGGCGGCCATCCGGTGCATTACCTGTGTGACGAGGGCGCCGACTGGTTCCCGGACCTGGCCGACATCAAGGCCAAGATCACCCCGAACACCAAAGCCCTGGTGATCATCAACCCGAACAACCCCACCGGCGCGGTGTATTCCAAGGAAGTGTTGCTGGGCATGCTCGAACTGGCCCGCCAGCACAACCTGGTGGTGTTCTCCGACGAGATCTACGACAAGATCCTGTACGACGACGCCGTGCACATCTGCACCGCCTCCCTGGCCCCGGACCTGTTGTGCCTGACCTTCAACGGCCTGTCGAAATCCTACCGGGTGGCGGGCTTCCGTTCCGGCTGGATCGCGATCTCCGGTCCCAAGCACAATGCCCAAAGCTACATCGAAGGCATCGACATGCTGGCCAACATGCGCCTGTGTGCCAACGTGCCGAGCCAGCACGCCATCCAGACCGCACTGGGCGGCTACCAGAGCATCAACGACCTGGTGCTGCCACAAGGCCGCCTGCTAGAGCAACGCAACCGTACCTGGGAACTGCTGAACGCGATTCCGGGTGTCAGCTGCGTCAAACCCATGGGCGCGCTGTACGCCTTCCCGCGGATCGACCCGAAAGTGTGCCCGATCCTCAACGACGAGAAGTTCGTGCTCGATCTGTTGCTGTCGGAAAAGCTGCTGGTGGTCCAGGGCACGGCGTTCAACTGGCCGTGGCCGGATCACTTCCGGGTGGTAACCTTGCCGCGGGTGGATGACCTGGAGATGGCCATCGGTCGTATCGGCCATTTCCTGAAGTCCTATCGCCAGTAACGAACATTGCGTCGTACGGCCCACTCGCGGTCGTACGGCGATTATCTGGCAACACTTCTCTGCCCTGTGCGGGCCCCTTCACCTTTTACACTTACCGGTTCGCCCCTTGTTCCGGCATCACCCTATAATTACAGGGCCGCAAGGCAATGGAGCGGAACGCCCGGGCCACCCGTGGCTTCGGAAATTCCCTTCAAGGCTCTACATTCAAGCTGTAGGACACAGTTTGAAATAGTCCCTCGGTTGAATAGCCCCATGCCGCACCTTATATACCCCGCAGTACGCGACATATTAAGCATGAGGAGAATTCTACAACCATGATGCGCATTCTGCTGTTCTTGGCCACTAACCTGGCGGTCGTGCTGATTGCCAGCATCACGCTGAGCCTTTTCGGCTTCAATGGGATCATGGCGGCCAACGGGGTTGATCTGAACCTCAATCAGCTGCTGATCTTCTGTGCGGTCTTTGGTTTCGCCGGTTCGATTTTCTCGCTGTTCATCTCCAAGTGGATGGCGAAGATGAGCACCAGCACCCAGATCATCACCCAGCCACGTACCCGGCATGAGCAATGGCTGCTGCAAACCGTCGAGCAACTGTCCCGCGAAGCCGGGATCAAGATGCCCGAAGTCGGGATCTTCCCGGCCTATGAAGCCAACGCCTTTGCCACCGGCTGGAACAAGAACGACGCGTTGGTAGCCGTCAGCCAGGGCTTGCTGGAGCGGTTCTCGCCCGACGAGATCAAGGCGGTGCTGGCCCACGAGATCGGCCACGTCGCCAACGGTGACATGGTCACCCTGGCACTGGTGCAGGGCGTGGTGAACACCTTCGTGATGTTCTTCGCGCGGATCATCGGCAACTTTGTCGACAAGGTGATCTTCAAGAACGAACAGGGCCAAGGCATGGCCTACTACGTGGCGACCATCTTCGCCGAACTGGTGCTGGGCTTCCTCGCCAGCTCGATCGTGATGTGGTTCTCGCGCAAACGGGAGTTCCGCGCAGACGAAGCCGGTGCACGCCTGGCCGGTACCGGCGCCATGATCAGCGCCCTACAACACCTGCGCTCCGAACAGGGCTTGCCGGTGCACATGCCGAACACCCTGACGGCCTTTGGCATCAACGGTGGCATCAAGCAGGGCATGGCTCGCCTGTTCATGAGCCACCCACCGCTGGAAGAGCGGATTGACGCACTGCGTCGTCGCGGCTGACAGCGACAAGAAGAAGGGGCGATTCAATCGCCCCTTTTTTGTGGGCGCGATTCAGCCCTTGGCCAACCGATAAACCCGCTCGTCCAGGCGTGTGACCCCCTCCTGAACAAACTTCCAGCTGTCGTCCAGAATGTCCTGCTGCTCCATTACCTCCAGGCTCCACTGCGCGCCGAGCAGCAACTTCACTTCCTCGTGGCTCACCGCAAATGGCGGGCCGGCCTTTTGCGTCTGTTCATAGTCGAGGGTGATCAACAGGCCGCGACTGCCTCCGACCATGATCCCGCTCAAATGCGCGGCATACCGCGCCCGCATCAACGGTGGCAAGGCAATCAACGCCGCACGATCGTAAAGCGCTGTGCAATCAACCACGGCCCCGGCATCCAGCGCGAAGAAATCCCCGCACCACAGTTCGATGGGGCCCGCCTGGAAGACCTTGAAAGCGCCCCGCTGGCTAACCTGCGGCGTCAGCTCCTGCTCGCGGAAGAACTCTTCAACGGCCTTTTCCGACAGCTCAACCCCCACCACCCGATGCCCGATGCTCGCCAGCCACACCAGGTCCAGGCTCTTGCCGCACAACGGCACCAGCACCTGCGCCCCGCTCGCCACGCCCAGATCGGGCCAGTGGCGCAGCAGATAAGGATTCACCTCGGGCAGATGGAAACCCGTCTGATTGCGCGCCCAACGCTCATGCCAAAATCCAGGTTCCATGATTCACCCTAAAACTTGATCAAATAGCGCTAAAACTTATATTAGATTTAGATCAATGATCTGATTGAAGATGGTCCCATCTTAACCCTCAGGACCCTACTCATGCTTCCCAGCCTGTTTATCTCCCACGGTTCGCCCATGCTTGCCCTGCAACCCGGTGCCAGCGGCCCGGCCCTCAAGCGCCTGGCGGCCGAATTGCCACGACCCAAGGCCATTGTGGTGGTCTCGGCACACTGGGAAAGCCAGGGTTTGCTCGTGACAGGCAGCGCGGCCCCCGAGACCTGGCACGACTTCGGCGGCTTCCCCCGGGAATTGTTTGCCGTGCAGTACCCGGCCCCCGGTGACCCGCAGTTGGCCACCCAAATCGTGCAATTGCTCAAGGCTGATGGCCTGGAGGCACGCCTTGATGACCAACGCCCCTTCGACCACGGCACCTGGGTACCCCTGTCGCTGATGTACCCGGCTGCCGATATCCCGGTGGTGCAGGTGTCGCTGCCAAGCCGCATGGGCCCTGCCCTGCAAACCCGCGTCGGGCACGCACTGGCGAGCCTGCGGGAACAAGGCGTGCTGCTGATCGGCTCCGGCAGCATCACCCATAACCTGGGCGAACTGGACTGGCACGCCGGGCCGGAAAGCATCGAGCCCTGGGCGCGGGACTTTCGCGACTGGATGGTCAGCAAACTGGCAGCCAACGATGAAGCCGCGTTGCACGACTATCGCCGCCAGGCCCCCCATGCCGTGCGTAGTCATCCCAGCGACGAGCATCTGCTACCGCTGTATTTCGCCCGGGGCGCCGGCGGAGAATTCAGCACCGCCCACCAAGGCTTCACCCTGGGCGCGCTGGGCATGGATATCTATCGTTTCGCTTGATTGCAGGCAAAAAAAATCCCCGAACCAGTCGGGGATTTTTTATGTTCGATCAATCAGCCCAGGGGCGGATCAATCTTCGCGGTAGCGACGCAGCTTCAACTGCTTACCGGCAACGCGAGTGTCCTTCAGCTTGGTCAGGAGTTTCTCCAGACCATCTTCCGGCAGCTCCACCAGGGAGAAGCTGTCACGCACCTGGATGCGACCGATCGCTTCACGTGCCAGGCCACCCTCATTGAGGATAGCGCCCAGCAGGTTCTTGGCGGCGATGCCATCACGCGCGCCCAGCGCGGTACGGCAGCGAGCACGGCCTTCAGCCAATGGAACCGGAGCACGACGCTCACGATCACCACGGTCCGGACGGTCACCGGTACGCTCTGGACGATCACCGCGCGGGGCGTTGTTCGGTACCAGTGGGCGTTCTTTCTCGATGGCAGCCAGGGTCAGGGCCTGACCGTTGGTAGCCTTGCGCAGCAGGGCTGCAGCCAGGGCACGCGGGGTGCAACCGATATCGGCAGTCAGGCGGTCCAGCAGGTCGCCATGGGTCGATTCAGCGTCAGCCACCAGCGGCGACAGGCTGTTGGTCAGTTTCTTGATGCGGGCATCGAGAACGGCCTGGGCATCCGGCAGGCGGACTTCAGCAACTTTCTGACCGGTTACACGCTCGATCACTTGCAGCATGCGGCGCTCACGTGGAGTCACCAGCAGCAGTGCACGACCTTCGCGACCCGCACGGCCGGTACGGCCGATACGGTGAACGTAGGACTCTGGATCGTAAGGCATGTCAACGTTGAACACGTGGGTGATACGTGGAACGTCGAGGCCACGGGCAGCAACGTCGGTCGCCACAACGATGTCCAGACGGCCATCCTTGAGGGAGTCGATCACACGCTCACGCTGGTTCTGGGCAATGTCACCGTTCAGCGCAGCGGCTTTGTAGCCTTTGGCTTCCAGGGCGCTGGCCAGGTCCAGGGTCGCTTGCTTGGTGCGCACGAACATGATCAGGGCGTCGAAGTCTTCGACTTCCAGCAGGCTCAATACAGCCGAGGTCTTCTGGTCAGCGTGAACCAACAGGTGAGCCTGTTCGATCGCGGTAACGGTCTGAGTCTTGGTCTGGATCTTCACGTGTTGCGGATCGCGCAGATGGCGTTCGGCAATGGCACGGATCGACTGTGGCAGGGTAGCCGAGAACAGTACGGTCTGACGGGTCGCTGGCAGCGCCTTGAAGATGACTTCCAGGTCGTCCATGAAGCCCAGCTTGAGCATTTCGTCAGCTTCGTCCAGAACCAGGTGGTTCACGGTCGACAGCACTTTTTCGTCGCGACGCAGGTGGTCGCACAGACGGCCCGGAGTGGCGACAACGATCTGTGCGCCGTTACGGATTGCTTTCAGTTGTGGGCCCATAGGCGCGCCGCCGTAAACGGCCACAACGGTAACGCCCGGCATTTGCTTGGCGTAGGTTTCGAAAGCGGTTGCTACTTGCAGCGCCAACTCACGGGTTGGCGCCAGGATCAGGGCTTGCGGCTCGCGCTTGGCAGGATCGATGCAGTGCAGGATTGGCAGGGCGAACGCGGCGGTTTTACCGGTACCGGTTTGCGCTTGGCCAATCATGTCTTGGCCGGCCATGATGATCGGGATCGATTGCTGCTGAATAGCCGAAGGTTCTTCGTAGCCAGTCGCGATGACGGCAGCAAGAATATTCGGGTTAAGATTAAAAGCGGCGAAGCCGCCGGTTTCCTGGGTCATGGGTCTGCCTCTAAGTGCATCCGCAAAGACCCATGCTCCAAAGCTGCGCATGCCGTGTTGAGACTCAAGAGTCGCCCTGGCTGCTTTGTCGGCGGGGATTTGCGAAAACGAATGAATGAAAAAGATTCGTCAAGGAAGAGTCCGCTGTGCGGACGTGCAGCCGAAGCTGACTTCGGGGAATTGCGCTACCTAAACGCGGCCCGGTTAAAGGCCGGCGCGCACTATACCGGAAATCGCTGAAAAAGGGAGCTTTTTTTATCGGAAAACCCAGGTGAACGGCTCTGCATCAAAGGCTTTGCGCATCCGGGCGCCAGGGTCTATTTTTCAAAGGCCCGGCCCTGTTGGTCATGACGCTTAAACGGTTCACCCTGAACAGCGGGCCCTTCGGTCCGAAACCTCCCTTTGCGCCCGAGGGCACACGCCATGAACCCAGCCACCAGCAGCCGCGTCAGCCGTGAACAGCAGGGCCATATCCTGTTACTGGGCCTGGATCGCGTGGCCAAGCGCAATGCGTTCGACCTGGAATTGCTCAATGAGTTGAGCCTGGCGTATGGCGAATTTGATCGCAATGAGGAAGCGCGGGTGGCCATTGTCTTTGGGCATGGCGACCACTTTACCGCCGGGCTGGACCTGGCCAATGTGGGCCCGACCATGGCACAAGGCTGGCAGCCGCCGTTGGGTGGTTGTGATCCGTGGGGTGTTTTCGCGGGGCCCCGGGTGAGCAAGCCGGTGATTGTCGCGGCCCAGGGTTATTGCCTGACCATCGGGATCGAGCTGATGCTGGCGGCGGATATCAACCTGTGCGCCAGCAACACTCGCTTTGCGCAGATGGAGGTGCAGCGTGGGATCTTTCCTTTTGGGGGCGCGACGTTGCGGTTTCATCAGATTGCCGGGTGGGGGAACGCCATGCGCTGGTTGCTCACTGGGGATGAATTTGATGCCCATGAGGCGCTGCGGTTGGGGTTGGTGCAGGAGGTGATGGCCAGCGAGGATTTGCTGCCCCGGGCGGTGGCGCTGGCAAACCGCATTGCACAGCAGGCGCCGCTGGGGGTGCAGGCCACGCTGATGTCGGCGCGACAGGCCAGGATTGAGGGGGAGACCGCCGCGGCGGCCGGGTTGCCGGTGTTGGTGGAGAAACTGTTGAACAGTGAGGATGCCAAGGAGGGCGTACGGGCGATGGTCGAGAAGCGGCCCGGGGTGTTTAAAGGCTGTTGATCGGGGCTTGGGGCGGGGTACATATCCGTTTTTTTGGTTATGGCTTCTATGGGTTCCGCTCTTACAGCGGGTCACTTTTGAAAGGAGCCCAAAAGTAACCAAAAGGCTCTTGCCCCACCACTCGGCACCTCGCCTAGGCTCGGTGTGCCCTCACTCCGGCAGCACGAAGCGGGCCGCCGCGACGGGGCGTCCCTGCCCCGTCGCGGCTAAACCGGCGTCCTGCCGGTTTACCCGCTCCGTACTACCAGCGTTCGGCCAGCGTGGTTTAACGGGGCGCCTAAGATCAAGATCAAAAGCAGATCAACAGCACAGCGGCCTACAGGCCGGCTTGAGTGGTGTGAAGCAAAGGCAACATCAAAATCTAAAGCCAGAGCGGGCACGGTCAAATGTGGGAGCTGGCTTGCCTGCGATAGCATCAACTGGGTGCATCTGAAAAACCGAGTTGTCTGCATCGCAGGCAAGCCAGCTCCCACAGAAAAGCAGAGCTGCATCAGTTTCAGATTTGGCTTTCGCTTTGGCTTTCGCTTTGGCTTTGGCTTTTGCTCTGGCTTCTACCACTCAAGCCGGCCTGTAGGCCGCTGTGCTGTAGATTTTGATCTTGATCTGGCTCTGACTGCCCCAATAAGCCCGAGGCCGAACGCAGGGATTGAGGAGCGGGTAAACCGGCAGGACGCCGGTTTAGCCGCGACGGGGCAGGGACGCCCCGTCGCGGCGACCCGCGGAGCAATGCCGGAGTGAGGGAACACCGAGCCTAGGCGAGGTGCCGACAGGCGGGGCAGAGCGTTTTGGTTACTTTGCCGCTTTTGCAAAGTGACCCGCTGTAAGAGCGGAACCATAAGCCGCCGTTACCCAAATAACGGATATGTACACCCCCAAAAACCTACGTAGCCGGCCGAATCGCCTTAATCAGCGATTGCAGCGAATACCCCAACCGCGGCGCCAAGACCTCCGCCCGAGCCGACAACGCAGCCACATCAAGCCCCTGATCCAGATCCGCCGGCACCAGCAGAATCACATTCCCCTCCTTCACCGGCAGCTCCCAATAATGCCGGTGATACAACCCACGCAACAACGCCGCCCCCAACGGCTTGCCATCATCGGTAGCCCACTGATTAATCACCAGCCACCCACCAGGATTGAGCTTCTTCTGGCAGTTCTCCAGAAACGTCCAGGCCAGATGCCCCACCCCAGGACCAACATCCGTATACAGATCGACAAAAATCAGGTCCGCCGACTCCGCAGTGGGCAGTAACTCCAGGGCATCCCCAACGCGGATGTACAACCGAGGATCATCGTCCAGCCCCAAAAACTCGATGGCCAGGCGCGGCACATCCGGCCGCAACTCGATGGCTTCAACATCGTCCAGAGGCAGAAACTTCAGGCACGCCTGGGTCAACGTCCCCGCCCCCAACCCAAGGAACAACGCACTCTCCGGCCGCTCATGGCACAACGCCCCAATCAACATCGCGCGGGTGTAGTCGTATTCCAGCCAACTCGGGTCGGCAGTAAACACGCAGCTCTGCTCGATGGCATCGCCAAACTCGAGAAAGCGGTAATCGGCCACTTCCAGCACGCGGATCATGCCGAAGTCATCATGGACCTCGGCCAGCAGGCGCTCGACGCGCTCCTCAGACATTGCAACTCCTAACGGCGTGCCAACGGGAAAGCCGGGATTGTGGGCGAACCGGCGGCAGCAGGTCACGTACTAATTGCTGATAACATGGCAGCCCCGACCGCAAATCACTCGAGTTCATGATGAGCCAACCCTGGAGCCCCGACAGCTGGCGCGCCCTGCCGATCCAGCAACAACCCCAGTACCCTGACGCTGCACACTTGTCGCAGGTCGAGCAAAACCTGGCGAGCTATCCGCCGCTGGTGTTTGCCGGCGAGGCCCGTGAGTTGCGCCGTCAGTTTGCCGAGGTGACCCAGGGTCGCGCGTTCCTGTTGCAAGGCGGCGATTGCGCGGAGAGTTTTGCCGAGTTCTCGGCGGCAAAAATTCGCGACACCTTCAAGGTGCTGCTGCAGATGGCGATTGTGATGACCTTCGCCGCCGGCTGCCCGGTGGTCAAGGTCGGGCGCATGGCCGGCCAGTTCGCCAAGCCGCGCTCTTCCAACGATGAAACCATCGACGGCGTCACCCTGCCCGCTTACCGCGGCGATATCGTCAACGGTATCGGCTTCGACGAAAAAAGCCGCGTGCCGGACCCGGACCGCCTGCTGCAGTCCTATCACCAGTCCACCGCCACCCTGAACCTGCTGCGAGCCTTTGCCCAGGGCGGTTTTGCCGACCTGCATCAGGTGCACAAGTGGAACCTGGACTTCATCGCCAACTCGGCCCTGGCCGAGAAGTACAGCCAACTGGCCGACCGTATCGACGAAACCCTGGCCTTCATGCGCGCCTGCGGCATGGACAGCTCACCGCAACTGCGCGAGACCAGTTTCTTCACCGCCCATGAGGCGCTGCTGCTCAACTACGAACAAGCCTTCGTGCGCCGCGACAGCCTGACCAACGACTACTACGACTGCTCGGCACACATGCTGTGGATTGGTGATCGTACCCGTCAACTGGACGGTGCCCACGTCGAATTCCTGCGCGGGGTGAACAACCCGATCGGGGTCAAGGTCGGTCCGAGCATGAACCCCGACGACCTGATCCGCCTGATCGACATCCTCAACCCGGACAACGATCCGGGCCGCCTGAACCTGATTGCGCGCATGGGTGCGAACAAGGTCGGCGACCACCTGCCGAACCTGATCCGCGCGGTACAGCGCGAAGGCAAGCAGGTGCTGTGGAGCTCCGACCCGATGCACGGCAACACCATCAAGGCCAGCAGCGGCTACAAGACCCGGGACTTCGCGCAGATCCTCAGCGAGGTGAAGGAATTCTTCCAGGTGCATGAAGCCGAAGGCACTTACGCCGGCGGGATTCATATCGAAATGACCGGGCAGAATGTCACCGAATGCATCGGCGGCGCGCGACCGATCACCGAGGACGGTCTGTCGGACCGCTACCACACCCACTGCGACCCACGGATGAACGCCGATCAGTCGCTGGAGCTGGCCTTCCTGATTGCCGAGACGCTAAAACAGGTCAAGCGCTAAGAGCGCCACGCGCAACCGCGCCGCACTGGCCCGCTGGCAATTGAGCTGTATCTGCTCAAGCCCGAGCCAGTCGGCCATCTGCCGCAGATTCAGGGCCAGCGCCTGCATGCCCTCCTCGTCCAGCCCCGGCTCTTCCTCGTGAACGGCATGCACCGCCAGGCGCCCTGCCGCCCGCTCCGCGCGCAAATCCACCCGCGCCGCGATCCGCTCATTGTGCAGGAACGGCAACACGTAATAGCCGTACACACGTTTGTCCTGGGGCGTGTAGATCTCCAGCCGATAGCGGAAATCGAACAAACGCTCGGTACGGCTACGCTCCCAGATCAGCGAATCAAAAGGCGATAACAGCGCACTGGCAGGCACCTTGCGCGGGACTTTTGGCTCGGGCAGGCAATAGGCCGGCTGTTTCCAGCCCTGGACCTGGCACGTGACCAATTGCCCGTCCTCGACCAACTCCGCCAGGCGTCCACGGCTGTCGCCCGGGTCCAGGCGGAAGTAGTCGCGCAGGTCTTTTTCAGTACCCACCCCCAACGCCGTGGCGCTGTGCAGCAGCAAGCCGCGCTGGGCCTCGGCCTCGCTCAAGGGGGCTTGCTGGAGAATGTCCGCCGGGATCACACGCTCCGGCAAGTCATACAACCGCTCAAACCCCCGGCGTCCGGCGACGGTCACCAAGCCTGCTGCGAACAACCATTCCAGGGCATGTTTTTCATCGCTCCAGTCCCACCAGGGACCGGCGCGCTCCTCGCGGGTCGACAAACTGCCCGCACCCAAGGCGCCCTGCTGTTCGACGATGCCCAGCACCCGGGTGATGGTGGCCTGTTGTTCGCGACCAAAGCGGGCCATCTGCTGATAGATGCCCTGCCCCTGAGCCGCCCGTTCCATGCGCCAGCGCATCAACGGGTACAGCGCCATTGGCAGCAACGAGGCCTCGTGGCCCCAATACTCGAACAGTGAACGGCGCCGACCCGAGCTCCACGCGGCCTGTTCAAGAATCAAGGGAGAGTAGTTACCCAAACGGGAAAACAGCGGCAGGTAGTGCGAGCGCACCACCGCGTTTACCGAATCAATCTGCAACACGCCCAAACGCTCAACCAGGCGATTGACCTGCGCGGCCTTGATCAGCGCCGGCGGCTGGCGCCCGGAAAAGCCTTGGGCGGCCAGCGCCAGGCGTCGCGCCTGCTTGAGGGAAAAGGACAGTTCTGCGGGCATGTGCATCTCCTTGTGTGCTCGCGAACCACCCTACTGCATCCCGAGTCATTTTCGCAGCGGGTCTTCCCAAAAATGCCGGCGGCTTTCCTGCTCGACATCGCCACGGTTGAGCCCGATGTCCTTGAGCGCCTCATCGCTCATGCCCATCAACAACTGGCGTTCACGGTGCACGGCGATCCAGCGGGAACCCAACTGAAGCAAACCGGAAAACGGCCGCTTCGCCATCAACACAAAACCTCTTTGACCTTTCATCATCTCGCCCTCCAGTGGGGATGACTGAAGTCTGTGCCTGGCGCTATGATCAATCCAACGAATGTTTCTTATGCAATACATCTCGGAGATTGATCGATTGTCCAGCTACCCGAGTATCGACACCGAAGTGCTGCGCACCTTCGTCGCCATCGCCGATCAGGGTGGTTTCACCCGCGCCGGCGAGCAAGTCAACCGCACCCAGTCGGCGGTGAGCATGCAGATGAAACGCCTGGAAGAAGATGTGTTGCAGCGCAAGCTGTTCGAGCGCGATGGCCGACAGGTGCGGTTGACGCCCGAGGGCCAGGTGCTTTTGGGCTATGCCCGCAGGATTTTGAAGCTGCACAGCGAGGTGTTCAACACCCTGCGCGAGCCGCACATGGTCGGACTGGTGCGTATCGGCACGCCAGACGACTACGTGATGCGCTACCTGCCGGGGATTCTCAAGCGCTTTTCCAAGGCTTACCCACTGATCCAGATTGAAATGCACTGTGAATCGTCACCGGTCCTGATGCAGCGCCGGGACCTCGACCTGACCGTTATCAGCCGCGAACCGGGAAATGAAATCGGCGAACTGCTGCGCCATGAACGCATGGTCTGGGTGGCGGCGCCCTGCTTTTGCATGGACGAGCACAGCGCCCTGCCCCTGGCCATTTCCGGCCTCGACAGCTTTTGCACGCAGTGGGCACGCGCCGCGCTGGATGCACAAGGGCAGGAGTATCGACTGGCGTATCACAGCTCCAACGGCGCCGCGATCCTGGCGGTGGTGGGTGCCGGCCTGGCCGTCACGATCAATATGGAAAGCCTGGTGACCGAAGACCTGCGCATATTGGGCGCAGCGGACGGTTTCCCGCCGCTGCCGTCGGTCAATCTGCGGCTGCTGCGCAACCCGCGCACCACCTCGCCGATCACCGAATGCCTCGCGGAATATATCCTCGAAGGCTTCAAACTTTAAAGGTCAGCATCACCGCACACACCGCCAGGAAACCGCAGAACAGCCCGCGCAACAGGCGCTCCGGCATGGCGTGGGCGACCTTCACCCCCCAACTGATGCTGAGCAGTCCGCCGACGGCCAGGGGCACGCCGATCAGCCAGTCCACTTCATGGTGCCAGGCGTAGGTCACCAGGGTCACGCTGGTACTCGGCAAGGCCAGTGCCAGCGACAGCCCTTGGGCTACCACCTGGCTGGTGCCGAAAATGCTGGTCAGCACCGGCGTGGCCACCACCGCGCCGCCTACCCCGAACAAACCGCCCATGGACCCGGACGCCGCACCCAGCACCCCCAGCCATGGCCAGGAATAGCGCATCTGCGCTGAAGGCGGCGCGTTATGGGTAAACATTCTGAGCAGGTTGTAGGACGCCAACACTAACAGGAACGCGATAAACCCCACCCGCATCACGCCCGCGTCAATGCCCACCGCCCAGATCGAACCCAGCCAGGCAAAGGAGAAGCCCATCACGCCCAGCGGCAAGGCATGGCGCAGTTCAATCCGGTTGCGCTGGTGATAGCGCCACAAGGCAAGCATCACATTCGGCACCACCATCACCAGGGCCGTACCTTGGGCGATCTGCTGGTCCAGGCCGCAAAACACGCCCAACACGGGAATCGCAATCAACCCACCGCCAATCCCGAACAAGCCGCCGACAGTGCCCAACGCCACGCCCATGACCAAATACAACGCTAAATCTGCCACCACTTCGCTCCCGCCGATCCCAGGCCTTGCATGCTACGCAGTCCGCTCTGGCGCGGAAACGCACAGCAACGCACAATGGCTATGCCAACTTCGCACAAGCAGCCACTGATGAACCCCAATACCCTGACCGATCAACTGAGCCTGTTTCTCGATGTGCTGGAAGCCGGCAGCTTTTCTGCCGCTGCCCGCCGTCATCCGCTCACGCCTTCGGCCGTGGCGCGGCGCATCGACAGCCTGGAAGCCTCGGTGGGCAGCCGGCTGTTTCAGCGCAGCACTCATGCTGTGGTGCCGACGCCCGCCGGCCTGGCGTTCGCCGAGCGCGCCCGGCGGATTGTCAGCGAGCTGCAACTGGCGCGGGCCGAAGCGGTGTCGCTGAGCCATGCACCTGAAGGGCTGATCCGCGTGGACGCACCGGCCGCCTTCGGCAGGCGGCACCTGGCGCCTGCCATCGCCGACTTTCTTAACGTGTACCCGGGCCTCGACGTGCACCTGCACCTGATCGACAGCTTTGTCGACATGCAGGGCGAGCATTTGGGCAAGGTCGACCTGGTGCTGCGGGCCGGGCATATCGTCGACACCCGGCTGATCGCCACGCCCCTGGCCAGCATCGTGCGCATCGCCTGCGCCAGCCCCGGCTACCTGAAGAACCGTGGCACACCGACCCATCCCAGCCAGTTGAACGAACACGATGGCCTCGACTGGGAAGGCCTGGCCCCCATGTTCGCCTGGCGCTTTGAACTGGATGGGCGCAAGGCCACCTATCGCCCGCAGCGCATCCGCATGAGCGCCAACAACGCCGAAGCCCTGCTGTCAGGCGCCTTGGCCGGGCTGGGTGTGGCGCACCTGCCCACCTGGCTCGCCAGTGAATACCTGGTGCGCGGCGAACTGGTACCGCTGTTCTGCGAGAACGGCTTGCCGACACCTGAAACCGCCGGCATCTACGCCCTGCGCCTGGAGCAACAGGCCAACGCCCGCAGCCGCTTATTGCTGGAATACCTCAAGGCACGCTTCAGCCCCGTGCCACCCTGGGATCTGGCGCTGCAAAGCGGCTTGGGCTGACCGGCCGGACAGAATTGTCTGGCGCGTTAAAGGTTTGCCCGCTAGATTCAAAACCAGACACGTTTTAAGGCACTGCCATGACCAAGCCCCTCGATACCTGCGAATCCTTGTTGCTCGACAACCAACTGTGTTTTGCCCTGCACTCCACGTCGTTGTTGATGACCAAGGTCTACAAACCGCTGCTGCAAGCCCTCGGCCTGACCTATCCGCAGTACCTGGCCATGATGGTGCTGTGGGAAGAAGATGGCCTGACCGTCGGGGAAATCAGCAATCGTCTGCTGACGGACCCCGGCTCCCTGACGCCGCTGCTCAAGCGCCTGGAAGCCGAAGGCCTGCTCAGCCGCACCCGCAGCCGCGAAGACGAGCGCGTGGTGGTGGTTGAATTGACCGAGGCCGGGCGCGCCCTGCGGGACAAGGCCATGGATATCCCACAGTGCATCCTGGGTGCCAGCGGGTTGGACATCGAACAGCTTCGCAAGCTGCAGGGCGATTTGCTGGCGCTGCGCGGGAATTTGCAGCGTAGCGTTTAACCCCGGAATCCGCGTGCCAGAGGGCTCCAACTCTCACACGCGGATTTTTTTGTAAATTTATCTTGCGCACTAACTATTAGCGCGATACATTCACCTCGCCACTTACTTAGCGCGCAAACAATTAGCGCAAATACTGACGAGGAAATCACCATGCAAACTCTCTACACCGCAGTAGCCACCGCCACCGGCGGCCGTGATGGTCGTGCTGTTTCCAGCGACAACATCCTTGACGTAAAACTCTCCACGCCAAAAGAGCTGGGAGGCGCAGGCGGCCAGGCCACCAACCCGGAACAACTGTTCGCTGCCGGCTACTCCGCTTGCTTTATCGGTGCCCTGAAATTCGTCGCCAGCCAGACCAAACGCAAAATCCCGGATGACGCTTCGATCACTGCCCACGTCGGCATCGGTCAAATCCCCGGCGGTTTCGGCCTGGACATCGACCTGCACATCAGCCTGCCTGGCCTGGCCCAGGACGATGCGCAAAGCCTGGTCGACGCTGCCCACCAGGTCTGCCCTTACTCCAACGCCACCCGTGGCAACGTCGATGTACGCCTGCACGTAACCGTCTAACCCACGCGGTTTTTTGGAGAAGAACATGAACACATTTGGCAAAGTCCTCACCGGCACCCTGCTCGCCTTCTCGATCACCAACGCCTTTGCGGCGAGCGGTGACGTGGAGCACAACACCCAGGCGTTTCTGGATGCATTGAACGCCGGCACCGGCAAACCGATGGAGCAACTGACGCCCAAGGAAGCGCGGGCGGTGCTGACTGGCGCGCAATCGGGAGTGAAGCTCACGCTGCCCAAGGCCGACGTCAGCCAGAAGACCATTCAGGTCGATGGCCAGCCGCTGAGCCTGACCATCGTGCGTCCGGCCGGGGTCAAGGGCACATTGCCCGTGTTCATGTTCTTCCACGGCGGCGGCTGGGTCCTCGGGGATTTCCCGACCCACGAGCGGCTGGTGCGTGACCTGGTGGTGGGTTCGGGAGCGGCGGCGGTGTTCGTCAATTACACGCCATCACCTGAAGCGCACTACCCGGTGGCGATCAACCAGGCGTACGGGGCAACCAAGTGGGTGGCCGAACATGGCAGCGAGATCAACGTTGATGGCAAACGCCTGGCCGTCGCCGGCAACAGCGTCGGCGGCAACATGGCAGCCGTGGTCAGCCTGATGGCCAAGGACAAGGGCACTCCGGCGATCAAGTTCCAACTGCTGTTGTGGCCGGTGACGGACGCCAACTTCGACACCGGGTCCTACAACCAGTTTGCCGAAGGCCACTTCCTGACCCGCAACATGATGAAGTGGTTCTGGGACAACTACACCACCGACGCCAACCAGCGCGCCGAGATCTATGCGTCGCCCCTGCGGGCAACTGCCGCACAGCTCAAGGGTTTGCCTCCGGCACTGATTCAGACCGCAGGCTCCGACGTGCTGCGTGATGAAGGCGAAGCCTATGCCCGCAAGCTGGATGAAGCCGGTGTACCGGTGACCGCCGTGCGCTACAACGGCATGATCCATGACTACGGTTTGCTGAACGTCGTCAGCCAGGTTCCGGAAGTTCGCTCGGCGCTGCTGCAAGCGTCCGAGGAACTGAAGCAACACTTGAAGTAAAAAACGGCAGCCACAAAAAAGCCCGACTCATGGTCGGGCTTTTTCTGTCGTACCGGTGGCGCAAGAATTACTTCTTGGCGCGACCCTTGTACGAACCACCTTCACGGGTGTCGATCTCGATCAGGTCGTCGATTTCGATGAAATCGGCCACTTGCAGTTCGGTACCGTTAGCCAGCTTGGCAGGCTTCATCACTTTGCCCGAAGTGTCGCCGCGAGCGGAACCTTCGGTGTAGGCAACCTTACGCACGATGGTGGTCGGCAGCTCTACGGAAACCAGACGGTCTTCGAAGAAGATAGCTTCGCAGACGTCTTCCATGCCTTCTTCCACGAACGGCAGAACGGCTTCGATGTCTTCAGCGTTCAGCTCGTACATGGTGTAGTCGGTGGTGTCCATGAACGTGTAGGTGTCGCCGCTGATGAAGGACAGGGTCGCTTCTTTGCGGTCGAGGATCACGTCGTCCAGTTTGTCATCGGCGCTGTAGACGATCTCGGTCTTGTAACCGGTCAGCAGGTTCTTCAGCTTGGTCTTCATGATTGCGCTGTTACGACCAGACTTGGTGAACTCAGCTTTCTGAACCAGCCAAGGGTCGTTTTCGAGACGGATCACTGTACCGGGTTTCAGTTCTTTACCAGTTTTCATTGCGAATATCCGAAATTTGGATGGGATTTACAAAAATCAAGGTCGCGTATCATATCCAATTTACATAAAACTGTACCAGCGCCGTCGCAAGATCGGTCCGCGAGCCTTGTTCCAGAGCCCATCTTTCGGCGTTCGCGGTCACTTCCGGCCAGTGTTCGAGGAGCATTTTCCAGCTTTGTGCCATATCGCCATCAGCGTTCCAGGCTTGCCAAAGGGTGATCAACGCGACTTTCGCGGCCGGCGACAAGCCCTCGGTGTACAGCTCAAGGAAGGCATCCAGCTTGTCCAGGTGAATGTCTTCGTCCTGGCGGTAGATGTGCCACAGCAGTGGCCGACCGGCCCATTGCGCCCGCACAAAGGAGTCTTCGCCGCGCACGGCGTTGAAGTCGCAGCACCAGAGCAATCGGTCGTATTGCTCCTGGCGTACGAACGGCAGCACCTGCACCGTCAAGGCATCGCGCTGGTGCACGTCGCCCACGCTTAACGACGCGACGCCCAGCCAGCGCTGCACATCACCCAGGATCCGCCCTTCCGGCACCATCAGATGAGTGGCGCGCCCATCGGCGGCCAGCACGTCGAGCCAACTGGCCAGCCCGGCGTTTTCGTAGGCAAACAACGACATGATCCGCGCGCCCGTGGTCGGGAAAACCCCAAGCGCCTGCAGAAACTGCTGCCGGGCGGCGGCGTCTTGCTGGAAGGCATCGCGCTGTTCCAGCAGCCCGGCTTCGCGCAGCAAACCGCCGGTACCGGGACGGAATCCGGGAAAGAAGAAGTACTTTTGCACGCCCTTGAATTTCACCGAGGGCAGCCCGTGGCAGCCAACTACCCAGTCTTCGGCGCTCAGGTAATCCAGGTTCATCCACAACGGCGTGCGTTCGCGTGCGGCCATCGCTTCCATGTAGTCAGGCGGCAATTGGCAGGCGAATGCGGCGATCACCACGTCTGCCGCGTCGGCCTGCGGCCAGTCGCAAGGCCAGTGGCGCACGTCGACGCCCTCCTGCCATTGCTGGTGCACCTGCACATCAATCTCGGGGCACATGCGTTCGAACGCCCGCAGGTCATCGACCCACAGGCGCACCGCACAACCGTGTTCCGCCACCAATTGCCGGGCCAGGCGCCAGGTCACGCCAATGTCGCCGTAGTTGTCGACGACGCTGCAAAAAATATCCCAGCGGGCTTTCATTCCGGGCTCCAACATTCAAAGGCTCGATTGTCCGCATAAAAGCCTCGATTGCGAAGGGTTGATCACGATTATTCTGCACGCGGCTGTGGGACAATCGGCGCCATGCCGCACGTGCCCGCCAGGAGGCCACCATGTCTGATCGTTCGTTCTCGCTGTTCAAGCTCAGTATCGCCGTGGCCTTCGGCCTGTGGCTGGGGTTTATCGCCATCGTGCTGAGCGTATGGCTGGTGTCCCGCTATTTGCCTGAGCAAACCGTGGCACCGGTGGCCCGGGTGGTGCAGCAATTGAGCAAACCCGCAGAGGTCGCACCGGAGCCGCCGAACCGTATGTTCGAGCAGTACCAGGAGAACCTGCGCAAGCAGGAGCAACAGCAGACCCTGGACCAGGCCCGCAATAACCCGCGCAACCTGTCCAACCCCAAATGCCAGTTCTGGCTGCAACAGGACCAGAACGCCCCCAACGACAAGAGCCGGGCCAACGTCCTGCAATTTTGCGATTGATCACGAAAGCCGCCCATGAATAAGCACGCCGTTCACCAACTGGTCCTGGACAAGCTCGCAGTCGATCTCGATATCGCCCAGCGCGCTGCGCAAACTGCGTACGAAACCGCAACCCACGAAGAAAACATCGCCGAGAACAAGTACGACACCCTGGGGCTGGAGGCGTCCTACCTGGCCGCCGGCCAGGCCCGGCGCGTCGAAGAGATCAAGCAGGCGCTGATGCTCTGCCAGAACATGCAGTTGCACGCCTACGATGACCAACGCGGGATCGAGGTGGGCGCATTGCTCGGGCTGGTGGATGAAAACGATCGCCAGCAGTGGCTATTCCTGGCACCGGACGGCGCAGGGTTGAAAGTCGATGTGGTGGGGCAACCGGTGACCGTCATCACCCCACGCTCGCCCCTGGGCAAAAGCCTGTTGGGCAAGTTCGAAGGGGATGAGGTGGAGATTCTGGTGGGAGGCGCTCGGCAACAGTTTGCTGTTACCGAGGTGAAATAAGCCGATCAGTGAACCGGCAGTTCAACGCCGTCGAACAGCTCTTCCAGTTCCTGCTTGTTGTGGCACTGGATGGCCTTGGCCATGACTTCGCGCGTAAGGTGCGGCGCAAACTTCTCGATGAAGTCGCACATGAAGCCGCGCAGGAAGGTGCCACGACGGAAACCGATCTTGGTCACGCTGGATTCGAACAACTCGCTGGCATCGAGCACCACCAGGTCGCTGTCGAGCTTGGTGTCGACCGCCATTTTGGCGACGATGCCGACGCCCAGGCCCAGCCGCACGTAGGTCTTGATCACGTCGGCGTCGGCGGCGGTGAACACCACTTTCGGCGTCAGGCCGCGGTGGCTGAAGGCTTCGTCGAGTTTCGAACGGCCGGTGAAACCGAATACGTACGTCACGATCGGGTATTCAGCCAGGGCTTCCAGGGTCAGCTTCGGCAGCTTGGCCAGCGGGTGACCTTGAGGGACCACCACGCAGCGGTTCCAGCGGTAGCACGGCATCATCACCAGGTCGCCGAACAACTCCAGGGCTTCGGTGGCGATGGCAAAATCGACGGTGCCGTCTGCGGCCATCTCGGCGATCTGCATCGGCGAACCCTGATGCATGTGCAAGGCCACGTCCGGGTACTGCTTGATGAAGCTGCTGATCACCGGTGGCAGCGCGTAACGTGCCTGGGTGTGGGTGGTGGCGATCGACAGGGTGCCCTTCTTCTCGTTGGAGAATTCCTGGGCGATCTGCTTGATGCTTTCGACCTTGCGCAGGATCTCGCCAGCGGTGGTGATGATGCGCTCACCGGCCGGGGTGACGCGGGTCAGGTGCTTGCCGCTGCGCGCGAACACTTCAACGCCCAGCTCGTCTTCGAGCAGGCGGATCTGCTTGCTGATACCGGGTTGCGAGGTGTAAAGGCTTTGAGCAGTAGCGGAAACGTTGAGGTCGTGGTGCGCCACTTCCCAGATGTAGCGCAGTTGTTGAAGCTTCATATGTGTCCCTCAAAGCGGATAGACGCCACGGGTATCAGCGACGGTATATAACTATATTAAAGGTTAGACGGATAAATCTAGAACTTTTTATCGTTTTCTACCAATCACACGTCATCACTGCGTCGACGCTGCAACAGCGGCACCAGGTACACCGGCACCTGAGACAGCTGCAACACCCGTGCGGCGGTTCTCCCCAGGGGTGTCGCCACCCCGACCGCCTGGCTGTGACTACCTACGATCAACAAATCCACGGAGAGTTTCTGCGACTGGTCGAGAATCACTTCGCAGGGATCGCCCTGGATCACTCGCACCGAACGGATCAACTTGAGGTCCTGCTCCCCTTCCCCCAACTCCTCGCGAAAACTGTCGAGCACCCGTTGTTCGATGGTTGCCATCACCGTGGTCAGCCCCTGGCTTTGCCATTCACTCAAGGCCCGCTCATCAAGGTAGCTCTGCAACACGGATTCGGCGAACAGCCCGATGGGCTCGACCACATGAATCACATACAGATCAGCCTTGAACGTTCGTGCCAGCGCCAGGGCATGTTGCATCACATAAGGCGCGTACAGACCAAGGTCCGTGGCGTACAACATCGAACGAATCATAGAACCTCCTGGACAGCCAGGATGGCGGAGATTGATTCAGCTTAGCAGCGCCTTTGGCAGTGCTCAGCCCTCGGTCTGAATTTTCAACTCGTTACTGATCCCATGGGGGACGTGCCCGGTGGCCACGAACTCCCTGGCCTTCTCGCAATGCCCTTCCTGGTCATCGAAAAACACATCGGCGGCAAAGGCTTCGAGGAACGCCGACTTTTCGAGGCCACCGAGAAACAGCGACTCATCGAGACGGATATCCCATTCGCGCAGCGTGCGAATCACCCGCTCGTGGGAAGGTGCAGAACGGGCGGTCACCAGCGCGGTACGGATCGGGCAGGACTCGTCGGGGAACTCACGCTGCAACAAATTGAGCGCCGCCAGGAAACCCTTGAACGGACCGCCGCGCAACGGCTCGCGTGCCGACTCCCGCTCGCTGGCCTGGAAGGCTTCCAGGCCTCCCGATTGGTAGATGCGCTCCGACTCGTCGGAAAACAGCACCGCGTCGCCGTCGAAAGCGATCCGCAATTCAGCGCTGGAAGCCCGCCCTGCGCCGCCCGACAAAATGGTCGCGGCGGCAAACCCGGCATCCAGGGCGCTGCGCACATCTTCGGCATGGGTGGACAGGAACAGGTGGCAACCAAACGCGGCCAGATAAGGATAAGGACTGCGCCCGCCGACGAACGCGGCGCGGGAGATGTCCAGGCCGTAATGCTGGATCGAATTGAACACGCGCAAGCCGGTGTCGGCACTGTTGCGCGATACCAGCACCACCTCGACCCGGGCACGGCCGAGGCTGGCGTTGAGGCTCAGGAGTTTCTTCACCAGCGGGAAGGCGTCACCGGGCTCGAGGGTTTCTTCCTCGTGGTCGATCTGGTACTTGCGATAGGCCTCGACCCCTTGTGCCAGGTAAACCCTGTGGCTTTCGCTCAGGTCGAACAGGGCCCGCGAAGAAATCGCCAGCACCAGTTTGTCGCCCAATCCCTTTGCCATGTGTGTTCCCCCGAATCAGCGGTTATGCCGATCAATAAAACTCAAGGCCTGGTACAGCGCCTGCATGCGTGGCAATTCACAATCCGCCGCCTTTGCGGCAGCCAAGGGGCGCGCGTAGATCGCCGCCAGCTCCAGCGGGCGCTTGTGCACGTAATCGTGATACATGCTGGGCAGGTAGTCATCCATGCTCTCGGTCATGGTGAACATCTGCCCGGCGTAACTGGCGGGGATTTCATGCCCGCACGCGTGGGCACCCTGCACCACTTCGGCCATCAGCGCCTGGATCAGTTCGCGGCTGGACTCATCCGCCATCATCGCCGTGGTGCCGGTGCCAAACAATACCGAGAGACCGTTGTACGGCACGTTCCACACCAGTTTGTGCCAGCGGGCCTGATGCACGTTGGCCATGGCCTGGGAATCGATGCCGGCCTGGTGAAACAGTGCAGCGCCTGCTTCGACAATCGCCTGCCGGTCGGCGTCATCGTTTGCTACTGGGCCACTGTGGTAACCCAGGTTGACCCGGCCCAGCGCCTGGTGCTCGACAATTCCCGGCCCGGAGCGATGCACGCCGATGTAGCACAGGCCACCCAGCAAGTGCAGCGACGGCGGCAGGTGTTCGCGCAGGCTGTCCTCTACGTCGAGGCCATTTTGCAGGAGGATGACTTTGGCGTCCGGGGCGGCGATCTGCGCGATGGTCGGGGCCAGTTCGACATTGCCCGTCGATTTGGTGCCCACCAGCAGCCAGTCGCATGGCGGCATATCTGCGGCGCGGGCATAGGCCTGCACCGGGTGAAGGTGCACCGTTCCGTGGATCGTGCTGTTAAGTTGCAGGCCGCGCTCGCTGACCGCCGCGTACTCGCTGCGCAACAGGAAATGCACATCGAAGCCGGCACGCGCGAGCATCAGACCGTAGAAGCCACCAATGGCCCCGGTGCCGATAATCCCGATCCGTGGCGACTGCTTTGTTACGTCAATCATGGCAACTCCTCTGGAATTCGTTTGAGCGCCTGCTGCACACCCTGAGTCAGGTCGCCGGCGGTCAGACGCGTCAATGACGCTAATATTCCATGGAATTTGCCGTCACACACCACAAACAACGCCGGCAGATGAAAGATCTCGTAGCGCTCCACCGCGCCACCATTGTGACCTGCATCCACCCAGCAGACCCGGTCCACCGGCAAGTCCCAACCCGGCAGTTGCTGGTGCAGGAAGCGGCAGCGCGAGCATCCGTCACCGGTAAACACCAGCAGCGAGGTGCCCGGAAGCCCCAACAATTGCTGGTCGATATCCAAATCGGTAAGGTGCAGTTCTTTCACTATACTGCTGCCACCGCCGTCAACTGGACGGTGCTCGGAGTCCGTGTGCATGGGTCGTTTCTTTCCTCACCCTGATGATGTCGCTGTCGAATTAACCCAACGTCCCATTTCCGGCATTTCCCGCCAACGGCTGCACACTATCGGCCTGGGCGGCGTCGCTTGCAATTACCCCCGCGCCTGGCGCCAGGGCACGGCCATCGAGATGCACATCCCTTCACTGGGCCTGACGGCCCGCTATCCGGGCTACGTAGCCTGGTGCCGCAAGGCTGAAAACGGCTACCGCGTCGGCATTGCCTTTACCGATGAGCAGGCCTTGTTCGGTGCACGGATGGGCGAGCAAGTGTGCCAGATCGAACGTTACTGCCGGCTCAACGAAGGCGCCATGCCGACACCCCGGCAGAGCGAAGCCCTGGCCCGCGAATGGGTCACACGCCATGCCAGCGAGTTCTCCCATGAGGCTTTTGTGCAGGCAGCGCTGGATTAAAGCGGCCTTTGCCCATTGTCTCCCAGCCTTGTAACGCGCTAAGGTTCCGCTCCCCGCTGCACTTAAATCATGCTGTGCTCCGCCGCACGGGGATCGCTGGCGGCCGGCACCCGTGACCCTGACGAGTAACACGATGGCTGATTTACCGATCAACGACCTTAACGTCGAATCCAACGAGACCCTGATCACGCCCGATCAGCTCAAGCGCGAAATCCCCCTGAGCGACGCTGCCCTGCAGACCGTCACCAAGGGCCGCGAAGTCATCCGTGAGATTCTCGACGGCACCGACCACCGCCTGTTCGTGGTCATCGGGCCGTGCTCGATCCATGACCTCAAGGCTGCCCACGAATACGCCGAGCGCCTGAAAGTGCTGGCGGCGGAAGTGTCCGACACCTTGTATCTGGTGATGCGCGTCTATTTCGAGAAACCGCGTACCACTGTCGGCTGGAAAGGTTTGATCAACGACCCGTACCTGGACGACTCGTTCAAGATCCAGGATGGCCTGCACATCGGTCGTCAATTGCTGCTGGACCTGGCGGAAATGGGCCTGCCGACGGCAACCGAAGCCCTTGACCCGATTTCCCCGCAGTACCTGCAAGACCTGATCAGCTGGTCGGCGATTGGTGCGCGCACCACTGAATCCCAAACCCACCGGGAAATGGCTTCCGGCCTGTCCTCGGCGGTCGGGTTCAAGAACGGCACCGATGGCGGCCTGACCGTGGCGATCAACGCCCTGCAGTCGGTCTCCAGCCCGCACCGTTTCCTGGGCATCAACCAGGAAGGTGGCGTGTCCATCGTTACCACCAAGGGCAATGCCTACGGTCACGTGGTGCTGCGCGGCGGCAACGGCAAGCCCAACTATGACTCGGTCAGCGTGGCCCTGTGCGAACAGGCGCTGAACAAGGCGAAGATCAAGCCGAACATCATGGTCGATTGCAGCCACGCCAACTCCAACAAAGACCCGGCCCTGCAGCCGCTGGTAATGGAGAACGTGGCCAACCAGATTCTGGAAGGCAACCAGTCGATCATCGGCCTGATGGTCGAGAGCCACCTGAACTGGGGCTGCCAGGCGATTCCAAAGGACCTGGCCGACCTGCAATACGGCGTATCGATCACCGATGCCTGCATCGACTGGTCTGCTACCGAGACCACCTTGCGCAGCATGCATGCCAAGCTCAAGGACGTCTTGCCCAAGCGCCAACGCGGCTGAGCAAAGACTGCGGACACAAAAACGCCGGGCTAAGCCCGGCGTTTTTTTTTGATCGTTCCCTCGCTCTGCGTGGGAATGCCGCCTGGGACGCTCCGCGCCCCGCCTTACGCTACTCAGAGCTTCGCGGCATGGCGCTGGTGGCGCTCCATGTAGCGCTCCACGTAGGAGCAGGACGGGATCACCGTATAACCTGCCTCTTCGGCAAACTTCAACGCTTCCTCGGTGAGCGCGGCAGCGATGCCACGGCCTCGCAGCGCGTTGGGCACGAAGGTGCGATAGATATCCAGGGTCTGCTTCCCAAGGTCCATATAGGTCAGATAGGCACGATGACCGTCCACATTGGTCTCGAACTGATGACCAGCCTGGTCATGGTGGATGGACAACGCCTCGCTCATCACTACTCCTCGCGGGTCTTGGTTTCTGACCCCTACCTTACCGATGTTTTTCCGGCGAAGGAACATCTACGCCACCCGGTGCCGGTTTCGACAACGAGAAAAGCCGCCAGTGCCTTGCACTAGCGCTCACAACCAGCCCACGGAAATAGTAGGCACCAATCGCGTAATTGCTCAAGGCGCACTCGTCATCCTTCTGCGCTGGCGGACATAGAAAGGGCGATCGAGCATCCTTAGGTCGATGGCCTGAACATTGCCGGCAGTTGAAGCTTGAGACGAACACCCGCTCTTAAAGTCACCTCTACATGCACAAAAGATACCGAGGGGCGAAAAGACAATCTGAACAATAGTGTCGGGGACGATATATAAAATGACTTATGTTTACATGGCTTAACACATGCCAGCCGGCCCTTTCAGGCTGGATCCAATCCCCGGCAGAGTGCAAAAATCTGGATAATTTTTATACAGACTCTCAAAAGATTAGCCAAAATAGATTGGCCGCGAGAATTTTTTTTGCTTCTTGCGCTACGTCAGTTTACTTACTACAAGTAATGGGTAGTATGTACGCCGGCTATTAGCTCACTCTGAGAAAGTAGCCATTTAATAGAAAGTCCTTGAAGGGGAACACGATGAACAACGTTCTGAAATTCTCTGCTCTGGCTCTGGCCGCAGTTCTGGCTACCGGTTGCAGCAGCGTCTCCAAAGAAACCGAAGCTCGTCTGACTGCAACTGAAGACGCAGCAGCTCGCTCCCAGGCTCGTGCAGACGAAGCCTACCGTAAAGCTGATGAAGCTCTGGCTGCTGCTCAAAAAGCACAACAGACTGCTGACGAAGCTAACGAGCGCGCTCTGCGCATGCTTGAAAAAGCAAGCCGCAAGTAATAATCCTTCGGGGTTGTTATCAAGCCGATCCATTCTTGGATCGGCTTTTTTTTGCCTGGAATTTGGCTGACGTCCGGGCAATAAAAAACCCGCTACCGCGCAAGGCGATAACGGGTTATGGCGCCTGCAGGCTTATTGCTGCAGATCGACCGGCGTGCTCGACACCATCGGCGCCCCGCCCGGCACACCGATTTCAGTCGGCAAACCGTCTTCGGCGGCAACGACATCACGCACCTGGTCCCAGTTGACCCGCAGGTTGCTGGACAGGTCTTCACGCTTGAGCAAGGCGTTAATCACCGCAGTGTGCTTGTCGACCACCGATGGAGTGCCGTCGTCGTTCAGCGGCGTATGGGCTTCCAGATACACCTTGCCACCGGCTGCGCCGAACTTGTACGCATCGTTGATGATCCGCACCGACGTGCCCACCGGCACCATGCTGGCCATTTCCAGCACGTTGTTGTTGAACATGCGGAAGCAGCCGTGGCTGGTGCGGGTGCCAATGCCGAACTTCATGTTGGAGCCGTGGATCAGGTAACCCGGTGTGCCCAGGGTGAACTTGAACGGCCCCAGCGGGTTGTCCGGGCCGGCCGGCACCACGTTGGGCAACGGGTCGCCATTGGCG
Organism: Pseudomonas sp. PAMC 25886; assembly: GCF_000242655.1. Taxonomy (NCBI): domain Bacteria; kingdom Pseudomonadati; phylum Pseudomonadota; class Gammaproteobacteria; order Pseudomonadales; family Pseudomonadaceae; genus Pseudomonas; species Pseudomonas sp. PAMC 25886. The sequence goes on from NZ_AHHC01000083.1 coordinate 117,109, forward strand.
GCGTGCTCGGCCTTGATCGAGGCGGGCGGGGTCCAGGTCGGGTTCGGGATCTTGCCCGTGATCGTGGTGTGGGCCACCGGCGAGCCCCAGCCCTCACGGCCAATCCCCAACGGGAACGTGTACACCACGTTCTGGCCCTTGGGGTAGTAGTAGAGCCGGTATTCCGCCAGGTTGATCACGATGCCCTCACGCGGGCCCGGCGGCAGGATGAAGCGCGTCGGCAGCACAATCTCGGTACCCGCCCCCGGCAACCAGGCATCGACGCCCGGGTTGGCCGCGACCATCTCCGAATAACCCAGGTCGTAGGTCGTGCCCAGGTCGGCGAAGGTATCTTCGTACTTGGCCTTGATCACCTGGACCTGGCCAACGATATCTTCACCCGGTGGCGGCAAAGGCAACTGCAAGGCTGCGGCGGAACCGGCCGCGCAGAGCGCAGCAAGAGACAGGCAGCAGGTGACGACGGAGAGGCGCGACAACATCCGGGAATTCCTTCGCAGATCGACGGGTAGTAAAAAATGGATTGTACACGGCTGCCCGGCGGGCACCCATATTCAAAGTTCGAAGCGCAGCTCTGGCCAGATCGGCGGTGTGCCGCGCTTTTGCGACTCCAGGATCGCCCGGCACAAGGGGCACAAACGCTGGTCCTGGAAGATCGAGCGATCCACCGACGACCAGCGTGGCTGAGCGGGCAATAACGTACCGCAGAGGGTACGGTCGATGGACCCGCCCAACTCCAATTGACGCGTCACCAGATGCACCCGGACTTCCTGGCAGGCGAACAGATCCAGCTGCTCGTCAGGCTCGATCAGTTGGTAGGCAAACAGGGACCAGGCAGGACGCGACATCGGGGGCTCCAAATCGGGGGGGCGCCACCTTAGCCGAAAGACCGCTGCTAGAAAAGCGTCATAGCAGTGGTTTTAGCGTTGGCCAGACATTTTCCAGCAACTTGCCCTGCGCGCCAACTGCCGGGTGCAATTGGTCAGCCTGCATCAGCTCTGGATGGCCGCCGATACCTTCCAGGAAAAACGGCACCAGCGGGACGTTTTTTTCCTTGGCCAGGGCCCCGTAAACCTCGGCAAACGCGGTGGTGTATTTAGGGCCGTAATTGGGCGGCAACTGCATGCCCAACAACAGCACCTTGGCACCACTGGCTTTGGACTGGTCGATCATCGATGCAAGATTTTGTTTCAATTGCGCAGGTGGCTGCCCACGCAAGCCATCATTGCCCCCCAGCTCAATGATCACCAGGTCGGGCTTATGCTCTGCAAGCGCCGCCGGCAGCCGCGCCAGACCTCCGGCACTGGTGTCGCCGCTGATGGAGGCGTTGACCACTTTATCGTCGAAACCTTCGCTCTTGAGCCGTTGTCCCAACAACGCTACCCACCCTTTGCTGGTATCCAGCCCGAAACCGGCACTGATACTATCGCCAACGATCAGGACTGTACCCGCCGCTGCGTTCTGGGCCATGCACATCAAGGCCAGGCCAGCACTCAAAAACCACATTCGCATTGGATTCTCCATGGGCGCAAGCATTCTCACCGCGCGAAACCTTAGCAAAGTGGTTCCCAGCGCGGAAGGTGAACTGACTATCCTGCACGAACTGAGCCTGGAACTGAACAAGGGCGATAGCCTGGCTATCGTCGGCGCCTCCGGCTCCGGCAAATCCACCCTCCTCGGCTTGCTGGCCGGCCTCGACCTGCCCAGCAGTGGCGAAGTCACCCTCGCCGGGCAAGCCCTGAGTACCCTCGACGAAGATCAACGCGCGCGCATCCGTGCCGAGCACGTAGGGTTTGTGTTCCAGTCCTTCCAGTTGCTCGACAGCCTCAATGCGTTGGAAAACGTGATGCTGCCGCTGGAACTGGACGGCCGCAAGGACGCCCGCGAACGCGCCAGACACCTGCTCGAGCGCGTCGGCCTGGGCCAGCGCCTGACCCATTCGCCGCGCCAGCTCTCGGGCGGCGAGCAGCAACGGGTGGCGATTGCCCGGGCGTTTGCCGCCGAACCGGACGTGCTGTTTGCCGATGAACCCACCGGCAACCTCGACAGCCACACCGGCGAGCGCATCAGTGACCTGCTATTCGAACTCAACAAAGAGAGCGGCACGACCCTGGTGCTGGTCACCCATGACGAGCGCCTGGCCCACCGTTGCCGCCGCCTGATCCGTCTTGAAGCCGGCCTGATGGTCGCGCCCCTGGAGCCTTGATGGCACGTTTGCCGCTGTTGCGCCTGTTCAGCCTTGCCCTTCGCCAGTTGCTGCGCGATGCCCGCGCCGGCGAACTGCGCGTGCTGTTCTTCGCCCTGCTGGTGGCTGTCGCCGCCAGCACCGCCATCGGTTACTTCGGGGCTCGCCTGAACGGCGCCATGATGTTGCGCGCCACAGAGTTCCTGGCGGCCGACCTGGTGCTGGAAGGCAGTTCACCCGCCCGCACCGAGCAAATCCAGAGCGGTACCGAACTGGGCCTGCAGCACGCCCGGGTCGTGGAGTTCTCCAGCGTGATTGCCACCGACAACGGCATCCAGCTGTCCAGCATCAAGGCGGTCAACGAGGAGTATCCTTTGCGCGGCGAGCTGAAGAGCGCCGCCGAGCCCTTCGGCGAGGAAACTCCCGGAGGTGGCCCCAAGCCCGGTGAAGCCTGGGTGGAAGCACGGCTGCTGACGGCACTGAACCTGAAAATCGGCGACAGCATCGACGTCGGCATGAAGACCCTGCGCCTGGCCCGCGTGCTGACCTACGAGCCGGACCGAGCCGGCAACTTCTATAGCCTCACGCCCAGGGTGATGATCAACCTGGCCGACCTCGATGCCACCGGCGTGGTGCAGCCCGGCAGCCGCGTCAGTTATCGCGACCTCTGGCGCGCGCCGCAGGGCGGCACTGTGCTGCAAACCTATCGCGACCTGGTCAAGCCCGGCCTGGCGGCCAACCAGCGACTGCAGGATGCACGCGACGGTAACCAGCAGATCGGTGGCGCCCTGGGCAAAGCCGAGCGTTACTTGAACATGGCCAGCCTGGTGGCGGTGTTGCTCTCCGGCGTGGCGGTAGCGCTCTCGGCGAACCGCTTCGCCAGCCGGCGCTTTGATGCCAGTGCCTTGCTGCGCTGCCTCGGTTTATCGCGGCGCGAGACCATGCTGCTGTTCAGCCTGCAACTGACCGTACTGGGGCTGCTGGCCAGCCTGACCGGCGCCCTGCTCGGCTGGCTGGCGCAGTTGGGCCTGTTTGCGCTGTTGCATGACCTGCTGCCAGCGGACGTTCCGCCCGGTGGGTTGCTGCCAGCCATCGCCGGGATCGGTACCGGGCTGGTGGCCCTCGCCGGTTTCGCCCTGCCGCCACTCGCCGCGCTGGGACGCGTGCCTCCGCTGCGGGTACTGCGACGTGACCTGCTGCCCATCCCTTCCAGCACCTGGATGGTTTACGGCGCCGCGTTGTTCGCCCTGGGCCTGATCATGTGGCGCCTGAGTCTCGACCTGGTGCTGACGTTCGCCCTGCTGGGCGGCGGAGTGATTGCCGCGCTGGTTCTCGGCGGCCTGCTCCTGCTGCTGTTGCAGAGCCTGCGACGCCTGCTGGCCCGGGCCTCCCTGCCCTGGCGCCTGGGGCTGGGCCAGTTGCTGCGTCACCCACTGGCCGCGGCGGGCCAGTCCCTGGCGTTCGGGCTGATCCTGTTGTCCATGGGCTTGATTGCATTGTTGCGTGGCGAATTGCTCGACACCTGGCAAAACCAGTTGCCCAAGGACGCGCCCAACTATTTCGCCTTGAACATCCTGCCCGCCGACAAAGACACCTTCGGCGGACGCCTGCTGGAACTGCAGGCGCAGTCTGCCCCGCTGTATCCGGTGGTGCCGGGGCGACTGATCAGCATCAATGGCGCGCCGGTGCAGGAGATCGTCAGCAAGGACTCCAGCGGCGACCGTGCGGTACAGCGGGACTTGAGCCTGACCTGGGCCGCTGACCTGCCACCAGGCAACACGCTGACGGCGGGCTCCTGGTGGACAGCGCAGCCGACCGACGAAATCCCCGGCGTCTCGGTTGAGGCGAAGGTCGCTGATAGCCTGAAACTCAAGCTCAACGATCATCTGGTATTCACCGTCGGCGGGGAAAACCGTGAAGCCCGGGTCACCAGCCTGCGGGAAATCAACTGGGACAACTTCCAGCCCAACTTCTTCATGATCTTCCAGCCCGGCACCTTGAAGGACCTGCCGGCCACCTACCTCACCAGCTTCTACCTGGCGCCCGGCCACGACCAGCAGATCGTCGACCTGTCCCGGGCCTTCCCGGCAGTGACCATCCTGCAAGTGGAGGCACTGCTCGAACAACTGCGCAGCATTCTGGCTCAGGTCACCCTGGCGGTAGAGTACGTGCTGTTGTTCGTGCTGGCAGCGGGGATGGCGGTCTTGTTCTCCGGGCTACAGGCAACCCTCGATGAGCGGATTCGCCAAGGTGCCCTGCTACGGGCGCTGGGGGCGGAACGCAAGTTGCTGGTCAAGGCCCGGCGTATCGAGTTTGGTCTGTTGGGTGCGGTCAGCGGCCTGCTGGCGGCGCTGGGCACGGAACTGGTGACGCTGGTGCTGTATCGCTATGCGTTCGACCTGGCCTGGCACCCGCACCCCTTGCTGTTGCTGCTGCCGGTGATCGGCGCGGTGCTGATCGGCGGGGCCGGCGTATTCGGCACTCGCCGCGCGCTGAATGCCAGCCCGTTGACGGTACTGCGCGAGGGCTGAAAACGCAGATGGCCCGCGCTCTTCAAAGCGCGCGGGCCATCCGTTGCTACTTCACATATTCGATAGCGGTGATCCACCAGCACACTTCGCCGGTTGGGGTCTGCACGAGCGCCTCGTCATCCACTTCCTTGCGCAGCAGTGCGCGAGCCATGGGTGAGTCGATGGAGATGTAATCCATACGCTCATAAATCTCATCGTAACCCACGATGCGAAAACGCTTGGTCTCGCCCTGCTCGTTTTCAATCTCTACCCAGGCGCCGAAAAACACCTTGCCTTCCTGCTCGGGCATGTACTCAACCACGCGCATGTCTTCCAGGCGCTTGCGCAAATAGCGCACCCTGCGGTCAATTTCCCGCAGCAGCTTCTTGTTGTACTGGTAGTCGGCGTTTTCGCTCCGATCCCCCAGGGAAGCGGCCCATGTCACTTTACGGGTGGTATCAGGACGCTTTTCTCGCCACAGGTAATCAAGCTCCTTTTTCAGGGCTTCATGACCTTCTTTGGTAATCAGCTTGGTGCTCAAAAGCTCTACATCCCCTGGAAGTTTCCATTTTTCAGACCCGCTGCCGCATCAGGTGCAACGCATTCAACGCCCAATGCCGACTGTGGGGGTCGATGATAAATGAACACAGGAAAGTAGCCAGACCCGCCGACGCATTCCGGTGCCGGGACCGGCACAGTGTCAGTCTGCATCCGACTGAAGCAGGCGACTTTCAGGCTGGCTGCGTCCAGTCTCATTCAGCCACGCGAGAGACTCATCCAGGGTTTGCAATGCAACCCTCAGGTTGTCCCGCAGGACAGGCAACTGAAACAGTGCGGCCGCCAGCTGCTGCTCCTTGTGACGAACGTCCAGGTCACGGTTGTGCAACTGGGTTTCCTGGCTCTCCAGATAGCGCATACGCTCGTCGATTCGACGCTGCTCCGCCCGGTTTAACGCCGAGCCGTCAGCCAGTTCTTCCTCACGAGTGGCCAGCGTGCGCGCCAACAACTCCAGCGACGCTTCTTTTTCGGCAACCCTCTCGGCACTCCGCTGGCTCCCCTGCTCGATGTCTGCCTTTTCCTGACGCAGTTCCAGGCGTAACTGCTCAAGCGCTTCCTCCTGCCTGAGCACGGTGAGCTTTTGCTGAGTCAACTCCTGCGCCACTCGGGCAAGATTGGCCAGCGTATCGTCCACTTCAAACAACGAAGCCGACTCTGGCCGGGCAGGTTCAGGTTGGCGGGCTGCCGGCGCCTGCGGTGGAGCGGCGACCACAGGTGCCTCGGCAAGTGCTGGCGGTGGCAACTCAACGAGTGGCTCGGCTATCTCAAACACTTCCATGGTTGCCTGGGGCGCCGGTTCGGGCACGGGTGGCGCATGCTCCGAGTGTTCCGCCGCCCTTGGAGGAGAAACCATCCTTGAGGAGAAACGAATCGACGGCACGATCAATGAACTGCTTTCGATGGCGGGCAAACCGGGCGCCGAAGTGCCCAGGGTAATCACCTTCATCACCAGGGATTTCTTGATCGTCAGCGAGTGATGATCTTCGGGCCTGGCGGGGGGCAGCTTGCAACCTTTCAGATCGACGAAATGATAGGGAATCGGCGTCTCGCCGGTGCTCGCGGACTTTGCCCCGGGTGCAGCGGCGAGCGTCAGGATTTGCTTGAAGACTTGGGTCGCTATTTGCAGATCTTCCCTGGAGTCTATCGCCCCCAGAAAGTACCGTTCGGACTTTTTACGTAACGCCGCAATATACACCCGTGAACTACCGGGCTCCGTCTCTTCATCCAGACTATAGGCAAGGAAGTTCGAAGCAATCTGAGCCACTGCAAAACCACACAGCAGGGCACCGTTGACCGGTGCATCATGCCCGGACTGTTCAAGAACAAGGGTACGTAGAAGCAGCATGATGATCAGGCTCCATTAAAAATTGGCGGACTTCGAATACACGCCAAATAAAAGACGACAGTAATTGAAGCATTAAAAACATAACAATTGTTTCAGCGAGCTATCGCTTGGCACGTAGGACTTATCTTATTCAGGCGTTTCAGCGTTTCCAAGACTGCCCATTGAACGTACCATTTTTTAACAGTACGACACTGGACACGCGCCAATCATAAAGATTTCAAGTTTTGACTTTTCGAACATCCACAACCTGCTGCTCAAGCAGGTTAATCGAGGCATCGAATTAATCGCGCCTTGCCATATCCATTCACTAGAAAAGCATAATGATCGAGATAACGAGCCTGACAAAAAAGATGGGCGGAAAAAGCATCATTCATGATTTTTCGTTCAACGCCCAACCCCAGGAATGCCTGGGACTATTTGGAAATGATGGCGCGGGAAAAACAACTGTCATCAAAATGATTTCAGGCTCGATCGCACCCTCTTCAGGTCATATAAAAATATTCGGTAATGATATAGCCCACAACCCTCTCCAGGCGAAGAAGGTGACAGGCTACCAGCCAGAGTCATTACTGACCCACAACGCAATGAGCGTGAAAGGCTTTCTTGAGTTTATCGCTGGAGTACGCGGATTCCATGGCGCGCAAAAGCGCAAAATGATTGACCGGGCGGTCGCACGGCTGGAGCTTTGGCGGATACTCAAATGCCCGATCGGAACCCTCCCGCCAGGCTTGAAACGCAAAGTAGCGATCGCGCAGGCAATCTTGCATGACCCCAGCCTACTGTTGCTTGATGAGCCAACGGAAGGACTGAGCGCCGACCAAAAACACAAAGTCAGAATGCTCATTAAGTCGTTGAACGACGAAATGACGATCATTGTGGCGTCCCGAACGCCTGAAGAGCTGACCCGCATTTGTAACAGGGCCCTGGTAATCGCCGACGGTCGCCTGGTGGCAGACACTTCCTTGCCCGAACTGCAGCGCAGCTCCCGTCATTACCAGGCGGTGACCCTTGCCGCAGACACGCCGCTGGACCTGCTCGCCCTGGCGGTGTTGCCCGGGGTCGCCGGTATCGAGCAAGACCGCGAGACCCCCGGCACAGTGACCGTGCTCGCCATACCGGGGCAAACCATTTACCCCCATATCAACGCACTGATCACTCACCGCCGCTGGAAAATCAATGCCCTGAACCTGGAGACCGGGCGTTTGGACGAAGTGGTCAACCATATGAGCCAGGAGGCATCAAATTGAAACGTCTACCGGTCATATTCAAGCGTCAACTTGCCAGTTACTTTTCAACCCCCGTCACTTATCTGAGCACGGCAGCATTCCTGACAGCAGCCACTGCATTTGGCTTCCATACAAGCCAGCTACTGGAGCAAGGCAGTGTTGACCTGCTGGTTTTTTTCCAACTGCACCCCTGGCTGTATTTACTGTTGGCGCCAGTGCTTGCCACTCAACTGTGGGCGGACGAGCACAACACGGGTGCCATGGACTTTCTAAAGACCCTGCCGGTCACTGGCTTCGAAATGGTTGCCGGTAAATTTCTGGCAGCCTGGGTCGTTTCCGGAATTGCCTTGTTGCTGACCTTCCCCTTGGTTATCACGGTTAACTACTTGGGAACTCCAGACAATACCGTTATCGCCTCCCAATACCTGGCAAGTTGGCTATTAGCCGGAAGTTATCTGTCGGTGGGCTGTTTTATCTGCACACTGACCCATCACCGGGTGGTGATATTTACAGTAACCCTGGGCTTGCTGCTGGCCGCCAGTGGGTTGTCATCGATTCTTGATGCCATTGAACACCAAGCCCCCCTCTGGCTTATTGACCGGATTATTTCCCTGAGCCCATCGACGCGATTCGATGCCATTGACCAGGGTGTTCTGGCTCTTCAGGACAGTTTGTACTTTATCAGCCTGATCGTAACCTTTCTCGCTGCAACGATCATCGCCCTGAATGTCAGAAACGGTTGAGAAGGACACATGACGATGAGAACGCCACTAAGCGCCAGCCTCACAATTCTCACCCTATTGCTGCTCTTTCTTGCATTTAACCTGGTATGGGCACTTAAGCTTCCGAATATACGGCTGGATTTTTCAGAACAAAAAATTCATACACTCTCCGCGCCTGTAGAGACACTACTCACCTCACTGGAACAGCCAGTCGACCTGTACTTTTTCAACTCCAGCAAACATCCGCAAAGAACCAACTCGCTGGAAAGTTACAGTAACCGTGTGGAGTTACTGCTCAGGGAGTATGAAAAATTCGCAAAGGGCAAAATCAACCTGCACCTTATCGACCCCACCCCTTTTTCAGAGGATGAGTACAAGGCCAGGCTACTGGGACTTGACGACCAACAAGGGTTCTTCGGCCTCGTCGCAAGCAGCGCCGATCATGGGCCACACAGCATCGAGTCATTCAGCCCGGACCGGGAATCACTGCTGGAATATGAAATCAGCCATCTGATTCATAAGGCGACTCACCCCGAGCAACCCGTCATAGGCCTGATATCCCGGCTGCCAATGGAGGGTGAGCGGGACGAGCGCAACGCCGTGAATACGCCTGCCTGGCAGCTGCTTCAAGAGATGCGCCGCCAATTCAGGATCGTCACGCTGGAGCCAGGTATCGAGAAGATTCCCGAACACGTCAAAACCTTGATGGTGGTTCACCCCGGCAAACTGCCTGATCAAACCTTGTACGCAATCGATCAGTTTGTGCTGGGCGCAGGCAAATTGATGATGTTTATCGACCCGCTAACCGGCCTGGACGCCAGCCTCACAAGCCCGGAAAACCCCAGGCTGGAAGCATTGCTGAGCGCTTGGGGCATCCAGATGTCGACGAACAAGGTACTCGCCGATCGCAACTATGCCACCTCAGTGATCATGACCACCGGCCAGCCAGCGGTGCGCCACCCCGCTGCGCTGACCCTGCCCCGCCAGGCGATGGCACAGGATGACATCAGCACCTGGAAACTGCGCAGCGTGAATGTCTTGAGCAGTGGCGCACTGGCTCCCGCCAAAAAAAGCCGCATGACCTTCACTCCACTGCTCCAAAGCTCCGGGCAAGCGGCGCTGTTTGATGCCGAGCGCTTCGCCCTGCCAGCACCGTTTGATTCACTGAACAACGAGGCAACCGCTCGCGGCCAGCAACAGGTGATTGCCGCCCGCGTCGAGGGGCCTGCCTATTCCGCTTTCCCTGAGGGGATCAACGGGCGTGATGCCAGCGTGCAAAAGTCTGCGAACATCCATGTCGTGGTGGTCGCCGACACCGACCTGCTCAGCGACCGAGTGGCAGGAATGGGCCCAGGCAACCGCACGATTAGCGGAGCGTCGTCCGATAACGCGATGTTTGTCTTGAACACCCTGGATAACCTGGCGGCGCCCGATGCCCTGATGAACGTTCGCCCCCGCGCAGGCGGCGGTCGATCACTGCAGGTGCTGCAGGCAATGCGCGAAGACGCTGCACAGGCCTACCGGGAAAAATCCGTCGAACTGGTGCAACGCCTGGAGCAAACGGAAAAGGAATGGCAATTACTGAACCCCCGCACCCTTTCGCCAGGAGTCCAGGCGGTCACCTCCAACGTACTGCTGCAGGCACTCAACAAGGAACGCTTGCGAGTGCCCATGGAAATTCACGCGCTGAAGGTTCAGGCATACGCACAGGTTCATGCCCTGGAGCGCAAGATTAAGCTGCTCAATATCCTGCCGATACCGCTGATACTGTGCCTGATTGCGTGGGGTATGTTCCTGGTTCGTCGCCGTCGCCAGCACTTGCCTTCAGCGGCGTTTTACTGAGGGTTCAACGCCGGGCGATCAGCCCTTGCCGGGCAATACGGGTCAACTGGCGTATCACTTCGCCCGCATCACTCGCACTCGGCGCTTGAATCACGGCCAGGTCAAAGCTGTTGGATGCAAAGCGCGCGAGGGAGTCGCCGTCTTCGACAAACTGGATCAGAAACGCCGAAGGCCGCCCCGTACGGCGCGGCCAGCCGTCCAGATAGCGCAGCAGCGTCGGCTGGTGCTTGCCGCCCAGAAGGATTTTCGGATTGCGTTGGGTAAGGTCCGCGGTGATCGGGGCCAGGCGTATGAGGGGGCGTAGTGCATTCATCGTGTCGTGTCTCTGCCTCAAAAGTCTGCGGGCAGGTGAGAGGCAACACCGAACCAGCGCTTTAGCGGAATTTCGAAACCGGCCCATGGGCTCTGGCTTCTGTCGGGACTGTGATCAGTCACCGGTGGCGCCCCGCAATTAGCTGTTTAAATCGGCGCATGGGCAACATCCTAGAGAAGCCGCTAGGGCGGTGTCAAGAATCCCTGGCAACGAAAAGGCCCGCACGGGGCGGGCCTTTAAAGGGAATTTCGCGGGATCAGTGAGTGATGGCGCGGTCGGCAGACAGTTTGCCTGCACCTTCCAGCAACACCGCCAGCGTACCGCCCAGCAGCGCCAGGGCGAACTCATAACCGTTGTTGGCCATGAACAAACCGTTATGGATATGCACCGAGAAAATCGCAACCAGGGAAATGATCGTCAGGCCCAACGCCGCAGGCCGTGCCAGCAAACCGATGATCAGCGCCAGCCCGGCGAAAAACTCGGTACCGCCGGACAACACGGCCATCAAGGTACCCGGCGCCAGGCCGATACTTTCCATCCATTGGGCCGTGCCCGCCAGGCCGCCACCGCCAAACCAGCCAAAGAGTTTCTGCGAACCGTGAGCGGCGAAGATGATTCCGACAAAAATTCGCAGAACGGTCAGGCCGTAGCCGGCGCGGGTGGAGAGGATGCGGGTGATCAATGGGCTCATGCTGATAATCCTTTTCAAGGTAGGGGTTGGTTGGCCGCTATATTAATCAGTTTAAACAATGATAAAAGCCGATAAATTGCCTAATTAACATCGAGAAAATAGATTACTTGCGTGAGGCAATTTTCGCTGCCGGTGGCTCAAGGGACTCCCGCTCCCGATCAAACGCCAAGTAATACTTGTTCACGCTATTAACATAGCTGACGCCGCCCATTCCCACTTGCTCCATGGCAATGCGCTCGACCTGGAAAAACCATTGATTCGGGTTGAGCCCCCGGCGCCGGGCTTCGGCGCGCATTCCCTGAACCCGCTCGGGGCCCATGTTGTAGGCCGCCAGGACAAAGGCCATGCGCTCGCGCTCATTGAGTTTGGGACTTGAGAAAAACTTGCGCCGGATCATCGCCAGGTACCGCGCGCCCGCTTGCACGTTGCTGTCCAGGTTCTCGATGTTATTGACCCCGACCCGTTGCGCCGCCGACGGGGTGATCTGCATCAGCCCGGTGGGGCCGCCACTGCTGCGAGCACCGGGGTCGAGGGCCGACTCCTTGAACGCCAGCGCAGCCAGGTTCAGCCAGTCCATGCCTTGCTCCCGGGCATGCTTTTGCAGCACCGGGCGCAGTTTTTCCAGGCGCTGGCGGTCGGCCCGGGCCAGTGGATAACGTACTTGATAGAGACGGCGGTAGATGCGCTGGAAGGCCACATCCTGGTCGGACGGGGTGCGGTAGGTCTTGAGGAAACGGTCGATACTGGCCCGCAGCATCGAGGCATCCTGGCGTACGAACCAATACTCTTCGCCCGGCTCGCTGATGGTTACTTGCCGGTCAAAACGCAGCTTGGGCAGGATCTTCGCCCAGCGCTCGGCAATCGGTCGCTCGACGATGGTCAGGTGGAAAATCCCGGCCTGGACCATCTCCAGCACGTCCTCCACCGCCAGGCTGGGGTCTACCCACTCCACCTTCACCGGTGGCAACTTGTGCAGCGCCAGTTTCTGGTTGACCTGATTGATCGCGTCCGACGCGGCGCTGCCGGTGGTCAGCGCCAGCGTGCGCCCGGACAGTTGCTCCAGTTTGGTAAACCGTCGCTCGCCCTTGAGCCCCACCAGCCACAACGGCACGTCACTGGCAATCGGGTCGCTGGTGGCAATCTTGTGTGCCGCCTTCACGTCGAGCAATTCGCCGGGCGCTACCAGGTCGCCCTCGCCGCGGGCCAACGCGCCGATCAACTGATCCTTGGCCTTGGGAATAATCTTGAGGTTGATTTCCTCTCCGTCACGGGCGTGACCGTTGAGGTACTGCTCGAAAGCGCGCAGGCGATGGTATTCAAGACCGATGGCCTGGCCCTGGACTTCGCCGGAACTGTTGCGACTCTGGTTGACCAACACCCGCAGGGTGCGGCTGCTGCGGATTTCCGCGAGGTCGCGGACCTTGCCGGGTTTGGTCACTTCCAGCGGCCCGTCCAGACGCGCAACCGCCGCCATGGGCAGCAGTAACGTCAGGCACAACACAAGCAACGCCGAGGGTCGGATCATCCGCTCTCCGGAAGAAAGAATACTGCCCATCGCGTCGCGAAAAACGAGGCGTTGGGGGACAGAAACAGAGCGCCATGAGCGCAGGCTTTGGGCACAAGGGTTGCACGGCAGATGGCGACAAACCAAACACGGTGTTACTTGCGACTTTCAAAGACAGCTTTAACTCGTTGTAGTTCTTGGCTTTTCTTATAAATCTACAGCTCTGATATGCTTTCCGACCGCAGGCGGAGGTAGCACCATGCAACTCATTGATATCGGCGTCAACCTGACCAACCCAAGTTTCGACGAAAAGCACCAGGCCGTTCTCGAGCGTGCCTACGCCGCCGGGGTGAGCCAATTGGTGCTCACCGGTACCAGTGTCGACGGCAGCGAACAGGCCCTGGAGCTGTGCCAGCAGTTGGACGAAAGCGGGCAACGCCTGTTCGCCACCGCCGGTATCCACCCCCACTCCGCGAGTGACTGGAATGCCGAAAGCGCCAGGCGCCTGCGCGGCTTGCTCAAGGAAAGCCGCGTACGTGCGGTAGGGGAATGCGGGCTGGACTTCAACCGGGATTTCTCGCCGCGCCCCCAGCAGGAAAAAGTCCTCGAAGAGCACCTGGCCCTGGCCGTGGAGCTGAAACTCCCGGTATTCCTCCACGAACGCGACGCCAACCAGCGCCTGCTGGAAATCCTGCGGGACTATCGCGATCACCTGTCCGCCGCCGTGGTGCACTGCTTCACCGGCGAGCAGCGCGCATTGTTCAGCTACCTCGACCTGGACCTGCATATCGGCATCACCGGCTGGATCTGCGACGAGCGTCGCGGGACGCACCTGCATCCGCTGGTCAGGGAAATTCCCCGGGGCCGTCTGATGCTGGAAAGCGATGCGCCCTACCTGCTGCCACGAACCCTGCGGCCCAAACCGAAAAACGGTCGCAACGAGCCGGCCTATTTGCCGGAGGTCCTGCGGGAAGTGGCCTTGCACCGCGAAGAAACCGTGGAAGACCTCGCGCAACACACTACCACCTGCGCCCGCGCGTTTTTTGGGTTGCCTGTGCCGGATTGACGCGACGCATTGACCCATATCAAAACCTGTTGACTCGATAGCGGCACAATAATGGCACCTTGCCAATGCTGTTTCCGCTATCAGAGAAAACCTTCCATGGGTGCCTGGCTTAGCAACATCTCACTGAAGTACAAATTCTGGGCCGTCAACGCGGTCGCATTCATCACCACCCTGTTGCTGGTGTTGTACGCCGTGCAGCTCGAACAGCAGGCCCGCAGCCACGCCTCCCAGGCGTCGGCGCAAGCCCAGGCGCACTTGCTCGGTGCCTGGCCTGCCGGCCAGCCACTGCCCAAGGGCGAGCACTGGCTGACATTTGCCAAGGGCAAACTCCCACAGCTGGGCGACCAGGATCTGTCAGCCCTCGACTCGGCCAACGGCTGGGTGGATATCAACCCCATGCCACTGTTCGGCGAAAACCCGCTGATGGGCGCCGAGGTGATCACCCGCGCCGACGGCCAACACGTCGCCGTGCTGGCCTATGCCCCCAGCCTGAGCCAAGTGTTCGAAGAACGTTTCGCCAACTACGCGGTGGCGGTCATGATTCTGATGCTGGCGATGCTCGGCGCCTCACAGTTGCTGATCCGTTTTCTGCTGAGCCAGCTCAACACCTTGAAAGACGTGATGCTGCACGTCGAGAAAACCGGCGACCTCTCGGCCCGCGTGCCCCTGGCCTGCAAGGACGAGGTCGGGCAGATGGCCAGTGCCTTTAACGCGATGCAGGCGGGTTATCAACGGGTGGTCAACACCGTCGCGCACACCGCCAAGCAACTGGACGACGGCGCCGCACGCCTGGCCAGCAGCATGAACGAGGTGCAGCACGGCATGCTCGGCCAGCAAAGCGAAACCGACCAGGCCGCCACCGCAATCAACGAGATGACCGCGACCGTCTACCACATCGCCCAGCACGCCGGCGCTACCCGCGACCTGTCCCAGACGGCCGACACCCTCGCCGGCAGCGGCCAGGAAGTGGTCAGCCGGGTACAGCGCTCAATTGCCGGGCTGTCCACCGGCGTGCAGCAGACCGCCGAAATGATCCAGAAACTGGCCGAGGACAGCCAGAAAATCAACGGGGTGGTCGGGGTGATTCACAGCATCGCCGAGCAGACCAACCTGCTGGCCCTGAACGCCGCCATCGAAGCCGCCCGCGCCGGCGAAATGGGCCGGGGCTTTGCCGTGGTCGCCGATGAGGTGCGCAACCTGGCCAAGCGCGTGCAAAGCTCCACCGATGAAATCACGCGCATGGTTTCAGCCCTGCAAGCCGGCACCCGGGACGCGGTGGACTTCATGCAGGAAAGCTCGTTCAAGGCCGACGACTGTGTGCAACAGGCTCAGGAGGCCGGGATTGCCCTCGCCGAAATCACCGGCGCCGTGGCGCAAATGCGCGAGAGCAACACGCAGATTGCCGTCGCCGCCGAACAACAAAGCCATGTGGCCGAGGAAATGAATCGGGCAGTGGTGAGCATTCGAGACGTCACAGAGAACACCGTGCAACAGACTGTGGATTCGGCGACCACCAGCAATCAGCTGGCAACCCTGGCCGGGGAGCTGAGCAAGGCCATCGGCCAGTTGAAGCTGTAAACCTTAAAGGGATGGCTATGGCCCCCATAGCCATCCTTGATTCGCCGCCCCACCCTGCCCGGCCTACACTCTGTTCAGATGTTTCAACGGACAGAGGAATCACGATCATGGGCAAACGTCATCCAAATCTCCCCGCCTGGCAATGGCGCACCCACCCGCAAAATCATCAGCATGGGACCAATCAAGTGTTGCAACTGCTGGCGCTGCCCCTGCTGGTGATCGGCTTCCTGTTGATGGTGTCCGGGGTGTTCAGCGAGAACCCGGCAAGTGTGGCTATTGGCGTTGTCGGCATTGTGGCGGCACTGGCATTGCAGCACCACGGTCGTCGCCTGGAGGCCCGCGCCAGCGACGCCTCCCATGATCAACACCTGCTGGTCTGAAGCCTCAGGCGAACACCACCACCGACTGACGGCTGATAGCGATCAACTGGCCGTCGGGGCTCCACAGCTGCGCAGCGGCATGGCCGTAGCCGTCGCGGGCATGCTCGATATGGACCAGGTACTGGCACCAGTCCAGGGTGCTGAGGGTCTGCAGCGGCTGAACGAATTCGATGGTCCAGGTCAGGGTGCTGCCCGCGGCCGGTTGGGTCAGGTGCGGTAGCACCGACGGGGGCCACGCATCCACCAGCGCCAGGATATGCGCTTCGGTCAGCGGCTCTTCCTTCACATCGCCACGCAGGCGCACCCAGCCGCCCATCTCACGGGATTTATTGCCGGTGAATGGCAGGCCACCCACACTCCAGCGCATCGCCAGGTGCCGCATGAACTCCGGTGTCACCCCTTTGATGTAAGGCAACTCCTGGCACTCATCCCAGTGTTTGAAGGTGGGCGCCGGTTCGGCTTCAACATCGATCTGCGATGGCCGCGAGGCGCCAAAACTGGCCTGCACCAGGGTCATCACTTCACCGTTCTGCACCACACGACCCAGCAGTTGGCTGACAGCCTTGCCTTCGCGCAGCACTTCGACTTCGTAGCTTGCCGAAACATCCGGCGCCACCGGGCCGACAAAGGTAACCGCCAGCGAACGCAGCGGGCGATCTGCCGGAACCTGTGCACGCAGGGCTTCGTATTGCAACGCCACCACCAGGCCGCCAAAAGTGGCACGGCCCTGGGCCCATTCGGCAGGGATCGAAACGTCCAGGGGATGGTTGCGGGCAGCGTCGAGCAAATCACTAAAGCGCATGGCGATCTCAATTTGAAAAAAGGATTGAAGGATCTTAACCACCCGGCCTGCGCCGTACAGCACCTATTCCAGCCAAAAAGCCGGACAGATAGGCCGCGGACTCAAGCGAAGCAGTCAGCGCTCAGCTTATCGAGCACACGATCCGCCTGCCCTTCGGCCTTGGCCATGGTGCGGTGCCAGCCGGGCACGCACGGCTGCAAATCGGGCTCGTGCCCGGCTTGCGCCAGCCATTGCCAGCAGTCGTGCCAATCGCCGAGGGCACCTTGAGCGGCCTTGAGACGGGACACGGCTTTGGGGGGCAGCTTGTCCAGCTCGGGATAAGCCTCGGCCGCATAACGCACGCGCTTGATCAACAGGCGCAGGCGATGACGGTCATGGTTCGGGTCGTGGAGTGCCTCGCCGAGCCGTTTCCATTGCTTGGCCAAACTTTTTTCAATGCGCGCGCGCAGGCCCTTGAGCAGCTTCTGCCGTTGGGAGGCGCGGATAAAGCGGGGGAATGCCTCGAGGATCAACAGCAGTTGCGCCAGCTCCGGCCCTTGTGCGACCGAGCGGTAGGTGGCCGCCTGCTGCCGGGTACGCCGGTCAGCCGCCTCGTGATAGCCGTGCTGATGGAGGTACGCGGCCAGCACTTCACGGTCGCGAAAGGGTGTAGTCAGTTGGCCGACGGCGCTGGCGGCCTGTTCGAGTTGCTCGACACCGGGCAACCCGCGCAATGGCCGCAACAGGCTGCGCAAGCGCCGCACGGTGGTGCGCAGGTCATGCAGGGCCTCGCCGTCCGTGACGGCGGCGAGGCGCGCCTGGCAGTTCAGCAACCCTACTTCCAGGCCAATGACCTGAGCGACCAACTGATCTACCAACCCTGCCATGCGCTTCCCCTGTTAACTGACTAGCGTGGCGCCTGGCAATACAAACGCCACGTACAACCCTAACGATTACCGCTCCCTGACACCCTGACCGGGATCAACGCCCTGCACGAGACTCACGAATATAGAAGCGGGCTTTTTCGGCCTTGTTCGAGCAGCCTTCGAAGGCTTCGAACTGCTGCTGGGTCTTGGCGCCAGTCAGCAATGAAAGGGCCTTGGAATAACTCACGGTGCCGGCAAAGCCTTCGGCCTTGGCCAGGTCCAGTTCGTGCCACGCAGCATCCAGTTGCGTGCCGCAGCTGTCGCGATAAGCAGTTTTCCCGGCACAACCGGCCAGGGCCAACACGATCACAGGCACACACATCCAGGCTTTCATCAAATGACACCTCAAGAAAAGAAAAAACAGTCACAGGTGTAGACGTTGCCTACACCGAAAAGTGCCTTATCCGACTGCCTGAATCCGCAGTGCCGATTGCCAGAGCATACCCGAGCAGAGTAGCCCGATCGCGAAAATAATCGGTTGCAGCGCTGATGATTGAAGCGCGCCCCTTGATGGGTGCATTGTGGTCACCTGTTTTGCAAAGGATCAGGTCATGAAGAAACGTGTTGCATTGGTGCTGGGCTCCGGCGGCGCCCGGGGCTACGCCCATATCGGCGTGATCGAGGAAATTGAAAAACGCGGCTACGACATCGCCTGCATCGCCGGCTGCTCCATGGGCGCGGTGGTCGGCGGAATCTATGCCGCGGGCAAGCTGGACGAGTATCGAAACTGGATCGAAAGCCTCGATTACCTGGACGTGCTGCGCCTGGTCGACGTGAGTTTTCGCCTGGGGGCGATCCGTGGCGAAAAGGTCTTTGGGCAGATCCGCAAGATCGTCGGCGAGATCAATATCGAAGACCTGCGCATTCCCTACACCGCCGTGGCGACCGACCTGACCAACCAGCAGGAAATCTGGTTCCAGGAAGGCTGCCTGCACCAGGCCATGCGCGCCTCGGCGGCGATTCCCAGCCTGTTTACGCCGGTGATGCAGGGCAACCGCATGCTGGTGGACGGCGGCCTCTTGAACCCTTTGCCGATCGTGCCGGTGGTGTCGAGCCACTGCGACCTGATCATTGCGGTCAACCTCAACTCCACCAACCAGAAGCACTACACACTGCCGGTAATCCAGCGCCCGCCGGCGTTCAGGAGCCGCTTCGATAACCTGGTGCGCTCACTGGGTTCGCACTTGCCGTTTCGCCGCAAGCAGGCAGAGCAGCTGTTAATGCTGGAGCAGGAAGCGCTGTTGGCCCAGGCTGCCGATATCAACCCGTGGCTGGAGTCTGCCGAACCCGAAGCGCAGCAACCGGCGGCCGCACCGGAAAAGGCCGGCGCGCCGAAGTCGGCGACCGGTTCGTTCATCATCGATAACGTGGGGCCGGCGTCGCTGCTGGATTTGATCAACCAGAGTTTTGAGGTGATGCAGACGTCGTTGGCGCAGTACAAGATCGCCGGGTACCCGCCGGATATCCTGATCAACGTGCCGAAGCGGGTTTGTCGATTTTTCGAGTTCTACAAGGCGCCGGAGTTGATCGCACTGGGGCGGGAGATTGCCAGCGATACACTGGACCGGTATGAGAGTGAGCAACACTGACGTTTTATGAGTAGTGCTTTTGTGGCGAGGGAGCTTGCTCCCGCTGGGCTGCGTAGCGGCCCCAAAATCCTGGGAGCGCTGCGCACTCCAACGGGAGCAAGCTCCCTCGCCACAGGTTGAGCTAACGCTTCAGGCTTCGGTGTTCAATAGCCGATACCCGACACCGGCCTCAGTCACGATAAACCGTGGCTGAGTCGGATCATCTGCCAGCTTCTGGCGCAGGTGCCCCACCACAATCCGCAGGTAATGGCTGTCCTCGGTATGGGTCGGGCCCCAGATATCCTTGAGCAGTTGCTGCTGGGTAATCACCCGCCCGGGATGCCGCGCCAGCTGCGCGAGCACCGCGTATTCCTTGCGGGTCAGCGCCACTTCGACACCGTCCAGCAGCACCCGGCGATAAGCCAGGTCTACCGTCAACGGGCCAAAGCGCAACGCCGCTTCCTGGGCCTCCCCCGCCGGCGCCTGGCGCAGCAACGCGCGCACCCGCGCGAGAAACTCCTGGATGCCAAACGGCTTGGTCACATAGTCATTGGCGCCGTTGTCCAGTGCCTCGACTTTTTGCACTTCGCTGGCTCGCACCGACAACACCAGCACCGGTACCGTGGACCACTCACGAAACTCACGCAGCACCTGCTGGCCGTCCATGTCCGGCAGGCCGAGGTCGAGCACCAGCAGGTCCGGTTTACTCAAGGCGGCCTGGGCCAGGCCTTCGTTGCCGGTGCCGGCCTCAATCACTTTGTAGCCCTGGGAGGCCAGGCTGATACGCAAGAACTTGCGGATCTGCGGTTCGTCGTCAATGACCAAAATCGTCGCAGTCTGGCTCATGGTGTCCAATCAAAATCCGTGAAGAAAAGAGGGTAGCTCAAGGTTCGCTTTCCAGGCCAGGCTGGGCCTGCAATGGCAGGAATAAAGTGATGCAGGTGCCGCGGCCTTCAATGCCGTCGGCCACGCTGATATGCCCGCCGTGGGCACCGACCATGCCCTGGCAGATCGCCAGACCGAGCCCGGTGCCCTGCCCGCCACGATCACCTCTGGCGGCGGTGTAGAACATGTCGAAAATCTTCGCGCGCTCCTCCTCGGGAATGCCCGGGCCTTCATCGGCGACGGCAAAAAACAATTGGTTATCCACCACGCCCGCGCTGAGCTTCAAGCGGCCTTGGGGCGGCGAGAAGCGTGCGGCGTTTTCCAATACGTTGACCAGCGCCTGCTCGATCAAGGCCGCATGCACGTAGAGCAGTGGCAGCTCGGGCGGCACGTCGGTGGTCACTTGCAGCGGCGCCAATACCGCGCGCAAGCGGCCCAGGGAACTGCCGACGATATCACCGGGAGAAACCCAATCCCGCGCCAGCTTCAGGGCGCCGTGGCCCAGGCGGGTCATGTCCAGCAGGTTCTGGATGTAGCGGTCGAGGCGCTCGGCTTCATCGCGGGTGCCTTCCAGCAACTCCCGGCGATCCTCCAGGGGAATCGCCTCACCGAGGGCCAGCAGGCTGTCGATGCTGCCGCGCATGGAGGTCAGCGGCGTGCGTAAATCATGGGACACCGAGGCCAGCAACGCGCTGCGTAATTGCTCGGTTTCGCCATGCAGGCGCGCCGCTTCCAGTTCCTGGCCGAGTTGCGCACGGGCCAGGGCCTGGGCCAATGGCTGGCTCAAGGCGGTGAGCAGGCGACGGCGTTGGCCGCTCAATTCGAGACCGGCTTTCGGGCTGACACCCAGAAGGCCCAACGGCCCCTCCTCGCTGGACAACGGCCACCACCACCAGCGACCAAACGGCAAGGTGCCGGTGCCCATGCCTGCCGGCTGATCATGTTGCCAGGCCCAATCGGCGGCAGCGCGCTCGGCTTCGGTGAAGGTGATCGGGCCGCCGGTCTCGACCTTCCAGTCGCCCTGCCCGTCGCGGTTAAGCAGGCACAATTGCAGGTCGCTCCAGCCTTCCAGATGGTGCGCGGCGGCACTGATCACCGCCTGGCGATCCGTGGCGGCGGTGAGCTTGCGCGACAGGTCGAGCAGCTCGGTGGTTTCTTCCTGGGTATCGCGCAACGCCTGCAACTGCCGGCGCTGGCGCGCGGCGAGGTTGCCGGTGAGCGCCGCCATCAGCAGGAAGAACAACAGCGTCAGCACGTCCTCTTCACGCTGGATCGCGAAAGAGAAATTCGGCGGGATAAACAGGAAGTCGTAGCTCAGGAAGGACAACGCCGCACACGCCAGCGCCGGGCCCAGGCTGCTGCGCACCGCCACCAGGAGCACGGCGGCCAGGAACACCAGCGAGATGTTCGGCAACGGCAGCACACTGGCGACACCCCAGGCGACGGCCGCCGCGATCACGGTCGCTACCACCGCCAGCGCATAGTCAAACCACACCAGCCCACGCACATCCGGCAGGCGTGGCGGGGCCGGGATTTCGTCGCTGTCGAGGACGTTGATTTCCAGACCCCGGGCATTACGCAGCAGGCGCGCGGCCAAGCCGCCGCCAAACAGATTACGCCGCCAGCGCGGCCGCGACTGCCCCACCAGAATCAAGCTGGCCCGTCGTTCGGCCGCGTGCTGGATCAGCGTCTTCGCCACCTCCCCCGCCCGCAGCAACACCACTTCACCGCCAAGGCGCTCGGCCAGTTGCTGGGCGTTTTGCAGGCGCAGGCGCGACTGCTCGTCACGCACCCGGCCGTTATCTACGTGCACCAGGCTCCACGGCAAATGCCGACGCTGGGCCACGCGGCTGGCGTGGCGCACCAGGCGTTCGGCCTGGGCATCGCCGTCCACGCCCACCAGCAGCCGGCCGCGCACGGCGGGCGCGGCCTGGCCCAGTTGGCGGTAACCCTGGGCCAGGTCGTCGTCGACGTGGGCCGCAGCGGTTTGCATCGCCAGCTCGCGCAGGGCCATGAGGTTGGTCTGGGTGAAGAAGGCGTCGATGGCGGCGCGGGCCTGTTCCGGCACGTAGACCTTGCCGTCGCGCAAACGCTCCAGCAGTTCGCGGGATGGCAGGTCGATCAGCAGCAGCTCGTCGGCTTCCTGCAGGACCCAGTCGGGCAAGGTTTCACGCACTTGCACGCCGGTGATGCCGCGTACCTGGTCGTTGAGGCTTTCCAGGTGCTGGACGTTGACCGTGGTGAATACGTTGATGCCGGCAGAGAGCAATTCCTGGATGTCTTGCCAGCGTTTTTCGTGACGGCTGCCGGGGGCGTTGCTGTGGGCCAGCTCGTCCACCAGCACCAGTTTGGGCCTGGCGGCGAGCAGGCCGTCGAGGTCCATTTCCTCCAGCATCACGCCACGGTATTCGGAGCGCAGCAGCGGCTGTTGTGGCAGGCCGCTGAGCAAGGCTTCGGTCTCGGCGCGGCCGTGGGTTTCCACTACGCCGGCGATCAGTCGCACGCCCTGGCGCATCTGAGTGTGGGCGGCCTGGAGCATGGCGTAGGTCTTGCCCACGCCGGGAGCGGCGCCGAGGAAGACTTTGAGCCGGCCGCGGCCGTCCCGTGGCAGTTCGGCTAACAGGGCATCGGCGCGGCCGGAGTCGCTCATGCGGGCAGTCTTCCTTCAGGTGTTGATGTGGTGATAGTGACGCCGTCATCGCGGGCAAGCCCGGCTCCCACATTTGATCTTCAGTGAATCCAGACTTTGTGTTCAACAAAGATCAACTGTGGGAGCGGGCTTGCCCGCGATTGGCGGCGCCACTGCTTACAACTTTTCCAAGGCCATGTTCAGCGCCAAAACGTTCACCACCGGTGGCCCCACCAGCGGGCTTTCGATGTGCTCGTCCATCAGGCGCTCCAGGGTCGCCACCGGCAGATTACGCGCGGCGGCTACCCGGGCCAGTTGATAGGCAATCGCCTGTGGTGGCAAGTGTGGATCAAGACCGCTGCCGGAGGTAGTCAGCATTGCCATCGGCACCGGCCCCTGACCTGGCACCAACAGTTTGTTGGCGTCGTCGAATACCCGGGTAGCCAGCGCCGGGTTGCTTGGGCCGAGGTTGCTGGCACTGCTGGAAACGGTAGCAAACGCACCCGCAGATGGCCGTGGGTGGAACCAGCCGTCACCGGTGAAGTCCTGGGCAATCAGGCTCGAACCACGCACCTTGCCGCTGGCATCGTGTACCAGGCTGCCGTTGGCCTGGTCGGGGAACGCGACTTGCGCGACACCGGTGACAACCAGGGGATAGGCCACGCCGGTGATCAGGGACATCAACACCAGCAGGCTCAGGGCCGGGCGGATCATGTTGGACATTTCAAATTCCTCAATTCGGTCATTGCAACCTGCAGGCACCGGTTTGCCGGCACCTGCAGGCATCGGGTCAAACCAGGTGCAGCGCGGTCAGCAGCATGTCGATCGCCTTGATGCCCACAAACGGCACCACAATCCCGCCCAGGCCGTAGATCAGCAGGTTGCGACGCAGCAACGCCGCCGCACTCGCCGCCTGCACACGCACACCGCGCAGTGCCAGCGGGATCAGCACCACGATGATCAGGGCGTTGAACACGATGGCCGAGAGGATCGCGCTCTGCGGGCTTTGCAGGTGCATCACGTTGAGCACCCCCAGTTGCGGGTAGATCGAGGCGAACAGCGCCGGCAGGATCGCGAAGTACTTGGCCACGTCGTTGGCGATGGAAAAGGTGGTCAGCGCGCCTCGGGTCACCAGCAATTCCTTGCCGATCTGCACCACGTCCAGCAGCTTGGTCGGGTCGCTGTCGAGGTCGACCATGTTGGCGGCTTCGCGGGCGGCCTGGGTGCCGTCGTTCATTGCCATGCCGACGTCCGCCTGGGCCAGCGCCGGGGCGTCGTTGGCACCGTCGCCGCACATCGCAACCAGGCGACCGTCGTTCTGCTCGTGACGAATGCGTGCCAGCTTTTTCTCTGGAGTGGCTTCGGCCAGCACATCATCCACGCCGGCTTCAGCAGCAATCGCAGCAGCGGTCAGCGGGTTATCGCCGGTCACCATCACGGTGCGGATCCCCAGCTTGCGCAGCTCGGCGAAACGCTCGCGAATGCCGGGCTTGACCACGTCCTTGAGGTGAATCGCGCCGAGCAATTTGCCGTCGGCACACACCAGCAATGGAGTACCGCCGCTCTGGGCGATCTTGTCGATTTCCCGGGACAGTGCCGGTTGCAGGTCGCGGCGTTGCAGGCCAATGAAGGCCAGCAGCGAATCCACCGCGCCTTTGCGGAACACGCGGCCTTGGTAGTCGACGCCGGACAGGCGGGTTTCCGCGCTGAACGGTACGGAGGTCAATTCTTCCGTCGACGGCTCGGCTTGCGGGTGCAGGCCACGCAGGTATTCGACGATGGACTTGCCTTCGGCCGTGTCGTCCGCCAGGGACGCCAGCAGCGCGCCTTCGGCCAACTCCTTGCCGCTGACACCGGGCGCGGCGATCACGTTGGTGCAACGACGGTTACCGAACGTGATGGTGCCGGTCTTGTCCAGCAACAGTACGTGCACGTCCCCCGCTGCTTCCACCGCGCGACCGGATTTGGCGATCACGTTGAGACGCACCAGGCGGTCCATACCGGCGATACCGATGGCCGACAACAGGCCGCCGATGGTGGTCGGAATCAGGGTGACCAGCAGCGCCACCAGGAACACCAGCGGCAGGTTGCCATTGGCGAAGTGGGCGAACGGCTGCAGGGTCACGACCACCAGCAGGAAGATCAGCGTCAGGCCGATCAGCAGGATGTCCAGCGCGATTTCGTTGGGGGTTTTCTGACGTTTGGCGCCTTCCACCAGGGCGATCATGCGGTCCAGGGTCGACTCGCCCGGGTTGGCGGTAATGCGGATCATCAACCAGTCCGAGACCAGGCGGGTGTTGCCGGTGACGGCCGAGCGGTCGCCGCCGGATTCGCGGATCACCGGGGCGGACTCACCGGTGATGGCCGCTTCGTTGACCGCGGCAATACCTTCGATGACTTCGCCATCGCCCGGGATCATTTCCCCGGCGGCCACACGCACCACATCGCCTTTACGCAGGCTGGTGGCCGGCACGACCTTGAAGCTGCCATCGGCTTCCTTGCGGCGCGCACTCAGGCCCTCGCTGCCGGCCTTGAGGCTGTCGGCGCGGGCCTTGCCGCGACCTTCAGCCAAGGCTTCGGCGAAGTTGGCGAACAGCACGGTGAACCACAGCCACACCGCGATTTGTACGGAGACGTAGGTCGGTACGGCCACCTCCGGCACGAAGCACAGGATTGTGGTGAGGATCGCAGTCAGCTCGACCACCAGCATTACCGGCGAGCGTTGCAGTTGGCGCGGGTCCAGCTTGACGAAAGCCTGGACCAGCGCCGGGCGCCACAGGGCCGAGATTGCGGTCTTGGCCGGCTCCTGGGTTTTCACGGGAGCCGCGTTTTTTGCAGGCATATTCATTTTCATATCCCCTTAGAAGCCCATGCTCAGATGTTCAGCGATAGGCCCAAGTGCCAGCGTCGGCAGGAAGGTCAGGCCGCCCACCAGCAAAATGGTCACGGTCAACAGGGTCACAAACAGCGGGCCGTGGGTCGGGAAGCTGTTCTGGCCAATCGGTGCGGTCTTCTTCATCGCCAGGCTGCCGGCCAGGGCCAGAACCGGGAGGATGTAGCCGAAGCGGCCCAGCAACATCGACAGGCTCAACATCAGGTTGTGAAACGCGGTGTTGGCACTGAAGCCGCCGAACGCCGAACCGTTGTTGGCACTGGCCGAGGTGTAGGCGTACAGCAACTGGCTGAAACCGTGGGGGCCAGGGTTACTGATGGCACCGGCCGGGCCAGGCAGGCTGGCGGCGATGGCGCCCAGTACGAGGGTACCGACCGGCATCACCAGCAAGGTCACCACCAGTAATTGCACTTCCCGGGCCTGGAGTTTCTTGCCGAGGTATTCCGGCGTGCGGCCAATCATCAGGCCGGCGAGGAACACCGCGATCAACACGTTGAGCAACATGCCGTACATGCCGGCACCGACGCCGCCGAAGATCACTTCGCCGACCATCATGTTGACCAGCGACACCATGCCGCTCAGCGGGTTGAGGCTGTCTTGCATACCGTTGACCGAACCGTTGGACGCGGCGGTGGTAGCCACCGACCACAACACAGTGCCGGTGGTGCCGAAGCGCGCTTCTTTACCTTCCTGCGGCGCGGCCTGTTCCACTGCCGGGTTGTTCAGCGCGGGGTTGGGCTGGTACTCGGCCCACATCGCAGTTGCACCGCCGATGATGAACAAGGCCAGCATGCAACCGAGGATCGCCCGGCTCTGACGCAGGTCTTTCACGTAATGGCCAAAGGTGAACACCAGCGCTACCGGAATCAGGATGATCGCACCCAGCTCAAACAGGTTGGCCCAGGCAGTCGGGTCCTCGAACGGATGCGCCGAGTTGACGCCGAAGAAGCCACCGCCGTTGGTGCCCAATTGCTTGATCGCAATCTGGCTGGCGGCCGGCCCCAGTGGAATCACCTGGTCAACGCCTTGCATGGTCACCGCGTTAACGTAGTGAGCGAAGGTTTGTGGCACGCCCTGCCACACCAGGAACAACGCAAACACCAGGCACAACGGCAACAGGCCGTAGAGGGTGGCGCGGGTCATGTCGACCCAGAAGTTGCCCAAGGTCTTGGTGGATTTGCGACCGATCCCACGGCACAACGCGACCAGTACGGCGAGGCCGGTGGCGGCACTGACGAAGTTCTGCACGGTGAGGCCGACCATCTGACTGAGGTAGCTCAGGGAAGCTTCACCGCTGTAGTTCTGCCAGTTGGTGTTGGTCATGAAACTGATCGCGGTGTTGAACGCCAGGGTCCATTCCTGACCCGGTAATTTCTGCGGGTTCAGCGGCAGGTATTCCTGGAACACCAGGATGCCGAACAGCAGCACAAAACCGGCAAGGTTGAACGCAAGCAACGCCAGCGCGTATTTCTGCCAGCTCTGTTCCTGGTCTGCATCGACACCCGAAAGGCGATAGCAAACGCGCTCGACCGGGCCGAACACCGGCGTGAGCCAGGTTCGCTGCCCTTCCATTACCTTGTAGTAGAACCGCCCCAGGGCCGGTGCCGGAATCAGCACCAAGGCAAAGAAGGCGATGATCAGCCAATAGTCATAACTGTGCATAGCCTGCTCCTAGTTCCGATCCGCGCGTAACAGCGCAACCAGCAGATAAATGAACAGCGCCACAGCCAACAGCAGTGACACCCCGTCCAGAACGCTCATGGAAGTTTCTCCGTCGTGCGGCGACTGCCGCGTGTAGGAGGATTGTCCGCAGGAGTGGCGTAAAGGAACGAGAGCGACGGTATGGGTGGGGCGTAAAGACGGCGTAAAGAGTGAATTTATGCGGGGTTTACAGGGGGATTTGTGAGCGTTTCCTGTAGGCCGCGCCCTTATCTGGTGCAGGCCCGGAACCCATTCAAACGCCAAACCGTTCCCTCGGCGACAGTTCGGTGCCTTTACGACACGGCGCAGGTGAATGGCATGCCCGCTGCAATGCCCTGAAACATTCCAAACCGTTCAGGGAGAGCTACACGATGAACACACAACTCAAACCCACCTTGGGCACCCTGCATTTGTGGGGCATCGCCGTCGGGCTGGTGATTTCCGGCGAGTATTTCGGCTGGAGCTACGGCTGGGGCGTCGCGGGAACGCTGGGCTTCCTGGTGACCTCGTTGATGGTCGCCGCCATGTACACCTGCTTTATATTCAGTTTCACCGAACTGACCACCGCCATTCCTCACGCTGGCGGTCCGTTCGCCTACAGCCGCCGGGCATTTGGTGAGAAAGGTGGCCTGATCGCCGGGCTGGCAACGCTGATTGAGTTTGTCTTCGCCCCACCGGCCATCGCCCTCGCAATCGGTGCATATTTGAACGTGCAGTTCCCGGCGCTGGATCCGAAACACGCCGCCGTCGGCGCCTACATCGTGTTCATGGGCCTGAACATTCTCGGCGTGAAGCTGGCGGCGACTTTCGAACTGGTGGTGTGTGTGCTCGCCGTCGCCGAACTGCTGGTGTTCATGGGTGTAGTCGCCCCCGCCTTCAGCTTCAGCAACTTCGCCCTGAACGGCTGGGCCGGTTCCGACACCTTTGGTGCGCCGGCGATCGCCGGGATGTTTGCGGCCATTCCATTTGCCATCTGGTTCTTCCTCGCCATCGAAGGCGCCGCCATGGCCGCCGAAGAAGCGAAAGATCCCAAGCGCACCATTCCAAAGGCCTACATCAGCGGCATCCTCACCCTGGTGATTCTGGCCATGGGCGTGATGTTCTTTGCCGGCGGCGTCGGTGACTGGCGCGCCCTGTCGAACATCAACGACCCGCTACCCCAGGCGATGAAAACCGTGGTCGGCGACAGCTCGGGCTGGCTGCACATGCTGGTGTGGATCGGCCTGTTCGGCCTGGTGGCCAGTTTCCACGGGATCATCCTGGGCTACTCCCGCCAGTTCTTTGCCCTGGCGCGCGCAGGCTACCTGCCCTCTTTCCTCGCCAAACTGTCGCGCTTCCAGACGCCGCACCGGGCAATCATCGCCGGAGGCATCGTCGGCATCGCCGCCATCTACAGCGACGGGCTGATCAACCTGGGTGGCATGACCCTGACTGCGGCCATGATCACCATGGCGGTATTCGGTGCCATCGTCATGTACATCATGAGCATGCTCAGCCTGTTCAAACTGCGCAAAACCGAGCCGCTGCTGGAACGCACCTTCCGCGCCCCAGGCTATCCCGTCGTGCCGGGGATTGCCCTGGTGCTGGCGGTGGTATGCCTGGTGGCAATGGCGTGGTTCAACGCGTTGATCGGGCTGATCTTCCTGGGCTTCATGGTGGTGGGTTTTGTGTACTTCCAACTGACCGCACAAGACCGCGCCGATGCGCCGGCAGATGCGATGTTGACTGGGCTCTGAGACCTTGCGCAGGAACGGGCCTACAATGAACTACTAAGAAAGCCCGTTACTCAAAGCAGCAACTACCGTGGGAAATTTTTCCACGGTTTGCTGCCTCAAGGAGAACCCTATGCCGTGGTATGCCTGGTTGATTTTAGTGGTCGCGATCGGCTCGATCGTCGGTGGTTTGTTGATGCTGCGAGACAGCGCCAACAAGGTTGAACTGACCGAGGAACAACGCCAACGCGTGGCTGAGCGCAACGCCCAGGCGGATGCCAAGGATGCGCAGGATCGCTGATCACTCTCGTGTAAATATTCGCTCAGCCTGTTTAAAAACCCTCTGTTTCGCTTTCCCCCTCCTATCTCGGCGCCCGTCTTTTCAAGCTGAATAGACGGCGTCGCGGCACCTCCGCGCGCACCTGAAAACCCCGTTTCGTGACTGGCAATCACGTCTGGAAAAACCGCGCGCGAAGCAAAACAATCAACAAAGAGTTTAATTTCTCAAAAAAAATACTGGTTATTTATACAGTGCATTGTTATCGTTTCCTCGTGCTTGAAACCAAGCATTTTTGCGGCGAATGACCTGCATGGAGCATGCAGAAATCCATTGGCATACCAAATGCTTGTGGATAGCTGCCCAAAACAATCCGCACTCCGCGGTTTTTTTCTATCGAGGGACACGATGACTGACATGAACGACCTAGCTGCAACCGCAACCAATCTCATTTATTCAAGCGACTCAGGCTTCGACGTTGCTGTGGAGGACTTCCGCCAGGACGATGATACCGGTACTGATTCGAGCACTATCCGCGCAGCACTCGCCTGGATCAGCGCCAATGTGCCGGACGGCCAGGGTTCGCGTTTGTATTTCGAAACCGGCCGTACCTATATTTACGACCGCACGGCTGAAATTGACTACATTAACAATCTGGTTATCGATCTGAACGGCGCGACTCTTATGCGTGCAGATGCATCGGTCACCACCGCCAGACTGGCCACAGACACCAGCGTAAGCAGCAACACAATCGTGCTGGATGCAGTGCCCGACAGTTGGTACGTCAACGATACCGTGACAGCGTTTGTCGGCTCAGGGGATCAAGACACCAGCCGAAACCCCATGCGTATCACTGCAATCGACCCGAATACGAATACAGTGACCCTGGCTGCCGGCTTTGGTCCCTTCGGTAACACGACCCAAACCATCCCTGCTGGATCGTGGGTTGGTAAAAGCTTCCAGTGCTTCCTCGGCCGTCCGTCTACCGAAGAAGGCGGCAAGCTGCGCCCGGGCATCAACTACAACGTGCAGATCATCAACGGCTCCGTCGATGGCAACAGCGCCAATCAACTCAACAACTCCTGGCGCTTCGCCATGGAGATCTATATCAACGGCCGCTCTTCGGGGATCCGTGGCGTACGGTTTGCCAACACCACAGGCGAATGCATCGTCGGTCATGGCCTGCGGGTAGAGAGTTGCGAGTTTCGCAACCTCTCGGGCTCAGCTTTTCATACAAGCCGCCACGACGATACAGAAGCCGTAGGAAGCGCCTCTTGGTTCATCAACAACTATGTTGAGGCCGTGTGCCAGGCGGGTAATCTTGCAAACGGTCACTCCGAGGGTGCAGTAACGTTTTCATGGGGCGCCGGGCGCTTGATTGTCACCGGTAACGAATTCAGGAACGGCAATGAGAGCGTGCTGGGGGGCTTTGGCCCTTCCTCCGGCGAAGCAATGCCGGATAAGTGGATAATTTTCAGCGATAACATTGCTACGAACTTCAAGGCACTGTTCTGGGGACTGTTTCCGCCGCTCGAAGGTATCGTGATCAGTAACAACGTTCTGGTGGACTGCAACGACAACAGTGCTCAACTGAACAAGCTTTTTAACTCGGAAACTTCCTCGGTAGGCGGTAACGTCGCTGTCGGGAATACCGTACTGGGCGGTTCGTTCCGCGCGACCAATGCGACGTTCGGTGTCGAGCCGACCAGTACTATCGGGCAAGTCAAGATATGGGCACGTGGAAGCAAGCTGCGTACGGACTACTCAAGTTTGTCAGACTGCACCGCCGTCGTGGAAGCTAATACCGCGATCATGGCACTAATCAGTGCAGACACGACCGGCTCCGCAGTGGCATTTCATTCTGCATCAGGTAGTCGTTTTGGCTCCTTCTTCGTCCAATGGCTGCCGTCTCAGAAAAAGCTGCAACTGTTGGGTAACGAATCAGGCGCTCGTGTCGAGTTCACTACGCCGGTAGCGATGCCTGGCCAAGTCAACATGACGTTGCGTACATTCAACGATAATACGGCTGCAAAAGCCGCAGGTTTGGTGGCGGGAGACCTCTACAAACTGGCGAGTGGCGCAGTTTTCAGCGTGATCTGATCAAGGAAAGCCCTTCACTGAAGGGCTTTTTTATTTCCAACCCGCCTTGGCGATATGCAGCAGTACTTTCCCCTATAGACCGCACGCTCAAGCTGGCTCCAGCATTCGAGCAACGCCTGTGGCAATCTCTAGATTCCACACCGAACAGGCCAGCCTGGACCTTCCGGGCTTGCACGGTACGAATCAGCGCGTCGAACTTTTCGATCAACGACATGCCAGGTTGCAGATAACTGCCGACGATATCGGCGCGCGACTCCAAGACATTCGATCAGCCAGTCAGCAATTTTGTAACGAGATGCCCCTTTGCCTGCATGAGCTTGGCTAATATGGCGCAATGTTTCGGAGGCTGTTCTATGCGCTACTCGGCAAATCACAAAGCTCAAACCCATCAGCGCATCATCACGGAGGCTTCCGTACGTTTTCGCCGCGATGGTATCGGGGCTACCGGCCTGCAACCGCTGATGAAAGCGTTGAATCTGACGCATGGCGGATTCTATGCGCATTTCAAATCCAAGGATCAGCTGGTGGAAAAGGCCCTGCAAGCTGCGGCCGCTCAACTGGATGAGCACTGCGAACAGCTGTTCAGCCAGGAACGCCCCCTTGAAGCGTTCATCGACAACTATCTTTCGCAGTGGCACCAGACCTCACCGCATGAAGGATGCCCGTTAACAACCATGTGCCCTGAGCTAGGGCTGCGGGGTCAGCAAAGCCCGACCACTGATGCAGTACTTGGCGCACGGTTGAAGCAGGTGCAAGCCGCACTGGGGCGGCCGGATGCCAATGAGCAAGGCCTGCTGATAATGTCGACGCTGGTGGGCGCACTGGTGCTGGCGCGCAGTGTGGAGAGCGCCGAGCTGGCAGCGCAGATCCTGGAGGTAGTACGTGGCAATCTGAAAAAACAGATCGCACAAAATTGAAGAGGCCGGTCAATGACCGGCCTCCTGGCTTACTTTGTTATTCCTTAATTGAGCTCCAGCCGATCGCGGTTCTTCTCCAACAGCGCTTTACCGATCCCTTTCACCTCCAACAACTCATCGACTGCGGTAAATGGCCCGTTGCTTTCTCGATAGGCAATGATCGCCTTGGCTTTGGCTGCTCCGATTCCGAACAGATCGCGGCGCAAGGTTTCAGCGTCGGCGGAGTTGAGGCTGACCTTGCTGGATTGCTCGGCCTTGGTCATTTGCACAGCTATCGGCGTGGGCGTTTCAGGCTTGGTAGACGGCGCTGCGCTGGTAGCCACTGAAATGCTGGATAGGAAAGCGAAAATGAGGGACGAGAAACATGATTTATTCATAGGTGACGCTCCATGACATCTGTAAGAGAAAAGCAGCTTTTCCGAAGCTGCTTTTCAAACTTAGGTGATGTTTGGAGGGTGTCAAAAACAGGAGAGTTACAGGGTATGAGTCAAGGCTCGAGACGACGCTGTTGGTAGATCCAGTCGACAATCTCGCCATCAGGTGTGTAGCCACTGACGGTTTCGCGCAAAAGCTGGCGAACACGCGCGTAATCGTCCTGTTCTACTGCTGCTAACAACTCTGCCAATTTGTCCTTCAACACATCCCACGACAGGTAATCTTCATTGGCACTCATGATCATCGGGTGCTGCGTGGCGACTACGTTGTCACCAATCAGCAACTCTTCGTAAAGCTTCTCACCCGGGCGCAGACCAGAGAATTCGATTGCAATATCGCCATGAGGATTTTTATCCGACCTGACACTCAGCCCGGACAGGTGAATCATCTTCTCGGCCAACTCGACAATCTTCACCGGCTCCCCCATGTCCAGCACGAACACGTCACCGCCAAGGCCCATGGAACCCGCCTGAATCACCAATTGGGCGGCCTCGGGAATCGTCATGAAGTACCGGGTGATTTTCGGGTGGGTAACCGTGAGAGGTCCACCGGATTTGATCTGCTTGTGAAAAAGCGGAATCACCGAGCCGGAGGAGCCTAATACATTGCCAAAGCGAACCATCGTGAAGCGGGTTTTATTGACCCGCGAGACATTCGATTTGTCACCGAACAGCACAGGTGCCAACTCACGACTGAGCGCCTGGAGGGTCAACTCGGCGAGACGCTTGGTGCTTCCCATCACATTGGTGGGCCGTACAGCCTTATCGGTAGAGATCAACACGAAGTTGGCTACCCCCGACTGCAATGCCGCTTGGGCCGTGTTAAGCGTACCAATAACGTTATTTAGCACGCCTTCCGCAATATTGTGCTCAACCATGGGCACATGTTTATAAGCTGCGGCGTGATAAACCGTGTCGACGCCCCATGTTTTCATGACGCCCAGCAATTTGCTCTGATTACGCACTGAGCCAAGGATGGGTAGCAGCCTTACTGGCAAAGACTCTCGGGTAATCCGTTGCTCAAGCTCCGACAAAATGCTGTAGAGATTGAATTCGCTGTGTTCAAACAACAGCAGTATCGTCGGTCGTAAAGCAAGGATCTGACGACACAGTTCTGAACCTATGGAACCACCGGCCCCCGTTACCAGAACACAACGCCCCTTGATGCAATGCTCCAGCAACTCGCTTTGAGCGGGCACCGCGTCACGCCCCAGCAAGTCAGCGATATCCACTTCCTGAATATCATCGACCTTGACCCGGCCGCTGGCCAGGTCCATGAATCCTGGAACACTGCGCACATGCAGAGGAAACCCTTCAAGGTAGCCCAGGATTTCACGACGCCGGGCACGGTTGGAAGAAGGTATCGCCAGCAGGATTTCCTGGGCTCCGGTGGCATCGATCATGCGCTGAATGTGCCGTGGCTTGTACACCTGAAGTCCGGAAATTACCCGGTCAGAAATACTGTCATCATCATCAATGAAGGCTACAGGCCGCATGACCCGGCCCATACGCAGGGCTGCGACCAACTGATTGCCTGCAGCGCCCGCGCCGTAGATGGCGACGCGCGGCAGGCCATCTTCGCGATTGGTGAAAGGTACGTGCTGGGCGGCGGCAAACCAGTCGCCAAGGAAATATTGACGCATGGCGAGGCGTAGGCCGCCAACCATGATGAGGCTTAACCACCAGTAGTTGAAAATGATGGAACGAGGGACCACGTTTTGATGATCGCTGTACCAATAGACCACCACGCCTAGAATCAACGATGACAGGCTGACGGCCTTGATAATCGCAATAAGCGCGTCAT
The DNA here is from genome assembly GCF_000242655.1 of Pseudomonas sp. PAMC 25886. NCBI lineage: Bacteria > Pseudomonadati > Pseudomonadota > Gammaproteobacteria > Pseudomonadales > Pseudomonadaceae > Pseudomonas > Pseudomonas sp. PAMC 25886. The sequence goes on from NZ_AHHC01000083.1 coordinate 151,653, forward strand.
TGCCAAAATAGCGCATGACAGCACGGTACATGCCAAAACGGATAAACAGCGGTATAGCGACGACCGGAGCACTCAGAAACAGCCAGCGATGCACAGACGCAGGGTTGATCATATCGTCCACCCCCAATCGAACGACAAACGCCATCCACAGGGCGAGCCAAACAAGAAGAATGTCCGCGATAACCTGCAGGATGCGCTTCTGTCGGCGAGGGAGACCCAACAAATATGATCGAATTATGCTCATAAACCCTTTAAACACCTCTGTTGCTCCTGATACGGCTGCTGCTCTGCGAATTTAAACACTTTAGGCCGGTCAATCACCGCTGAAATGAATCTAAAACACAATCACGCGGCCCTTTCCAGCTCACCCGCTTTGTACTTGACTGCCAGCATCACCAGCGGGATGTACGCTATTACAACGCCCAGCACGCCGCTTAGACCCAATAATGCAACGCAAAGTGCGATCGGCAGCAGCCAGATTACGTTGATTGCAAGCACCGCAAGCGTTACTGGCAAGTGGCCGCCAACTTTACGCGATGCGAACTGATAGCCATGACTGCGATGGGCTTCGTAAACCTTGTCACCCCTCATCAGGCGGCGGACCAGAGTAAACGTCGCATCGACGATAAAGACACCGAGCAGGATCAACCATACCCACAGCAAGTCGGCGCTCTGCCAGGCGGCCTGCAGGGATAGCACGCCCAACACGATACCGAGAAAACCGCTACCGGCATCCCCCATGAAGATTCGTGCCGGTGGAAAGTTCCAATAGAGAAACCCCAACACCGCCATGCTTAATAACAGTGGCGCCCAGATAAGCGCCTGATAACCAACCAACCAATAAATCAGACAGGCGCCAAGGCATGCACAGAGCGCTTCGACGCTGGCCAAGCCATCGATACCATCCATGAAGTTGTACAGATTAAGCATCCACACCAGATAAAACGCGGCAAGGATGTGCCCTACCCAGCTCAGGTCGAGGACCACCCAGGGCAGCGTTATTGCGGGCAAGCCGCCCAACCAGAAAAGAGCCCAGGCCGCGGCACTGAAGTGCCCCAGCAAACGCCAGCGCGCCGCGATATGGCCATGGTCGTCGAGAAACCCAAGCACCGCCACAGCCGCACCAGCCCCCAGCAACGCCCATGTAATCGAGCGTGTTATCTCATCACCGATAAACAATACTGGTAACGCAATCAAGAAGCTCAAGACTATCGCCACTCCGCCTCCACGAGGCGTCGGAACAGTATGAGAACTGCGCGCATTGGGAACATCAATCAGACTTCTGGCCAGCGCATAGCGGCGCAGGCACCAGGTCAGAAGAAGAGCAAGGGCTGCAACAGCAGACGCCAGCCACAGTAAACGATTCATCTACAGCTCCAATTAAGGTCCCTCATGGGGCACCACTATTTACTTCAAGCTTCCCTGAAAACTTTCAGCCGTCTTGCGTAATGCGCTGGCCACCGTCAATGGGGGATTCCAGCCCAGCAATTGGCGAGTCTTGCCAATATCAACCTGCAACGAACCACACAGGCGCTGGCCAATAGCCTTGCGGCCTAGCAAGGTCGCGCCCAATTGCAGTAGGGCTGCCGGTACGGGGATCAACCGAGCCGGTTTACCCAAAGCAATCCCCATGCGTCTCAACAAATCAGTGGTCGACATGTCATCACCATCGCTGGCCAGAAACGTCTGATTGGCTGCCGCCGGGTGATCCAGGCACGTCACAATCAAGTCAACGAGGTTGTCCAGCGCGACCAGGCTGCGCTGGTTACGAATAGCGCCCAACGGCAGTACAGCACCTTTGTTAAGCCAGCTCATCATGCTGCGAAAGTTTGCCTTGACCCCAGGGCCGTACACCAGGACGGGACGAATAATAACAACTTCCATCCCGCTTCTTTGCGCCAGCGATAAGAGTTGCTGCTCTGCCTCCATTTTGGAAACACCATAGGGGTCGCACGGCGCCGGCACGTCATCTGCCGTGTAAGGGGCGCCCATTTGGGTTCCCTCACCGTTGACCTTGATCGAGCTGATAAAAATGAAACGCCTGACTCTCGCCTGAGCTGCCTGCTCCGCCAGCTTCAACGTGCCTTCGACGTTGACCTTGCGATACTCGGTTAACGGATCACTGGAGGCGTCTGACATCACATGAACGCGCGCGGCGCAGTGAACCAGAACATCAACACCTTCAAGAGCAAGCGACTCACCCGCAAGATAATCGGCACTGACCCGCACAGGTACAGCAGACGCAGGAAGTGTTACACCCTCGCGACGTACCTGCGCCAACACCCGACAGTCCCCTGCAGATGCCAACCGATTAACCAGTGCTCCCCCCACAAAGCCACTGGCTCCAGTGACGAAGATAGTTTTGTGCTGATTCAAAGCGCGCGCTCCAACTCTCTGTACACATCCAAATGCTGCTGCACGATCTTCTCGATCGCAAATGCGCGTAAAGCCAGCTCACGGCCAGCCGCCCCCATCCGGGCACGCAAGGCAGGAGCCTCAATCAACACCTGCAATTCATTAGCCAGGGCCTCTGCATCACGAACAGGTACCAGAAACCCTGTTACATCGGCATCAATCGCATCCCGGCAACCTGGCACATCGGTGGTGACCACTGCGCGACCGCACGCTGCGGCTTCGACCAGTACCTTGGGCAAGCCTTCACGATATGAAGGAAGGGTCACGATATTCGCCGCAGCGAACACATTCGCGATGTCGTCGCGGTAACCGAGCAGCTCGATCACCCCTTCCTCTCGCCACTGCTGCAACTGTGAGGTGGTAACTGTCGCCGGGTTACCGGGATCAATGTCACCAATTAACTGAAAGCGCGCGTTAATACCACGCGCTGTCAATATTTTTGCCGCCTCAACGAACTCGACAACGCCCTTGTCCAGCAGCAGTCGAGCCGCCAGGCACACCACAGGGGTCCCTTCCGGCTCTGGCAACGCGGTGTAACGAGACAGGTCGACGCCTGAACCGCGAATCATCACGACCTTGGATTGGGTAAGTCCACCCATGCTCAAGAGCAGGTCACGATCATCGGGGTTCTGAAAAATCGAGCGCAGATTACGCTTGCCTAACGCCAACCGATAAAAAGTGCTGACAACCTTTCGCGTGATAGTGGCCTTAAGTCCCTTGGAGAGAAATACAAAGCCCAGTCCGGAAATAGCGGTAACCACACCTTTAACCGGCGCCAGCCGAGCGGCAACGCCACCATACAAAACCGGCTTGATGGTCACCAGGTGCAAGACGTCCGGCCTCAATTGCCAGAGCAGCCGCCAGATCGCGAACATCAATCCTAGTTCGGCCAAGGGGTTACGGCCGCTACGTGAAAGCGGCAACGGGTGAAACTCGAAACCTTCAGCGGCAATAGCCGCAACGGCCGGACCCGGCATGCACGCCACATGAACCCTATAGCCCTCTGCCTGCGCGCCCTTGGCAACTGCCAGCCGGTGCGAAAGAAAAAAACCCGGGTCGTTGACGATAAACAAAAGTACTTTACTCATGCCTGCTCTTCCAACCATGCCTGGAACATGAGGATGGTCCACAAGTGAGGCTGCCAGTTTCCGCGGCCCTCAAGATGTTCCTGCCACATGTGCCTGATGCGTTCAGGGTGGAAGTATCCCTCCTGGCGCAAGCGCGCTTCATCCAACAAAGACTCTGCCCACTCCCGTAAAGGACCGCGTAGCCACGCCCCAAGCGGGATACCAAAACCTTGCTTGGGCCTTTCGATCAACTCCTTGGGAACATGACGATAAAGCACTTCTCGCAACAGCCATTTGCCCTGGCCGTTACGAATCTTCAGGTCCAGAGGCATGCGCCAGGCCAGTTCGACAATCCTGTGGTCAAGCATAGGGACCCGGCCCTCAATGCTTGCGGCCATCGCAGCGCGATCCAGTTTCACCATGATGTCATCCGACATATAGGTCTGGGCGTCCATCGCCATCATCCAGTGTTCGAAACTATCGGTCTGGGGCCAGCGCGAAGGGTCAGTGAAAATGGTTTCGGGCTCCTTGCCACCGATCACGACACTGGCGGGGTCAGTCCAATGACTGTTGAGCTGCAGGTAGAACTCATGCCCATCCGCAAGCGCCAGGACGCTAGCCAATTTATGAGCCTTTTCCCCAGGTGTGCTGAGATGAAGCCGCTTGGGCAGCAAAGGCTTGGAGAGACGGAACAGGCTGTCCCAGGTGGACGGTGAAAGTGAGCGTAAAAGCCCGGAGCTCGCCTGTCGGGCAAACGGCGGCAACTGTTGCAGTTTTGACCAGACTTTCTTGGCGCTGAGGTAACGGTTATAACCGCCGAAGAGCTCGTCGCCGCCGTCACCGCTCAACACAACCTTGAGCTGTTGGCTGGCCAATTGGCTGACAAGGAATGTGGGAATCTGCGAGCTGTCGCTGAACGGCTCACAATACATCGACGGTAGACGCGGGATAACAGCCAGGGCATCGTCCGGGCGCACGTACAACTCGGTGTGTTGCGTGCCCAGATGCTTGGAAACCGCCTTGGCATGAACAGCCTCGTCGTAGCCGCCTTCGTCGAAACCGATGGTGAATGTGCGGATTGGCTGGGCGCTCTGGGCCTGCATCAAGGCCACGATAGTGCTGCTATCCACGCCGCCGCTCAGGAATGCACCCAAAGGCACATCTGCGAGCATTTGCTGACCAATGCTTGAGCTCAGTTGAGTCTCCAGCAAATCCGTCGCTTGGGCGGGAGTGCCCTTGAAGGGATCGGCAATGCCTTTTGCTACTGCGTCGTTGAGACGCCAGTAAGCCTGTGGGACTGCGGCTTTTGCAGCGGGCAGATTCTTCAGCGCAAGCGTTACGTAGTGACCGGGCTCGAGCTTGGCGATGCCTTTATAAATGCTGTAAGGCGCAGGAATGCAGTTGTGCCGAAGCAATAGCGTCAACGCGTTGCGATCCACTTCGCCAGTGAACTGCGGGAAAGCCTTGATAGCCTTGAGCTCAGACCCCAGCAGCAGAGTGTCTTCCTGCCAACCGTAATACAAAGGCTTCTCGCCCATCCGATCGCGTGCAAGCGTCAATACCTGCTCTTGCCTGTCCCACAGCGCGAAGGCAAACATCCCAACCGATGCCTGCAAGGTCTTTTCGACACCCCAGCCTGCAAGACCTGCGAGCAGGACTTCGGTATCAGAATGGCCTCGCCATGCGGGTGGCGACAATCCTTCATTGTCCAGCTTCTGCCTGAGTTCGGTATGGTTATAGATCTCACCGTTGAAGACGATTAAAAATCGCCCACAACTGGAATGCATCGGCTGATGACCAGCCTCCGACAGATCGACAATTGCCAACCGTCGATGCCCGAGCGCGAGGCCTGCATTTTCATCAACCCATACACCACGATCATCGGGGCCACGGTGCACGAGGGCATCGTTCATCCGGGTAATGATCGATGCCAGATCACTATTACGGGCCTGGAAAATTCCGCTGAAACCACACATCAATGAACGTCCTGATTTAAGTAAAGCCGGTCATAGATTTCTTTGAATTTATGCTCGGTACATTTCATCGTGAAATTTTCAACGATACGTGTATAGGCACCCTGCCCCATCATTGATCGCTCGGCAGGAGACGCTGCAATCATCTTCGCCAGCGCTTCAGCCAACGCGAGGGGATCTTGTACGGGTACGACAAAGCCATTTTCACCCAGCAGGAATGCCGCGTCTCCTGCATCGGTCGTCACACAAGGCAACGCCAGGCTCATCGCCTCGCCCAGCACATTAGGAAAACCTTCGGTAAATGAATGCAGGCAAAACATGTCCATCGCCTTAAAGCAGGCGGGCACATCTTTTCGCTCACCCAGCAACACAAATCGATCAGCGAATCCGGTTGATGCAATCTGCGCCATCAATGTGCTATTCGCTTCATCGACATCACGTCCCACCATCAGGAACTTGACGTGCGGGAACCTGGGAGCGACGAGCCCGGCAGCCTCGACAAAACTGGCGTGATCCTTGACTTCGTTAAAACGCCCCAAGCTTCCTACAACGAAGTCATCTGCGCTTATTCCTTGCGCCGACCTTGTGGCCTCACGCTCTTGCGGAGATGCAACCAGACGCTCAAGATCAAACCCGTTGGGAATGACAGCCATTCTGCTCGGGGAATAACCCGCAGCCACATGCGTCTTTCGTGACGCCTGGGCAGCGCACACGATAACGCTGGGGACAGTCGCCGACAGCCAGGCACACAGTTTGCGAACAATAATTGTGGCCTTTGCGCCACCTCGGCTGACGTCAGTGGTCCTGATCCCCCAGATCACGCCCCTGATCCCCACCCAACGCGCTGCCAAGCCACCCAACAAGTCAGAGTGATACATCCAAGTCTGAACGATATCAGGCTTGTTCAGCCGAAGATGGCGAACCAACTTTGCAAACGTTGGCAGGACATCCCAGGCCCCCCGCATACCCAACGTATCAACAGTCACCCCGCAGGCACGCAGCCGAGCGCCCACTTCACCCAAATCCGTCAATGAGATAACACGGTGTTCATCATCGCCGCTTGAGTTGAATGACTCACAGAGCCGAAGCAGCATCAACTCCGCGCCGCCGATATGCAGACCGACAATAATATGGGTAACTTTCAACGGCCTTGCTCCTCCAACCACGCCTGGAACATCAGGACACCCCATAACTTGCTTGAATGATCAGCCCGACCACTGAGGTGTTCTTCCCAGGCACGCCGGATCGGTGCAGGATGGAAGAAACCCTCCCGGCGCAACCGGCCTTCATCCAGCAAGCTTTCCGACCAATCGCGCAGGGGCCCGCGCAACCACGTCGCGATGGGTATGGAAAAGCCCTTTTTCGGTCGCTCGATTAACTCGCGAGGAACATGACGATAAAGCACTTCCCTCAATACCCACTTGCCAACGCCACCTCGAATCTTCATATCCAACGGTATGCGCCAGGCCAATTCAACAACCCGGTGATCGAGCATTGGCACCCGAGTTTCCAGGCTGCTGGCCATCGCCGCACGGTCGACCTTTACCAGGATGTCGTCAGCCATATAGGTCTGTGCATCCATCGCCATCATCCACTCTTCATACCGCTGCGTAGCGGGCCACGATGAAGAGGTATCAAGCACCGTAATCGGCTCTTTCGCGCCGATTACGACACTGGAAGGTGTTTTCCAGTGACTGACAAGTTGCCGATAAAAGTCCTCCCGACTCGAAGTATCAAGAATATCCACCAACTTCTCGACCTTGCCTTTTATCGGCAATGCCTTGAGCGTTGCGGATGCAAAACGTCGCAGGGGTAACGGCACCTGGCTGATCTTCCCCCAGATACGTGGGGCAAATTGGTAAGGGTTATAGCCGCCAAACAGCTCATCTCCCGCATCACCGCTTAACGTGACGGTGACTTGTTGTCGCGCAAGGCGGCTGACCAGGAAAGTCGGGATCTGTGAACTATCGGCAAAGGGTTCACAGTAGATGTTCGGTAGATCCGGGATAACGTCCAACGCGTCTTTGGATTGAACATAGATCTCAGTATGTTCAGTACCTAAATGGCGGGATACGGCCAGAGCGTGTTCAGCTTCATTGAACCCTGCCTCACTGAAGCCTATGGTGAACGTCTTGACCGGCCGCGGGCTTTGTTTCTGCATCAGGCCAACCACAAGACTGCTGTCCACGCCGCCACTTAGAAACGCGCCCAGGGGCACGTCCGCGAGCATTTGCATGCCGATGCTTTCGCTAAGCTGTGCTTCAAGCGTATCAACTACGGCGTTGGCGTCAGATTGCAGCGGAGACGCAAGCCCCGCCTCAACCGCCCGATTGAAAGACCAAAAAGGAAGCGCTTTTACATCCGATCGGCGCTGGTCTATCGCGATCCTTACATAATGCCCCGGCTGCAGCTTCTCTATCCCTTGATAGATACTGTAGGGCGCGGGAACGTAGTTGTGGCGCAGGTAAAGGGCCAACGCGTCACGGTCGATATCAGCGCAAAACGCAGGATGGACCTTGAGCGCCTTGAGTTCAGAGCCGAACAACAGCACGTCATTCTGCCACCCCCAATAAAGCGGCTTCTCCCCAAGACGATCCCGAGCCAATACCAGTTCATTTTGCCGGGTATCCCACAGCGCGATGGCGAACATCCCAACCGTTGCCTGCAGGGTCTTTTCGACTCCCCAGTGCTCAAAGCACTCAAGCAGCGTTTCTGTGTCTGAGTGCCCGTTCCAGGCCGGCGAAAGCCCACTCTCCTCAAGAAGAGCGCGCAGTTCGCCATGGTTGTAGATCTCGCCATTGAACGCAATTACGAAGCGCCCACTCGATGAATGCATTGGCTGGTGGCCGGCAGCGGTCAGGTCGACAATCGCCAGCCTCCTGTGGGACAGACCTATACCAGCGGCTGAATCAAACCAATAACCGCCGCCGTCCGGGCCACGGTTGATGATTGAGCGGCCCATTGCCTCAAGCAGCGAAGACTTGTCGGTAGAGAACTTCTTGTTCGTAAAATATCCGGAAAAACCACACATCAGGAAAGCTCGCAATTAATTTACTGGTCGGGCCGTTCTCGCCCGCCTGAGTCAAGCCAGATGAGCACTCGGGTTCACACTCGCATAGCGATTATAAAACCGGTGCAATAGCGCGCTTGAAAATATCAATATAAACAAGCGAGACACGTCATTCTGATAAAACACAGGAGCCTTTACTTCCAAGACTAAAATCAGGCACAACAGTACCAAAACAAAATAGCCCGCATCGGCAAATCGCCGCATCCCTGCCCAGATTTTCAAGAACATCCAACCATAAGACGCGTAAACCAGCACAAACCCCCCGATGCCACTGGCAAGCAGAGTTTTCAGATAACCGGAGTCAGACCGCGCGACCCCACCACTTTGATCATCAAACGAGCCACTACCTGCAATAATATTCAACAGATCCGGGACGAAAAGCATACTTTTCAGATCATCCGTAGAGGCAGAGGTGAGGTCCTGACCTTTCGAATAGTTGATGAAAATCTCGAACGCATAATCAAAAACGTAGGTTGAAAAAAATTCGAACCTTTCCGGAAAAAAATACTGGAATAACAAAATTGCCAGCGCAGCAAAGGCGCTAAAAGCCACCCCTACGATGAGGGACTTCAGAGGCCATCGAATCGCGAGAAGCCCCACGCCAAGAAGGAACACGACCACCCCGGTACGTGCAACCAGTGTAATTGAAAGAGCAATTACGGAGATGCTTAAAAATCGCCAAATGGTTGCGTTATTGGCCCGGGAATATACTGAGTAAACGCCATATACAGCGGCCAGCGCAAGAATAGCGCTGAGGTTAAAACCGCCGCTATCGTGAATACCGCGAAAGCGCAGAACACTATCAACTTCAATATTTCCACGGTTAGCCAACGACGCGGATAACAAATCCCTAAAAGAGGGCTCCACGAACGACAGCATAATGAAAAACGCTTGAAGAACAGTCGCCCAATAAATCAACTCGAAGCAGCGATGAAATCCATAGAGCGCATCATCTGAATTCGCACGCCGGCCAACCGCATAATAAGTTATAACCAACGCCAACAGCAGAACGACAATAAACTTTATGAAAATCTCCAGAAATATTGTCTCAGCGTTACCCCAGAGAACACTCAGCATCACGCCCAAGGAACCCGCGAGCAACAGCGCCACAATGGAAAAGCGGCAAGTGACAAATGCATAACCAACAAAACCGCGGAGCAACGGATCAGCAAGAATCAGGAGCAAAGCCCCAGGAATGAGAAGCGCGACGGAGGGCACGCCCAGAAAGCTGAGCGTAAAATTGAACACGTAGAAAAAAACAACCAGTACCAAAAAAAACGACCGCACCTTGCTCACCCTGCCACCGAAGTTGAAGTTACGTTCTCACGAGCGCCTTGCCAGGAACACCTACAACAACTGTATCCTCTGGAAAGCTTTTAACAACAACGCTGTTCGCACCTACAACCACATTGTCACCCAGAAAAATCGGCCCGAGGACTTTGGCACCCGTACAAATAACCACATTATTTGCCAGTGTCGGCTGATTGCCCTTACTGGTTTTCGATAGGTCCTGGTTCCCAAAAGTCACACCATTAAAAATCTTGCAGTTCGCCCCCATTATTACGTCGGCACCTATTACTATATCATGACCGTGCATGATGCAGAGACCTGGGCCAATTTGTGCCCTGCAAGAGATATCGCTACCAAAAACAATGCGAATAAAATATTCAACCAGAAAGCTCAATACACGCCCGATAACGGGAATTTTTAACAGGCTTTGGCCCAGTCGCAACATAATGGTCAAGTGAGCGGTGTGATCAAACACTACGCTCTTGAGCACTCTGGACGCCCGATCACTACCTGCGATTGAGCGTAGGTCCTGGATCAAATAGGTTAACGACATAAAAACCTCATTTACTCTTAATGGCGTCGGGGATTCTGAGCATAGAAATCATCTTTCTCGCGCGCCAGACCTTGGGAATTGTAGAGAGTCTAAAGCTTTTAATTAAAACAGGAAGAAATAACTTACACTCACCAAATCGCCGATTTTTTAATGCAGCAACAAAAAGAAAACTGACAGAAACCGAAATATCAGACGCACTACCCTGATACTTATCCATAAAGTAATAAAACGATTCAACCAACAACGCTTTCGTTTTACTCCCAGAGGAAGCAATCCCAATTCCTGCCCGGTACACACCTAAGGGTTGGGAACTAACAAAACCAGCATACCCGCTACCAACTTGCTCTACATTAGCAAAATAATCTAGTAGAGGAAAACTTGGCAGCACTATATCCCTTACAGATGCGCGATACATCTTAGAACTATTCATACCAATAGTGATATGACGAAACAAATCAAACCGAGTAAACGCATTATGCAGCTTATCAAGATCTATTAAGTCTTCAGCAATGGCGTTAGTTTTAGGATTTTCAACAAGCATCCTATGCCAGACTATATTATAGTCTGGATTAGCATCAAGAAAATCGCTTTGCGCTTGCAACTTACCCGGCAGAGCATAATCATCCCCATCCAAGTGAGCAATATAACCCCCCGCGGCAATTGCATGTACGCAAAGATAGTTCTCCGTGACGCCAATATTTTGCGAATGTATTATAGGCTTCACGGTACCAGGATATTGCTCAGCAAGTTTCCACAGCAAATCACTAGTACCATCAGTGGAGCAATCGTCACCAACGATAATCTCAAAATCAAAATCCGTGACTTGATTAACAAGACTGAGAACGCACTGCTCAATATAAGAGGCCTGATTATAAGTCAGCACACAAACTGAAACCTTTACCGACCGCTTATCACTGCACATATTCACAAAGCTCTCCAGCGACCAATTATACTGCGAAGCATTCTCCTCGAAGCACTCGAAAAAATAACCGCAGTGGCAATTATTGAAAAACCAGCACCTATTACAAACAACGCGCTCAGCAAGCGACTATCACTTTCAAAGTCAAAAAACCAAAGCAACGCTCCCACAATCGAGGCAGGTAAAAGAATAATCAGCACATCTTGAAATAACCACTTCAAGTGAAAGGCTGGCTCCAACCTAGAATGAACAAACCAAACCCAGAACAGCAAAAACAGAATGTTCACAATTAGCCAAGCATATCCTGCTCCAATCATACCATATTGATATGATGCTACATATATACTAGGCACCATGAAAACCAGAAGAATAATATTACCGATAAAGTGAAGCCGCAAGTTCCCACGTGCATATTGAATATAATAAGGAAATGCCGAAATCGCCAGGCAGCCGTTACCTAGAGCGTATAATATCAACGTAGAAGAGACGTTGCTAACAATGGCGTGATCGCCTGTCCATGCCCACAGAAGCGACTTCGCAAAAAAAGCCATAGTTATGGCTGCCGACCCCGCAATTATCGCAGTTAACTGCGTAGAGTCTCTATAAATCGTTAACACTTCAAGCGGCTTACCTTCAGCATGTAGCATTGCCATACGGGGCATAATGGCACTGCTAATAGGCCCAATAGCGACCATCACTCCCCCAGCTATTAATACAGCTAGCGCAAAATAACCATAAACACTTAATGGCAATATACTAGACAATATAAGCTTATCTGTCTGCGTGACAACAACCCATATAGAAGCGGTAAACGCTATTGTCAGGGAGAAACCTAAAACACTCTTAACAGGAGCAAACGACCAACCGACCGCTTCATTCCTTACGTCCGGCAACATTGATCTCGACTTAAAGTGCAACGCGAAAAACTCAAGAACCGCGATAAAAAACTGATAAAAGAAAAAGACCAACGCATTAAAACCATAAAACCACATCACCGGTAGCACCGCCACAAATCTAAGCGTGGCAAACACCACTCCAAAAATACTTAACCAAACCAACCGCTCACTGCCTGCAATTACACCACGATACAAACCACACACCCAACGTATCGCAACACATAGCGCCATTATTTTTATAATTAGACTTGCGTCGCCCAGAGTAATGCTCTGCAAGTTTAACCATTTTCCAGCCACAATAGAGGACGACAAAAATAGCCCCCCTCCGCCCAAAATAGCCACAATAAAAAAAAGAGAACTCAGAGACCTAAATAGACGCCGAAAGTCCAGAGCCGTAATCACTCCAGCTCGATACCGTGCGGTTTCTCGCCCTATAGTCGGCGTCAATCCGAGATCAAGTAGGTTAAACCAAGCCTGAAGCATCGTAAAAAAGCCAACTAAACCGTAAGCCTCTGCTCCCATATATCTAATATACAAAGGCAGCATCAGTATGCCTACAACAGTCACATAAAATTGACCTATGTAATTAGATATTATATTCTTTTTAAGGGACAATTAGCACATCCAGTAAATCACAAGTTAACGGACATTTTAATAACTTCTTCTGTTTCATTCACAACAAGAAATCCACACTTGACGTAAAGATTATAGGCAGAATGATTTGAGCGCAAAACCTCCAATCCGCACGTTTGATATCCACGCGACCTCATTGTATTCAGTACCCCAATAACCAGTTGCTTCGCGACCCCTTTTCCTCGCCCAGGTTCAGATATGAGGACCATCGTAATGTACCCTCGTTTACTTTCAAAATCATTGCAGTAGAAGGCGACAAACCCCAAGCAGCTATCTGCTGTGTAATGAATTAAAAACTCTGCACTCTTTTGTGTTTTCTGAACATAATCTTCAACAGACACGCCGCGAACCAACGCACCGGATTGAAGAGCCTGTTCAGCAATTATTAGATTCTTTATATCTGCTGGCAGCATAAAGCACCTCAACTCCACAAGGCGAACCATTATCACCCATCAGCACTAACCCAAAACTATGCTGCGGGAATCTTCGAAAGAGTTAAACATTAGTACATCTATAATAGATAGTCCTGGAATAAACTCCCTATCAAACTGAGAGTAAGGAACTAGATTAGGAGATACAAACTTTAACTCCAAACCACTTTCATAAAAAAAATCTTTTTCATAAAGTCCTTCCCCACCAGGGAGATTAAAATACTCAGTAGCACTAGCCCGCAAACAAATATCGACAATCCGATCAGGTCCTTTCAAACGTGCATTTTCATAGACAGAAGACGTTTCTACGAAATACGTGTCAAGCCCTAAACACCTAGACGTTTCCATTACACTACGCCGGGAGACATCGGATATTTTATCCTCCGTCCCCCCTGCCGCCAGCACATGCCTTATCAATTCAAATGTATTAATAAAATTAGGTGCTTTTGAATAAGACTGTCGAATGCTGTCAAGTAACTTCGAATGCCATACCTCTTTGGGTTGTACGGAAATATCATTTATCCTAAGATTCTGACTGGCCCCCACAAGGGGCACAGTTACGTAACGAACCTCACCAGCCAGAAAAAGTCTATTTCGGTTTATCCACCCACGATTTATATAGTTCACATCATCAAGAACCACAAATTTTTCGACTTCCGAAACCAACTTAAAATAACCGGCATACGGAAAAAAATATGGCTGCATAATCGCAAGCTTCACTTACTCACCTCACACATCTAAAATAACATTTATTACTTTATCTATTGCAGAATCCTCAAGCGTCGGATAAATCGGCAAGCACAACACCTTACTTGCAATATCGTTCGCGACAGGCAAATTTTCCTTAGCCGAAGAACTCATACTTCGATACATCGAAAACTCACTGATCAACGGATAAAAATAACGCCTTGAAAATATATTTTTATCTTTTAGCTTCTGATAAAGCGCATCGCGACTCAAAGAGTACTCATCAGTGATTAATATTGGAAAGTAAGAACAGTTAACTTCTAGGCCCGGCGGAGGGGACACCACCCTGATACCTTTAACATACTGCAAAGCGTGTGAATATCTGCTCGCTATCTCTCTACGGCGGACAAGAGCCTTATCAATATGTTTAAGTTGCAGCAGCCCAAAGGCTGCATTTATTTCACTCATTTTTCCATTAATACCAGGGGCAACGACGGTAACCTCATCCACATAACCAAAGTTCTTAAGCTGCTCAATTCGCTTCTTCGTTTTGGCATCAGGACAAATTATTGCACCGCCTTCAAAAGTATTGAAAACTTTTGTCGCATGAAAACTTAAAACACTTAAATCCCCATAACGCAGTATGCTGCCGCCCACATCCTTAACAGCAAATGCATGCGCAGCATCATAAATAACTTTAAGATTATAGTTATCAGCAATAGTTTGAATTGCATCAACATCACACGAAAAACCATAACAATGGACCGGCATGATAGCTGTAGTTTTCGAGCTGATTGCAGCTTCAATCTTTTTCGCGTCCAAATTGAAAGTATCTGGATCGATATCCACGAAAACGGGCTGCAGCCCATTCCACAACAAAGAGTGAGCAGTCGCAACGAATGAGTAAGGTGTCGTAATGACTTCGCCTGTAACTCTGAGCGCCTGCAGCGCAGTCAATAACGCGATTGTACCGTTATTAAAAAGCGCAATGTGCTCCACCCCCAGGTACTCACAGAGCTCCTTCTCAAGCTGCTGGTGCATTGGGCCTCCATTGGTCAGTGTCTTGCTCTCCCATATTTTTTCAAGATAGGGAACAAACTCTTCTAATGGCGGAAGGTAGGGCTGAGTTACATAAATAGGCTTATCGCTCATAAAACTTCCTTGCGCTAATCTTAATCACTCAACCGCGCCTCGTAGCTGAGTACTTATTAGTAAGCTATATAGCGAGATAGAGAAAATCCATATCTCGCGCTATTCTTACTTCAAGAATTCCGCATACCAAGGCATAGCCTTTGCGATGCCTTGCCCAATATTAAACTTGGGTGTATATCCCAAAAGCGTTTGTATTTTGCCAATATCTGCCTGTGAATGGCGCACATCACCCGCGCGAAAGTCTCGATACACAGGCTCTTTATCATAAGTGATGCCGTTTTCCGCCAAGGATTCGCGCAACGCCGAAAACAACATATTGAGATCAGTGCGCCCACTGACCGCCACATTATAAACCTGATTGCGCGCGGAAGAATCGCTTGTAGTCGCGGCTAAAATATTGGCTTGAACTGTATTCTCGATGAAGCAGAAATCCCGACTGGTTTCACCATCACCATTGATGAAAACTTCCTCGTTCTTTATCATCGCGGCCGCCCATTTTGGGATAACAGCCGCGTAAGCACCATCAGGATCCTGGCGCTTGCCAAAAACATTGAAGTAACGCAAACCGATTGTTTCAAAACCATAGCATCTGGCGAAAACGTCGGCATACAGTTCATTGACGTACTTGGTGACCGCGTAGGGGGACAGCGGCTTACCGATCACATCTTCAACTTTTGGCAGACCGGGATGATCGCCATAAGTCGAACTGCTTGCCGCGTAAGTAAAGCTCTTTACCTTGGCATCCCGTGCCGCGACCAACATGTTGAGGTAGCCATCAATGTTGGTACCGTTTGTTGTGATCGGGTCGTTAAGGGAACGAGGAACAGACCCCAAAGCGGCCTGATGCAGTACATAATCCACACCTTCGCAGGCCTGATGACAATCCTTGAGCTCTCGAATGTCACCTTCGACAAATCGAAAACGTGCCCACTGCTCAGGGAGAACTGTATTTTTCACTTCGTCGAGGTTTCTTTGGTGACCGGTAGCGAAATTATCCAACCCGACAACCGTCTGATTCAAACCAAGCAGTGTTTCCAACAAATTAGAGCCAATAAAACCCGCAACTCCGGTGACTAACCAGGTTTTCGGCGAAGCTGGAAGTGTTTCTATCAGAGTTTCGTAGCGGGTCATCGATATTAGCTCGTAATTTGATTTAGGTTAACGACTTCAGAAACCTGGGCTTACAGGCGAATGTCCGATTCTTCACGACTCAGAAGATATTTAAGATCATAAAGAACGTGCTCCGCCTTACCGAACCGGCGGATATTTTCTGCACCCAGGGCACGGAACTCATTGTGAGCGACCGCCAGAACGATACCGTCGTATGCATTTACTCCCGGCTCGGAAACAGGAGTGATCCCATACTCATGCTCCGCTTCGGCAGCACTCACCCATGGATCATAAACATCCACAGCAATGTTGTACTCTGCCAGTTCACTCACGATATCGACGATACGAGTATTGCGCAGGTCCGGGCAGTTTTCCTTGAAAGTCAGGCCCATGATCAATACGCGAGCACCATCTACATGGATCCGCTCTTTCAACATCGCTTTTACCAACTGGGAAACAACGTAAGCGCCCATGCCATCATTCAAACGACGGCCGGCCAGGATGATTTCCGGGTGGTAACCGATTGACTGGGCTTTATGAGTAAGGTAGTAGGGGTCAACACCGATGCAATGCCCGCCGACCAGCCCTGGACGGAACGGAAGGAAGTTCCACTTCGTACCCGCCGCCTCAAGCACCGCTTCCGTATCAATGCCCATCTTGTTGAAGATAATCGCCAGCTCGTTGATAAGCGCAATATTCAAGTCGCGCTGAGTGTTCTCGATAACCTTGGCAGCCTCGGCAACCTTGATGCTGCTAGCCTTGTGAGTGCCCGCGACAATTATCTGATTGTAAAGTGCGTCGACCAGGTCAGCAATTTCAGGCGTGGAGCCGGAAGTGACTTTTTTGATCGTAGTAACACGGTGCTCTTTGTCGCCCGGGTTGATCCGCTCAGGACTGTACCCAGCGAAGAAATCGACGTTGAACTTGAGACCAGAGACCCGCTCAAGAACTGGGACGCAGTCTTCTTCTGTAGCGCCTGGATATACGGTTGACTCGTAAATTACCAGATCGCCCTTCTTCAATACCTTCCCGATGCTTTCAGAAGCCTTGATCAGAGGCGTCAGGTCTGGCTGGTTGTATTCGTCGATAGGGGTCGGAACGGTAACGACGAAAGTGTTGCAGGCACCCAGCTCATTCAGCTCACAGCTATAACTCAAATAGCCCGCCTGCTTCAGCTCCTCGTCACTGACTTCGAGAGTTGAATCATGTCCTTCTTTCAAGGCTTGGATACGCGGCTGGTTAATGTCAAACCCGACCACCGTCCGATGCTTACCAAACTCCACTGCGAGGGGCAGGCCCACATATCCAAGGCCGATGATGGCGAGCTTAATATCTTCCAGTTTTTGCATAATCAAAGCCTAAATAATCAGAGAATCCATAATATTTACTGAATTAATTTCAGTATGAAGTGCTTCAAGCGCGACGCCGATTCAGTACTCTCTCCTGGTACAGTCATGGCCCGCACATCCAACTAATCCCTCAGTGATGCTTTTTGAGGCATTCCACCACCTATATTATTCGTCAGCAGCATATTCCATCAGCGAACAATTCAGGTCTGTTTCTGGCACTGCCGCAGCCTCCCCTGTCGAATAGGGTACGTATCGCTCCTGGCCCATCAGCGCCGATAGTTTAAACACCACAACCCGCTGAACACCATGAAGAATATCGCTCTCAGTTGCACTCGGAATCGGATAATCAGAAGACCGCGAAGCATAGCGCAATGCCATCATGCTTCGATGATTCTCAATTAGAAGAGTTCCATGACAGCTAGATAATCATACTACGCGATACCAATATAAATCAGAACTCGCGGCATCCGGATCCCGACGTCAGACATGCAACGCCTAGAGCCTCAAGGCTCATGGCATGCCGGAGAGTCATTTTTTGAACACCCGAAGGTGATTTGGTTCGGTATAGGAGCAATCCCTATACCGAGAGAAGAATTGGAGGTCGGGTTGTTTGCACACAATCGAGCGACACAACCCTAATTGACGCAGTTAACACACTCGCGTCTGAGCCTGAGCTTTTCCCTCTCCAAGCAGTTCAGAGCCGAGAACGGGCACTTGACGTGACGCCATTCTTTTCCTGTTTGCCAGTAGTGTTCGAACCAGAGCAATCAGAACGCCAAGAATCCCACCCAGAAATAGCCCCATTGCGAGCACGAGAGCTTTCTTCGGCTTAATTGGACTCAGCGGCTCGAGCGCCTGCTTGTCAATAGCCACCAGTTTCAACCGACTCATATCGATATTCAATTTACGTAGCCGAGCCTCCTCTGCACGCAGGGGCTCCACATTGATTAGAAACAGGTCTTCATTCTCACGACGATTCAAGACCTCAATCTGACGATTGGCCCGCAGCAGTTGAAGCTCTTTGGCAATTTGGGCGATACGACCTTCAGTAAAGTCATCAGACGTGCGCCGTTGCAGGGCATTTCGCTCTGCCTCCAGTGCATCTACGCCCATAAAATATAGGGGGATCTGCTGGTTATTGATTTCGGTACGCATCATGCCTGGCGTCCCAGCGCGGTTTTCATCGCCGAGCGACGAGGGAGTAGCTGGCTTTTTAATACCCAGCGATTTGGCGATGCCAATTGCCTCGTTCAGCAGTACAAGCCGATCACCACGGATGATTTTCAATTGGGCCCTGAGCGCTTTGAGCTCATCCTGCAACTGGGCACGCCGAAGCACATCAGCTTCAGTCAGAGTGGCAATTTTTGCCTCTTTATCGATCTCATAGCTTGAGCGAGCAGCTTTCAGCTTGCCTTCAATCTCGTTCAGTCGGTTTTTCACGATTACGTTCAAATCTGCGCCGATCTGATGACGCTCGGTATCAATCGCGAACTGAATAAATCCGTTCAAAATCGAGACACCATCAATTCCCTTAGGATAGTTCATCTCAAGTTTGATATAGGCACTCAGGGAGTCGGCTTTTTTAGGATCAGGCAGAACCAGATTGATCGAGTTACGATTGAACTCCTCAAAACTCTGCTCGAGAGTTCTTCCTGGACGCTCAAATGCCTTAAATAGATTTTGATGAGTCCGAAAAAAACTCAGGCGGGTGTCATACGACTCAAGAGACGCTCCGACCCTGATCAGCGCCTCTCCAGGAGGAAGACCGTAAATTCCAGATCGATTCAACGCATCCAATTCGTTGATCGCCGCAGGGCGCAAAACGCTACTGACTTGATATTCTGGAGTCGCAAAAAAGGCATAAGCGGCAGCCATCGCGCCAATAAGCGCGGTGACTATGACTATGAGGACCTTTTGCTGCCATACCGCCTGAAAAAGCGCGACAAGATCAATTTCATCGGATGGTGGTACCGGAGGGGCATTAAAACTACTACTCACAACAAAAACCTGCCTTCAAAGAGAAACTGCGGGCTCGTTATGCAGACAATTCATGGTTTTTTAGAATTATAAACATCTGGCTCGCCCCCGGCGTCGCTGCTGGGATGAGCCACAAAAATTGCCTATTCTCGAGAACAGCAAGCATTTTGCCATCTAATTGCCATATTACAAGTCTTGACAATCTGTAGGACTGTTCCGAAAAAGCCAATCTTCTTGAAAAATATTACAAAAGCTTGCGCGGCACCCCGTGAGCACCGAGCTATCGATCAGGGCGCCAGCCTCTTCGACCGAGGGGAGCGATTCAACCTAAACGCCAAACCCACCAATGGGCCAACGATCATTCCTACAAGCAAAGCCAATGTAATAAAGATGGAAATCGGTGCCTGGGGAGTGGCCCACCCCAGGAATGACAAAGCGGCGCTCTGTTGATTCTCCAGCACAAACGCTAGCACCCCAACCATGACGACCAAAGTAATCAGCACCAACACAACGCGCTTAACCCCACGCATAACCTTCTCCTACCCCAAAAACACTCAGACGCCTTCTTCTTCGTCTTCGTTCACCCGATCACGCAATTCCTTGCCCGGCTTGAAATGCGGTACAAACTTGCCGTCAAGACTGACTGATTGCCCGGTTTTCGGGTTGCGACCTACACGAGGCGCGCGATAGTGCAGTGAGAAGCTACCAAACCCACGAATCTCAATTCGATCACCGGTAGCCAGGCACTGTGACATCTGTTCAAGCATGGTCTTGATGGCCAGCTCGACATCTTTGGATGAGAGCAGCCCTTGATGGGTGACAATTCGTTCGATCAACTCCGACTTCGTCATATTTTTCCCTTCTTTTTCAAGCAGCTAGGAAAAGCGCTTCGAAGGTTTTAGCATGACCGGAGGAATTTGAACAGCCCAAGTATTGACTTATATTCAAAGAGTTGGGGCCTAACTCTCAGAGCCACGACTTTACACCCCATCACTTCTCAGCTCGCGTAGCAGCATAGAAGCCACTCAAGCGTGATGACTGCCCGATGGAGCCTAAGAGCACGTAAGCGCTACCAGTAAGACCACAGCGCCCCAGCCGCAGAACGCCAAGATGAAGTTCGCACAACACCAAATCCCAGGCACAAAAAAGGGCGACCGAAGTCGCCCTTTTTCTATGGTCTGACAGAACTTAGTTCTGCTTTTCCATTTGTGCACGCAGCAGGTCGCCCAGAGTGGTAGGACCAGCAGAAGGCTCAGAGGTAGCTGGCTTGTCGCGCAGGCTCTGGATGGCTTCTTTCTCTTCAGCATCGTCTTTCGACTTGATGGAGAGCTGGATTACGCGGCTCTTGCGGTCAACGCTGATGATCTTGGCTTCTACTTCTTCGCCTTCTTTCAGAACGTTGCGCGCGTCTTCAACGCGGTCACGGCTGATTTCGGAGGCTTTCAGAGTCGCTTCGATGTCGTCGGCCAGAGTGATGATGGCGCCTTTGGCGTCAACTTCTTTCACGATGCCTTTAACGATTGCGCCTTTGTCGTTCTCTTGAACGTACTCGGAGAACGGATCGCTTTCCAGTTGCTTGATACCCAGGGAGATACGCTCGCGCTCTGGGTCAACCGACAGGATAACGGTGTCCAGCTCGTCGCCCTTCTTGAAACGACGAACAGCTTCTTCGCCAACTTCGTTCCAGGAGATGTCGGACAGGTGAACCAGGCCGTCGATGCCGCCGTCCAGACCAATGAAGATACCGAAATCGGTGATCGACTTGATGGTGCCGGAGATTTTATCGCCCTTGTTGAACTGGCCAGAGAAATCTTCCCATGGGTTAGATTTGCACTGCTTGATGCCGAGGGAGATACGACGACGCTCTTCGTCGATGTCCAGAACCATAACTTCCACTTCGTCGCCGACTTGTACGACTTTCGAAGGGTGGATGTTTTTGTTGGTCCAGTCCATTTCGGAAACGTGTACCAGGCCTTCCACGCCTTCTTCCAGCTCTGCGAAGCAGCCGTAGTCGGTCAGGTTGGTAACACGCGCGGTGACGCGAGTGCTTTCTGGGTAACGAGCCTTGATAGCGACCCATGGATCTTCGCCCAGCTGCTTCAAGCCCAGGGAGACACGGTTGCGCTCACGATCGTACTTCAGAACCTTGACATCGATCTCGTCGCCAACGTTGACGATTTCCGATGGATGCTTGATACGCTTCCAAGCCATGTCGGTAATGTGCAGCAGGCCATCGACGCCACCCAGATCGACGAATGCGCCGTAATCGGTGAGGTTCTTGACGATACCTTTGACTTGTTGGCCTTCCTGCAGGGATTCCAGCAGAGCTTCACGCTCGGCGGAGTTTTCTGCTTCCAGGACGCTGCGACGGGAAACGACAACGTTGTTGCGTTTCTGGTCGAGTTTGATGACCTTGAATTCGAGTTCTTTGCCTTCCAGGTGCGTGGTGTCGCGCACAGGACGAACGTCGACCAAAGAACCTGGCAGGAACGCACGGATGCCGTTAACGTCGACAGTGAAGCCGCCTTTAACCTTACCGTTGATAACGCCCTTGACCACTTCTTCAGCTGCGAAGGCTGCTTCGAGAACAATCCAGCATTCAGCGCGCTTGGCTTTTTCACGGGACAGCTTGGTTTCACCGAAGCCGTCTTCAACCGAGTCCAGAGCAACGTGAACTTCGTCACCGACATTGATAGTCAGGTCACCAGCATCGTTGTAGAACTGTTCCAGCGGGATCAGAGCTTCAGACTTCAGACCAGCGTGAACGGTTACCCAGCGAGCTTGGTAATCGATATCAACGATAACACCGGTGATGATGGAGCCTGCCTGAAGGTTCAGGGTTTTTAGGCTTTCTTCAAAGAGTTCCGCAAAGCTTTCGCTCATTTTAATTCCTGTTGATAAGGGCGAAGAATACGCCCATCTCCACACCCCAGACGGTGTGGGTCAGTTTCAATTAAAAGAAGCACCACAGGACTATGACTGGTCCCCTGCGGCCTTCTTGGTCACCCGGCGATATCGCGAATGGCGATTTCACTCAAGATGCGTTCCAGCACCTGCTCGATGGACAACTCCGTGGAATCCAGCTGTATGGCGTCAGCCGCCGGCTTGAGCGGGGCTACCGCACGCTGGGTGTCACGCTCGTCGCGTGCACGGATCTCATCTAGCAGACTCGACAGACTAACACCATCGACTTTGCCCTTCAACTGCAAGTAACGGCGACGGGCCCGCTCCTCGGCGCTGGCGGTCAGGAAAATCTTCAGCGGCGCCTCGGGGAAAACCACCGTGCCCATATCGCGGCCGTCAGCCACCAGGCCCGGCGGCTCCTGAAAAGCTCGCTGGCGCTGCAGCAAAGCGTCGCGCACAGCCGGCAAGGCGGCAACTTGGGACGCCCAGGAACCGACCTGTTCGTTTCGCAGATCATCCGTCACATCGTCCCCTTCCAGGATGATGCGCTGGGGATGACCTTCCGTCGCCCCGACGAACTGCACATCAAGATGGGCAGCCAGCAGCTTCAGTGATTCTTCGTTGGTCAGGTCGACGCCATGGTTGCGTGCAGCAAAAGCCAGCAAGCGGTACAGCGCGCCGGAATCCAGCAGGCACCAGCCCAGGCGCTTGGCCAGGATGCCGGCGATCGTGCCTTTGCCCGAGCCACTTGGCCCGTCGATGGTAATCACCGGTGCTTTGATATTCACAATTGAGCCTCTTGGGCAACACGGATGCCGACTTGGGCACACAGTGTAAGAAAATTCGGAAAAGACGTAGCCACGTTGGCACAGTCATGGATACGAATCGGCGCAGACGCTCGCAGGGAGGCCACGCTGAAGGCCATGGCAATACGGTGATCGCCATGGGCATGGACTTCACCACCACCGATTACGCCGCCTTCAATGATAATCCCATCAGGTGTCGGTTCACACTTTACGCCCAACGCCAGCAGCCCATCGGCCATCACCTGGATCCGATCGGACTCCTTGACCCGCAGCTCCTCTGCACCGCGCAATACCGTCCGGCCTTGCGCGCACGCCGCCGCCACGAACAACACCGGGAATTCATCGATAGCCAGCGGAACCAGGGCTTCGGGAATCTCGATACCCCTCAACGGCGCCGCGCGAACACGCAGATCGGCAACCGGCTCGCCGCCTACTTCCCGCTGGTTTTCCAGGGTGATATCCGCGCCCATCAGCCGCAGGATATCGATCACCCCGGTACGGGTCGGATTGATCCCCACATGCTCAAGCAACAGCTCAGAGCCTTCGGCAATCGAAGCCGCCACCAGGAAAAACGCCGATGAGGAAATATCCCCCGGCACTTCTATATGCGTCGCGGTCAGCGAGTGACCGGACTCGACCGACGCCGTTGCCCCCGCCACCTCCACCGGATAACCAAAACCACGCAACATCCGCTCGGTATGGTCACGGGTCGGCGCGGGCTCGGTAATCGAGGTTTTACCCTCGGCATACAACCCGGCCAGCAGCAGGCAGGATTTAACCTGGGCGCTGGCCATCGGCAATGCGTACGTCAGCCCTTTCAGTGTCTGGCCACCACGAATCGTCAGTGGCGGACGCCCTTCCGGCCCGGTCTCGATTACCGCGCCCATTTCACGCAATGGCCTGGCCACACGATTCATTGGCCGCTTGGACAACGAGGCATCGCCCGTCAATACGCTGTCAAAGCTTTGCGCCGCCAGCAAACCGGACAACAGCCGCATGGAGGTGCCGGAATTACCCAGATAAATCGGACCTGGCGCCGGCTTCAAGCCATGCAGGCCAACCCCGTGGATGGTGACGCGCCCGTGGTGCGGGCCTTCAATCACCACGCCCATGTCGCGAAACGCCTGCAAGGTCGCCAGGGCATCTTCGCCCTCCAGGAAACCTTCTACCTCAGTGATGCCGTCCGCCAGCGACCCAAGCATGATCGAGCGATGAGAGATCGATTTATCCCCTGGCACCCGAATCTGCCCGCTCAAGCGGCCACCCGGGCTAGCGAGAAACACCAGGTCATCCGCGTTTACAGCAGCATCCATATAAGCCCGACGCGCCAGAATCTTGCTGAAATGCTCCCGCGCCACCCGCGCACGGGTGAACACGCCCAACAACTGATGCCCGTCGCCTGCATCGACCGCGTCACGCAAGGCGTCGAGGTCACTGCGGAACGTATCCAGGGTGCGCAACACTGCATCGCGGTTGGCGAGGAAGATGTCGTGCCACATCACCGGGTCGCTGCCGGCGATCCGGGTAAAGTCACGGAAACCACCGGCGGCGTAACGGAAAATATCGAGGTTCTCGTTGCGCTTGGCCAGCGAGTCCACCAGGCCAAACGCCAGCAAATGCGGCAAATGACTGGTCGCCGCCAACACCTCATCGTGGCGCTCGACCTGCATATGCTCGACGTCCGCCCCCAGCTCGCGCCAGAGCCGATCCACCACGGCCAATGCCGCAGGATCGGTTTCATCCAGCGGCGTCAGAATCACTTTATGGCGGCGGAACAGTTGCGCATTGGACGCCTCCACCCCGCTCTGTTCGGACCCGGCAATCGGGTGCCCCGGCACAAAGCGCGCAGGCATGCCACCAAAGGCCAGCCGCGCCGCACGCACCACATTGCCCTTGGCGCTGCCGACATCGGTCAGGATCGCCCGGCCCAGGTCCATGCCGGCCAACAGCGCCAGCAACTTCTCCATGGCCAGGATCGGCACCGCCAACTGAATGACATCCGCGCCCTGGCAGGCAATCGCCAGGTCCGCCTCGCAGCGATCCACCACCCCCAACTCAACCGCCAACTTGCGCGATTGCGGGTCCAGGTCCACACCGACCACTTCGCCACACAGGCCGCTTTCCCGCAGGCCCTTGGCGAAGGAGCCGCCGATCAATCCCAGACCGACCACCACCAGGCGACCGATCATAGGCACAGCAGGTTGCAATGCAGTGACATCAACCACGAGCCAGAACCTTGGCCAGTGCCTCAAGGAAGCGGCTGTTTTCTGCAGGCAAACCGATGGTGATGCGCAGGTGGTTCGGCATGCCGTAGTTGGCCACCGGACGCACGATCACGCCTTCGCGCAGCAGGCCCTGGAACACCGGCGCCGCAACTTGGCCGAGATCGACACAAATGAAGTTGCCCTTGGACGGAATCCAGCCCAGACCCAACTCACGGAAGCCTTCCTGCAATTGCAGCATGCCGCTTTCGTTGAGGCGACGACCTTCTTCCAGGTACTCGGCGTCCTGCACCGCAGCGCAAGCCGCCGCCAGTGCGAGGCTGTTGACGTTGAAGGGCTGGCGAACACGGTTCAGCACATCGGCCACCACGGCGGTGGACAGGCCGTAACCGACCCGCAGCGATGCCAGGCCATAAGCCTTGGAGAACGTGCGCGAGACCAGCAGGTTCGGATAAGCCGCGAGGAAGTCCAGGCCGTCCGGCAGGTCGCTGCCTTCGGCGTACTCGATGTAAGCCTCGTCCAGGACTACCAGCACGTGCTCCGGCACGTCTTGGAGGAAGTTGTCCAGCACCTCGGCGCTGAACCAGGTACCGGTCGGGTTATTCGGGTTGGCGATAAACACGACACGGGTCTTGTCATCGATGGCCGCCAGCATGGCCGGCAGGTCATGGCCCCAATCCCTGGCAGGAATGACGCGAGCTTCAGCCCCTACCGCCTGAGTGACGATCGGATAGACCGCAAACGCATGCTCACTGAACACTGCATTCAGGCCCGGCGCCAGATAGGCACGGCCGACCAGCTCCAGAATGTCGTTGGAACCGTTACCCAGGGTCACCTGGTTCAGCTCAACCCGGCACTTTTCCGCCAACAGGGACTTGAGCGCAAAGCCATTGCCATCGGGGTAACGGGTCAGCTCAGCCAGCGCATCACGAATCGCGGCCAGTACCTTGGGGCTTGGGCCCAACGGGTTTTCGTTACTGGCCAGCTTTACGATCTTCGATGGATCCAGATTCAACTCACGCGCCAACTCGTCCACAGGCTTGCCCGGAACGTAAGGCGACAGTTGTTGCACGCCCGGCTGTGCCAGGGCGAGGAAGTTGCCACTCATCTTAAAGCCTCACAAAACCGCTTTCGGGTAAGAGCCCAGCACCTTGAGTGCTACGGCTTCCTGACTGATTTTCTCGAGCACACCCTTGACCAGTGGGTCGCGGTGATGGCCGACGAAGTCGATAAAGAACACATAAGTCCATTTACCGCTGCGCGAAGGACGAGTCTCGATTCGCGTCAGGTCAATCCCGTTGTCGTGGAACGGCACCAGCAGTTCATGCAGCGCGCCGGGCTTGTTGCTCATGGAGACGATGATCGAGGTCTTGTCGTCGCCGGTCGGCGGCACTTCCTGGCTGCCGATCATCAGGAAGCGCGTGGAGTTATCCGGGCGATCCTCGATTTTCTCGGCCAAGCGCGTCAGGCCGTATAGGCCAGCGGCCATGTCACCGGCAATTGCCGCCGAATTCCACTCACCCTTGACCCGCTTCGCCGCTTCGGCGTTGCTGGACACTGCCACACGCTCCACGTTCGGATAGTGCGCGTCCAGCCACTTGCGGCACTGGGCCAGGGACTGGGCGTGGGAGTAGATGCGACTGATGCTGTCGGTCTTGGTGTTTTCGCCCACCAGCAAGTGGTGGTGGATACGCAGCTCAACTTCGCCGCAGATCACCATGTCGTGCTCAAGGAAGCTGTCGAGAGTGTGGTTGACGGCGCCTTCGGTGGAGTTTTCCACCGGCACAACGCCAAAATTCACCGCCCCGGCGGCCACTTCACGGAACACTTCGTCGATCGCGGCCATCGGCTTGCTGATCACGGCGTGACCGAAGTGCTTCATGGCTGCAGCTTGAGTGAAGGTGCCTTCCGGGCCGAGGTAAGCCACTTTCAGCGGCTGCTCCAGTGCCAGGCACGAAGACATGATTTCACGGAACAACCGCGCCATCTCTTCGTTGCCCAGCGGGCCCTTGTTGCGCTCCATCACGCGCTTGAGCACCTGGGCTTCACGCTCCGGACGGTAAAAAACCGGCACTTCGCCTTCAGCCAGGGACGCCATTTTCACCCGTGCAACTTCCTGGGCGCACCGCGCGCGCTCACTGATCAGCTCCAGGACTTTCTCGTCCAGGCTGTCAATGCGTACGCGCAGGGCCTTGAGTTCTTGCTCAGACATTAGCCGTGTTCCTTTTCGAACTCTGCCATGTAGGCCACCAGCGCCCTGACGGCGTGGATATCGACAGCGTTATAGATGGAGGCGCGCATGCCACCTACCGAACGGTGGCCCTTGAGGTTCAACAGGCCGCGCTCGTCGGCGCCGGCCAGGAATGGCTTGTCCAGACGGTCGTCCGCCAGGCGGAACGGCACGTTCATCCACGAACGGTCAGTCAGGTTGATCGGGTTGCTGTACAGGCCGCTGGCGTCGATGAAGTCGTACAGAGTACGTTTCTTCTCTTCGTTGAGCTTGCCCATGGCAGCCACACCGCCCTGCTCTTTCAGCCATTCGAATACCAGGCCCGACAGGTACCAGGCGAAAGCCGGCGGGGTGTTGTACATCGAGCCGTTATCGGCCGCGACCTTGTAGTTGAGCATGGTCGGGCACAGCGAACGCGCACGGCCCAGCAGGTCTTCGCGAATGATATTGACCAGGATGCCGCTCGGGCCGATGTTCTTCTGCGCGCCGGCGTAGATCATGCCGTACCTGGACACATCGATCGGGCGCGAGAGGATGTCCGAGGACATGTCGCACACCAGCGGAACATCACCCACTTCGGGAACCCAGTCGAACTCCAGGCCGCCAATGGTTTCGTTCGCCACATAGTGAACGTAGGCCGCGTCTTTCGAGAGCTTCCACTCGTTCTGACCAGGAATGGCGAAGTAGTCGTAAGGCTTGGCAGTGCCCGCCACATTGACGTGGCCGTAACGGGAGGCCTCTTCAATCGCCTTCTGGCCCCAGATACCGGTGTCGATATAGTCGGCCGTGCCGTCTTCCGGCAGCAGGTTCAGCGGGATCTGGGCGAACTGCTGGCTTGCGCCGCCTTGCAGGAACAACACTTTGTAGTCAGACGGGATGTCCAGCAAGTCGCGCATATCCTGCTCGGCCTTGGTGGCAATGGACACGAACTCATCGCTGCGATGGCTCATTTCCATCACGGAGAGGCCTTTTCCATGCCAGTCGAGGAGTTCACCCTGCGCGCGCTGCAGGACTGCTTCAGGAAGCGCCGCGGGACCGGCACAGAAGTTATAGGCTCTCTTGCTCACATCCAATCTCTCTGATCTGGTGGGACTGCAATCAACATCCCGCAACGCGGAACCCTGTAGGAGCTGGCTTGCCAGCGATGCAAACGACTCGGCGCTTCACTTGAACCGAGTTGATGCCATCGCCGGCAAGCCGGCTCCTACAAGAGCGGCGCGGCGTCGTATTTCAAAAGGGACAAACAACAAGGGGGCGAATCTTCATCCGCCCCCTGTGTGTCCGCTTATTCCTGCGGTTCTTCTTCGTCTGCGGCAGCGTCGAGTGTTGGCTCGTCGACGTTGTCATCGCCACCGGCGATCACGTCGCCCTCAAGCTCTTCACCTTCCAGCTCCTCACCCTCGACTTCCGATGGCTCCTGGACACGCTCCAGGCCTACCAGGGTTTCGTCGCTGGCCAGCTTGATCAAGGTCACGCCCTGGGTGTTACGCCCCAGGCTCGACACTTCATCAACCCGGGTACGCACCAGGGTGCCCTGGTCGGAAATCAGCATGATTTCCTCGCCATCCAGCACCTGGACCGCGCCGACCAGACGGCCATTGCGATCGTTGCTGACCATGGCGATAACGCCCTGGCCGCCACGCTTGTACTCAGGGAACTCGCTGATAGCAGTACGCTTGCCGTAACCACGAGCCGAAGCAGTGAGAATCTCGCTGCCTTCTTCCGGGATCAGCATCGAAATCAGCTTCTGCCCTTCCGGCAGACGCATGCCGCGCACACCGCGGGCGGTACGGCCCATGGCGCGAACGTCGGATTCCTTGAAGCGCGTGACCTTGCCGCCGTCGGAGAACAGCATGACTTCACGCTCGCCGTCGGTGATCGCCGCGCTGATCAATACGTCGCCTTCGTCCAGTTCGAGGGCGATCAGGCCCACGCTGCGTTGACGGCTGAAGGATTCCAGCGGGGTCTTCTTCACGGTGCCCTTGGCGGTGGCCATGAAGATGAAGTGACCTTCGGTGTATTCGTCTACTGGCAGCATGGTGGTGATGTATTCATCACTGTCCAGCGGCAGCAGGTTGACCAACGGACGACCACGGGCAGCACGGGACGCTTCCGGGATTTCATAGGTTTTCAGCCAGTACACCTTGCCCTTGCTGGAGAACAGCAGCAGCGTGGTGTGGCTGTTGGCAACCAGCAGGTGAGCGATGTAGTCCTCATCCTTGACGCCGGTAGCCGACTTGCCTTTACCACCACGACGCTGGGCCTGGTACGCAGCCAATGGCTGGGTCTTGGCATAGCCACCGTGGGAGATGGTCACGACGCGATCTTCTTCCGGGATCATGTCACCCAGGGTCAGGTCGAGACGGGCATCGAGAATCTCGGTGCGACGCACGTCGCCGTATTCGGCGCGGATCACTTCCAGCTCTTCGCGGATCACTTCCATCAGGCGCACGGCGCTGTTGAGGATGCGGATCAGCTCGCCGATCTGGTTGAGAATCTCCTGGTACTCGGCCAGCAGCTTCTCGTGCTCCAGGCCGGTCAGGCGGTGCAGACGCAGTTCCAGGATGGCCTGGGCCTGTTCCGGGGACAGGAAGTACTTGCCGTCGCGCAGGCCGTATTGTGGGTCCAGGGTCTCCGGACGGCACGAATCGGCACCGGCACGCTCAACCATCGCCACTACGGCGCTGGATTCCCACGGCATCTTGATCAGGGCTTCCTTGGCTTCCGACGGCGTCGGCGAGGCCTTGATCAGGGCGATGACCGGGTCGATGTTCGACAGCGCAACCGCCTGGCCTTCCAGGATGTGGCCGCGCTCACGGGCCTTGCGCAGTTCGAATACGGTACGGCGGGTGACCACTTCGCGGCGGTGACGCACGAAGGCTTCCAGCAGATCCTTGAGGTTCAGGATGCGCGGGCGGCCGTCGATCAGCGCTACCACGTTGATACCAAACACGCTTTGCAGCTGGGTCTGGGCGTAGAGGTTGTTGAGGATCACCTCAGGCACTTCGCCACGACGCAACTCGATCACTACGCGCATACCGTCTTTGTCAGACTCGTCGCGCAGTTCGGTGATGCCTTCCAGCTTCTTCTCTTTAACCAGCTCGGCGATCTTCTCGATCAGACGCGCCTTGTTCAACTGGTAAGGGAGTTCGGTGATGACGATCTGCTGGCGGCCACCGACTTTGTCGATGTCTTCGATGATCGAGCGGGCGCGCATGTAAATGCGGCCACGGCCGGTGCGGTAGGCTTCGATGATACCGGCACGACCGTTGATGATCGCGGCAGTCGGGAAGTCCGGGCCCGGGATGTATTGCATCAGCTCATCGACGGTCAGCTCGGGGTTGTCGATGAGGGCCAGGCAACCGTCGATGACTTCACCGAGGTTGTGTGGCGGGATGTTGGTGGCCATGCCCACGGCGATACCGCTGGAGCCGTTGACCAGCAGGTTGGGAATACGGGTCGGCATGACCGCCGGGATCATTTCGGTGCCGTCGTAGTTCGGCACCCAGTCCACGGTTTCTTTGTGCAGGTCAGCCAGCAGCTCGTGCGCCAGCTTGGTCATGCGCACTTCGGTGTATCGCATGGCCGCAGCGTTGTCGCCGTCGACCGAACCGAAGTTGCCCTGGCCGTCTACCAGCAGGTAGCGCAGGGAAAACGGCTGGGCCATCCGAACGATGGTGTCGTACACCGCAGTGTCGCCGTGAGGGTGATACTTACCGATCACGTCACCGACAACACGGGCAGATTTCTTGTACGGCTTGTTCCAGTCGTTACCCAGCTCGCTCATCGCGAACAGCACACGCCTGTGCACGGGCTTCAAGCCATCGCGCGCATCAGGCAGTGCCCGACCGACAATTACGCTCATCGCGTAGTCGAGGTAGGACTGTTTCAGCTCGTCTTCGATATTGACCGGGAGGATTTCTTTGGCCAGTTCGCCCATGAGAAGCCTGATTCCTTTTTCGGGTGAAACCTCGTCACATCCATATGGGACGAACGAAGCTCGCCGCTGCTGGCATGGTGCCTGGCAACGACTTACGACAAATCAACGAGTTATGACACGGATCTGCGCATTAAAGGTTACCCCTTGAGGTGACCCTGGAAACCGCCGGATGTTATCACAATCGCCGCCACGCACCTATCCCCCTGATGCGCATGGAGCATAGTAAGTTGACGGATGACAGGCTTGACGGCGACGAGAGGGCCTTAGAGCTGGATCCAAGGCGTTTTTGGCGGGCAAATTGCCTTAATGCAGGCGTTTACGACACATCAGTTGCGCCAGCTTCGCCGTGTCGGGACGTTCGACGATGCCTTTTTCGGTGACAATCACATCAATCAGGTCCGCCGGCGTTACGTCAAACACCGGGTTGAAGGCGTCCACATCAGCCGCCACACGGGTGCCGCCGACTTCCAGCAACTCCCGGGCATCGCGCTCTTCAAGCGGTACGTCATCGCCGCTGGCCGCCATCATGTCGATGGTGGAACTGGGCGCCACCACCATGAAGCGCACGCCGTGATGCATGGCACACACCGCCAATTGATAAGTGCCGATCTTGCTGACCACGTCACCGTTGGCGGCAATGCAATCGGCGCCGACGATCACCCAGGTCACGCCCTTGGTCTTGAGAATGTGCGCGCCGGCCGAATCGGCATTCACAGTGACCGGGATTCCCTCGTTGGCCAGCTCCCAGGCCGTCAACCGCGAGCCTTGCAACCAGGGCCGGGTTTCGTTGGCGTAGACCCGCTCCACCATGCCTTCCAGGAACGCCCCGCGAATCACCCCGAGAGCGGTGCCCACGCCGCCCGTGGCCAGCGCCCCGGCATTGCCATGGGTCAGGATTGCCTGGACGTTGCCCTGATGCTTGCGGATCAGCTCCACGCCCAACTGCGCCATGGTGAGGTTGGCTTCACGATCACTTTGGTGAATCGCCACCGCCTCGGCCTCCAGCACCGCCAGCGGATCGGCGTGTTTCTTAAGGCGATCGAGGCAATCGCGCATGCGCTTCATGGCCCAGAAAAGATTCGACGCGGTCGGACGGGTATCCGCCAGCAGCGCGTAGTCCTCTTCCCAGGCAGCCTGCCAGTCGTCGCCCTCGGCGATGTGAGCACGCGCGGCCAGCACCAGGCCATACGCTGCACTGATACCAATGGCCGGCGCGCCGCGCACCACCATCAAGCGAATGGCCTCGGCCACCTCGGCGGCACTGGTACAGGCCACCCAGGTTTGCGCAGCCGGCAAAATACGCTGATCGAGCAGGTACAGTGCGCCATCACGCCACTCGATGGCCCTCACTTTCTCCGCAGCCAACAGTCGATCGCGCATCCCTCACCCCGCACTCATGAACAAAAGCCGCCGATTATAGCGATCCGCCAGCCAGGACGCTCGGGTATACTTCGCCGTTCTTTATAGATGCCAGGGAAACCGCCCTCGATGACACCGACTGCCGCCCCGCTCGACTTATTGCTGCTGCCCACCTGGCTGGTACCTGTCGAGCCTGCTGGCGTAGTGCTCAAGGAGCACGGCCTGGGCATTCGCGACGGGCGCATTGCGTTTATCGGCCCACGCGCGGCGGCCTTGAAGCTCGCAGCGACCGAGGTGCGTGAACTGCCGGGCATGCTGCTCAGCCCCGGCCTGATCAACGCCCACGGCCACGCGGCGATGACGCTGTTTCGCGGTCTGGCCGACGACCTGCCGCTGATGACCTGGCTGGAAAACCACATCTGGCCCGCCGAGGCCAAGTGGGTCGATGAAGCCTTCGTACGCGATGGCACTGACCTCGCGATCGCCGAGCAGATAAAGGGCGGCATCACGTGCTTCTCGGACATGTACTTCTTCCCGAAAGTCGCCAGCGAACGCGTACACAACGCAGGTATTCGTGCGCAAATCGCCATCCCGATCCTTGATTTCCCGATTCCTGGTGCCAGTGATGCCGATGAGGCCATTCGCCAGGGCGTCGAGCTGTTCGGCGACCTGAAGCACCACCCGCGGATCAAAATCACCTTCGGCCCCCACGCGCCGTACACCGTCTGCGATGAAAACCTGGAAAAAATCCGGGTGATCGCCGAGGAGCTGGACGCGTCGATCCATATGCACGTGCATGAAACCGCTTTCGAAGTGCAGCAGTCCGTTGAGCAGCGCGGTGAACGCCCGCTGGCACGCCTCGGTCGCCTGGGCTTGCTGGGGCCGCGCTTCCAGGCCGTTCATATGACCCAAATCAGCGATGACGACCTGGCGTTGCTGGTAGAAAGTAACACCAGCGTGATCCACTGCCCGGAGTCCAACCTTAAACTGGCCAGTGGCTTCTGCCCGGTGGAGCGCCTGTGGCAAGCCGGCGTCAATGTGGCAGTAGGCACCGACGGCGCCGCCAGTAACAATGACCTCGACCTGCTGGGCGAAACCCGCACCGCCGCGTTGCTGGCCAAGGCCGTCGCCGGCTCGGCCACCGCCCTGGATGCCCACCGCGCGTTGCGCATGGCCACCCTCAACGGCGCCCGGGCCATGGGCCAGGAAAGTGAAATCGGCTCGCTGGAAGTGGGCAAGGCCGCCGACATCGTGGCCTTCGACTTGTCGGGCCTGGCGCAACAACCGATCTACGATCCGGTCTCACAGCTTATATATGCCACCGGACGCGATTGTGTGAAACACCTTTGGGTCGGCGGCAAGCAATTGCTCGACGACCGGCAACTGACCCGCCTGGATGAAGAACAGTTGTGCGCCACGGCCATCGCCTGGGGCCAACGCATCAGCGGACACAGCGAATAACGCCCGCCCTGGCAACGAACGCCAGGGCCGGCAAAACGTTTTATCAGATTTAGAGGATTCCCCATGAGCAACGTCGACCACGCTGAAATCGCCAAATTCGAAGCCTTGGCCCATCGCTGGTGGGACCGCGAAAGCGAGTTCAAACCCCTGCACGACATCAACCCGCTGCGGGTCAACTGGATTGACGAGCGCGTCAACCTGGCCGGCAAGAAGGTGCTTGACGTGGGTTGCGGCGGCGGCATTCTCAGCGAATCCATGGCCCAGCGCGGCGCCACCGTGATGGGTATCGACATGGGCGAAGCGCCACTGGCCGTCGCCCAGTTGCATCAGTTGGAGTCGGGCGTGAACGTCGAATACCGGCAGATCACCGCCGAAGAGCTGGCCGAAGAGATGCCCGGGCAGTTCGACGTGGTCACCTGCCTGGAAATGCTCGAGCACGTGCCAGACCCGTCCTCGGTGATCCGCGCGTGCTTCAGCATGGTCAAGCCCGGCGGCCAGGTGTTCTTCTCCACCATCAACCGCAATCCGAAGGCGTACCTGTTCGCGATCATAGGTGCCGAATACATCATGAAGTTGCTGCCCCGCGGCACCCATGACTTCAAGAAATTCATCCGCCCTTCCGAGCTGGGCGCCTGGAGCCGCCAGGCCGGGCTGACCGTCAAGGACATCATCGGCTTGACCTACAACCCGCTGACCAAGCACTACAAGCTGGCCAGCGACGTTGACGTCAACTACATGATCCAGACCCTGCGCGAGGAGTAAGCCTGTGAAGTTGCAAGCGGTTCTTTTCGACATGGACGGTACCCTGCTGGACACCGCGCCGGATTTTATCGCCATCTGCCAGGCCATGCGGGCCGACCGCGGCCTGGCGCCGATGAACGACCAGCACATCCGCGATGAAATCTCCGGCGGCGCCCGGGCGATGGTCGCCGTGACCTTTTCCATGGACCCCGAATCCCCAGGCTTTGAAGAGCTGCGCCAGGAATTCCTGGAGCGCTACCTCAAGGGCTGCGCGATTCACAGCAAGCTGTTCGAGGGCATGGAAGAGCTGCTGGCCGATATCGAAAAATCCAGGCTGATCTGGGGCGTGGTCACCAACAAGCCGCTGCGCTTTGCCGAACCGATCATGCAGCAACTGGGCCTGGCGGAACGCTCGGCGCTGTTGATCTGCCCGGACCACGTGAAGAACAGCAAGCCAGACCCGGAGCCGCTGATCCTGGCGTGCAAGATGCTCAACCTGGACCCGGCCAGCGTGCTGTTCGTGGGTGATGACCTGCGGGATATCGAGTCGGGCCGCGACGCCGGCACCCGAACCGCTGCGGTCACCTACGGCTATATCCACCCGGACGACAACCCGCGCAACTGGGGAGCCGACGTGGTGGTGGATCACCCGCTGGAATTGCGCAAAGTGCTGGATAGCGCGCTGTGCAGCTGCTGATCGGGAATGCTTGAGGTTGATGCGCCTTTGTGGCGAGGGAGCTTGCTCCCGTTCGACTGCGCAGCAGTCGCAAACAGATGGGCTGCTTCGCACCCAACGGGAGCAAGCTCCCTCGCCACAGAAGCCTTAGCCGCAATGAATCACATGGATTTTCTGTGAACTTTGTCGAGGTTGTTTATGTTTGATTACTCCGCACGTCCAGAACTGCTCAAGGGCCGGGTCATCCTGGTCACCGGCGCCGGTCGCGGGATTGGCGCGGCGGCGGCAAAAACCTATGCCGCCCATGGCGCCACCGTACTGTTGTTGGGCAAGACCGAAGCCAACCTGGCGCAGGTCTATGACGAAATCGAAGCGGCCGGCCAGCCACAGCCCGTGGTGATTCCGTTCAACCTGGAGACCGCCCTGCCCCATCAATACGATGAGCTGGCAGCGATGATCGAAAAGGAATTCGGCCACCTCGACGGCCTGCTGCACAACGCCTCGATCATCGGCCCGCGCACGCCCATCGAGCAGTTGTCGGGTGAGAATTTCATGCGGGTGATGCACGTGAACGTCAACGCGATGTTCATGCTGACCAGCACGTTGTTGCCGCTGCTCAAGCTGTCCCAGGATGCATCGGTGGTGTTCACCTCCAGCAGCGTGGGCCGCAAGGGCCGCGCTTATTGGGGCGCGTACGGGGTGTCGAAGTTTGCCACCGAAGGCCTGATGCAAACCCTGGCGGACGAGCTGGATAACGTGGCACCGGTGCGTGCCAACAGCATCAACCCGGGCGCCACCCGCACCAGCATGCGGGCGCAGGCGTATCCAGGGGAGAACCCGACCGATAACCCGACACCGGAAGACATCATGCCGGTGTACCTGTACCTGATGGGGCCGGACAGTACCGGCATCAATGGCCAAGCGTTTGACGCGCAATAAAAGACACTGGCTGGCTTTCGTGGTGAGCGGGCTTGCCCCGCGCTGGGCTGCGAAGCAGCCCCAATAAAGGCACCGCATGCTTTCAGATAGAATGAGATGACCGGCTTCAGGGCTGCTTCGCAGCCCAGCGCGGGGCAAGCCCGCTCACCACAAAAGGGCTGGCCCCACTTGGGTTTACAACGCTTAGTTCTTCACCACTTCCTCAAGCGTGAAGCGCCCCAACGGGTTTTGCAGGAAGTTGCTGACGTTCTTGCGTGAGATGTTGATGTACGGGCTGTAGTACAAGTCGATCCAGTTCACATCCTGTTTCGCCATTTTCTGCAGGTCGATGTACATCTGCTCACGCTTCACCGGGTCGGCTTCGATCCGCGCGGCCGCCACCAAGTCCTTGACCTTGTCGTTCTTGTAGCGGGTCATGTAGTTCTGGTTGGTGTCGTGGCCCAACACGAAGGTGGTCTTCTGGTCCGGGTCGAGGATGTCGTTGGTCCAGTACATCACCGAAATGTCGTATTCGCCGTCCACCAGCATCTGCCAGCTTTGGGTCGGGTCGACCTTTTGCAGATTGGCCGTCACGCCGACCTTGGCCAACTGATCCTTGATCATCACCGCAATCTGCTCGTCGGCTTCGTTGCCGGCGTTGACCACGTAGTTCAGCTTCAAATCCTGGGCACCGGCAGCAGCCAGCAGTTTCTTGGCTTCGGTCGGGTCGTACGGGCGTTGCAGGTTGTTGGCGTAGTGGTACAGCGAACCTTTCGGAATGTAGGAATAGGCCACGGTGCCTTGACCGAAGGTGGCGGTTTTCACCAGCGACTGTTTATCGATGGCCATGTCCAGCGCCTGACGCACTTCTGGCTTGGCCAGCAGGCCGTGGGCATGGTTGATCAACAGGTGATCTTCACGGGTCGACGGGTCGGAGTGGACCACCACGTTCT
Source organism: Pseudomonas sp. PAMC 25886 (assembly GCF_000242655.1). NCBI lineage: Bacteria > Pseudomonadati > Pseudomonadota > Gammaproteobacteria > Pseudomonadales > Pseudomonadaceae > Pseudomonas > Pseudomonas sp. PAMC 25886. The sequence goes on from NZ_AHHC01000083.1 coordinate 189,385, forward strand.
TGTCTTTTTTCAGCTCTTCCACCCGGGAGAACGGGACGAAGATCGCTGTGTCCAGCTCGTTGTTCTGCACCATGCGCATGCGCGTATTGTCATCGGTGACCGACACCCATTCCACGCCATCCAGGCTCACCTTGCCGGCCTGCCAGAAGTTCGGGTTCTTCTTCAGAATCACCCGATCCCCCTTGCGCCACTCGCCCACGGTAAACGCTCCGGAGGTCACCGGGTTTTCCGAGTAGGCGTCCTCGCCCATGGTGGTCATGGCCTTTTCCGACAGGATCGATACCGTCGGCGACGCGAGTTGCGAGAGGAAGGCCACCGCCGGGGTCTTCAGCGTTACCACCAGAGTTTGCGGGTCGCTGGCCTTGGCCGTGTTGATCAGGCTGAACGGGTCGCTCCACAGCGAGGCCTTGTTGTCGCGGATGCGCAACAGGCTGAACGCGGCGTCATCAGCGGTGATCGGCGAGCCGTCCGAGAACTTTGCGGCACGCAGCTTGAAGGTATACGTCAGGCCGTCCTTGGAAATGTCCCAGCTTTCTGCCAGCCCCGGTTCCATCTTGGTGCCCAGGTTATCCACGCGCACCAGGGTGTCGTAGACGTTGGCGAACACCCAGGTGTCGCGGTTCTGCGCGCTTTTGATCGGGTCAAAGGTGGTGCTGTCTTCGCGGCAGCCGATGGTGAGCACACCCGCGGCGTGGGCGATACCGGCGGTCAGCGACCAGGCGGTGAGCGTGGCGGCGGCGAGCAACTTCAAGTGACGGGATTGCATGTCATAACTCCTTGTCTATAACGGCGGTTGTTCACGAGTGGCAGATAGGGTCAAAGGCTCTTCAAGCACGCAACTGTACCGATGCGTTTGCACAAAGTGAGTCGGCGGCAATACCTCGGCACACACGGCGCGTGCATGCCGGCAACGTGGGTGAAAGGCGCAGCCATCGGGCAGTTTCAGCGGGCTCGGTGGCTCGCCTGGCAACGGTTCGCTGGGCAGCGGGCGGTACGGATCAATCTCCGGAATCGCCTGGATCAGGGCCGCCGTGTACGGATGACGCGGCGTGGTGAACACCGCTTCCACCGGGCCTTCCTCGACGATTTTCCCCAGGTACATCACCGCCACCCGGTCGCACAGGCGGCGGACGATGGCCAGGTCGTGGGCGATAAACAGGATCGCCAGGTTCATGCGCTGTTGCAGTTCCAGCAGCAGGTTGATGATCTGACCCTGGATCGACACATCCAGGGCGGCCACGCATTCGTCGGCGATGATCAACCGCGGCTCCACCGCCAGCGCCCGCGCAATGCCGACGCGCTGGCATTGCCCACCACTCAGGGAGCCGGGTTTACGGCTGGCGAGTTCGGGGCGCAGGCCTACCAGGTCGAGTAATTCATTGACCCGGCGCGGGATATTGTCTGGCGACACCTTGCGCTGCACCCGCAGCACTTCGGCAATGGTTTCACCGACCGTCAGGCGCGGGTTCAGGGCCGCGTAAGGATCCTGGAAGATCATCGCCGTCTCGTGCCGCAGACGTGCGATGTCGACCGGCCCGGCGTGGGCCATGTCGATACCGTCAAACACCACCTGCCCGGCGCTGATGGGGTTGAGGTGCAGGATCGCCCGGCCCAGGGTGCTTTTGCCGCTGCCGGACTCGCCCACCAAACCGAGGGTTTCGCCGGCGGCCAGGGTCAGCGAAACACCATTGACCGCCCTCACCCACTGTCTATTCAAGCCAAACAGGCCGCTGCCAGCGGTGGCAAATCGCACCTCAAGGTCATTCACCTGCAACAGCGTCATGGGCGAACTCCCAGGGGATAGTGGCAGGCAACTCGTGCGCCTTCCGGCAGCAGCTCGGTGCACAAGCTGCCGACCTGCGGGCAACGCGGGTTGAACCGGCAGCCCTTGGGCAATGCATCAAGCAACGGAGGCTGCCCGGCGATAGTGCGCAACAAGGCATGGCCGCTGCTGGTGGCGGGCTGGCACTCGATCAGGCCGGCGGTGTAAGGGTGTTGCGGGTGCGCCAACAGCTCGTATTTGCTGCCGTGCTCACACAGGCGACCGGCGTACATCACGGCGATGGAATCACAGGTTTGCGCCACCACGCCCAGGTCGTGGGTGATCATGATGATCGACAAGCCGCGCTGGTCTCGCAGGTCCAGCAGCAGGCGAAGGATCTGCGCCTGCACGGTGACGTCGAGGGCGGTGGTCGGCTCGTCGGCGATCAGTACGCTGGGATTGCAGCCCAGGGCCACGGCGATCATTGCCCGCTGGCGCATGCCGCCGGAAAACTCGTGAGGGTAATTGTCGATACGCGCCGGCGGATCAGGAATCCCGACCTGGCGCAGCACCTCGATGGCTTGCAAGCGTGCGTCCTTTTTCGAAGCATCCTGATGCAGGCGGATACCTTCGGCGATCTGCTCGCCGATGCGCATCAGTGGGTCGAGGTGGCTGCTGGGGTTCTGGAAAATCATTCCCAGTTTTCCGCCGCGTACTGCGCGCATGCCGGCATCATCCAGCGCGAGCAAATCCTGGCCGGCGAGGCACACCGAGCCGCCCTGCACCCGCAGGCTGGGGGACGGCAGCAAACGCATCAACCCGCGACAGGCCATGGTCTTGCCCGAACCGCTTTCGCCCACCAGGCCGAGGATTTCACCTTCGGCCAGGTCGAAGGACACCCGGTCCACCAACGTCACATCGCGCCCGGTGTTATTGGCGATCACGCTCAGGTCCTGCACTTGCAACAGGCTCATGAGCGGTCCCCCAACACTTGCGCCACGCCATCGGCCAGCAGGCTGAAGCCCATGGCCAATGTCACGATGGCCAGGCCCGGGAAGGTGCAAATCCACCAGGCGGTGGTGATAAACGCCTGGCCTTCGGCAACCATGGTGCCCCACTCGGCCGTCGGCGGTTGCACGCCCAAACCGAGGTAGCTGACCGCCGCACCGTTGAGCAGCACCAGCACCGCGTCAGACATCGAGAACACAATCGAGCCGAACATCGCGTTAGGCAACAAATGCCGGAACAGAATGCGCCCATGACCAAAACCCAGGCTCTTGGCGGCCAGGGCGAAGTCGCTTTCCTTGAGCACCAGGATCTGCGAGCGAATCAGCCGCGCGTAAGACACCCAGCCCACCAGCGCCATGGCGATATAAAAGCTCTTCAACCCCGGACCGAGGATCGCCATGATCGCCAGCATCAGCACCAGGAAGGGAAACGCGAGGATCACGTCGATCACCCGCATGCAGAAGCTGTCGAACCGCCCGCCGATATAACCGGACACCGCGCCGACAAAGGTGCCGATCAGGAATGGAAAGATCACCCCGACCACCGCCAGTTGCAGGTCGATTCGCGCGCCCCAGATCACCCTCGAAAGAATGTCCCGACCGTAGTTATCCGTACCAAATGGATGGGCCAGGCTGGGGCCCAGCAAACTGATGTCGGTGTTTTGCGCAATCGGATCGAAGGGTGCGATCCACGGTGCGAAAACGGCCAGCGCCAACCATGTCAGCAAAATCAACAGGCCCCAGGCCGCGGTCAGGCGGCCATTGCGAAAACCAAAGCGCAGGCGCAAGCGCCACGGGGCAATCAACGGGCGGCTGCTCATTGCATTTTCACTCGAGGGTCCAGCGCGACCGTCACCACGTCGGCGACAAAGTTGACCAGCACGGTCGCGCAAGCCAGCACCATCGCTACACCCTGCACCACCATGTAGTCGCGGGTGAAGATCCCGCGCACCAGCAACTGGCCAATGCCGGGAATCGCGAACAGGCTTTCGATCACCACCGTGCCGCTGATCAACCAGCCGATGTTCACGGCCAGCAGGTTGACCGCCGGCACCAGGGAATTGGGCAGTACATGGCGACGAAACACCGCCGCCTCCGACAACCCTCGCGCCCGGGCGGCGGTGACGTGGTCGGCCTGCAACTCCATCAACATGCTCGCCCGCAGGTTGCGCACCAGCACCGCCGACAACGCCAGGGCGATGGTCAGGCAAGGCAGCACCATGTGGTGCGCCTTGTCCAGCCAGGTACGCCCATAACCGGAGACCGGGAACAATCCCCATTGCACACTGAGCAACAGGATCAGCATCAAGCCCAGCCAGAACGCCGGCATGCCCAGGCCGACCGTGGTGAACAGCCGGATCAGGTTATCCGCCCAACCGCCTTTATTCCGTGCGGCCACGGTGGCCAGCGGCACGGCGATCAACAGCGCCAGCAGCACACTGCCGAGCACCAGGAACAGGGTCGGCTCGATGCGGGTGACGATCAGTTTCAGCGCGTCGACCTTGTACAGCAGCGACTGGCCAAGGTCGCCCTTGAGCAGGTTTTTCAGGAAGTAGAAATATTGCAGCCACAAGGGCTGGTCGAGGCCGTACTGGGCGCGAATCTTCAGCAAGGCGTCCGGCGTGCTGCGTGACCCCAGCAGGGCCCGCGCCGGGTCGCCGGGAATCGAGCGCACCAGCACAAAGGTGATCAGGCTGATGCCAAACAGCACCGGCAGCAATTGCAGCGGCCGGGACAGCACAAAACGGTAACGCGCCAGGTTCATCCGTCAGCCTCGGTGACGAGCAAGAAAGTCCAGCAGCACCGGGAAGTAAGCCTGGGGCTCTTCGTAAAACGGCATATGGCTGCTGTTGGGGAACACGTGCAGCTCGGCGTGCCTGGCCGCGCTTTTCATGCGCATGGCGCAGGCCGGGGTCAGCTCGTCGTGCTGGCCGGTGGTGATCAGTATCGGCATCTTGAATTCGGCCATCTCGGGGATGCGGTTCCAGTCCTTGAGGTTGCCGATGTAGAGGAATTCGTTGGGGCCCTGCATGGTTTCGTAGGGGCCCATGTTCCAGTCGCCAAGGGAGCGCTGGACCGGCGCCGGCCACTCGTCCAGCCGGCAGACGTGGCGGTAGTTGAGCAAGGTGATGGCAGCCTGGTACTGCGGGTGGTCAAGGGTGCCCATGGCTTCATGGCGTTGCATCATGGCCACGGTTTCGCTGCCCAGGGCTCCGCGCAAGCGTTCCAGTTCCAGAGACAGGTGCGGAATGTCGCCGACGGTGTTTTCCAGGATCAGGCTTTTCAGCGCGTCGGGGTAGTGAATGGCGTACTCGATGCCCAGCCATCCGCCCCAGGAATGCCCCAGCAAGTGAACGCGGCCCAGGCCGAGGGCCTGGCGCACGGTTTCAACTTCTTCGACATAACGGCCGATTTCCCACAGCGAAACATCGGTCGGTCTGGCTGAAGCGCCTGTGCCAAGCTGGTCGAATGCAACCACTCGCAGGCCGTTGTCCTTGAGCCAGCCATGAGCGTCGCGCAAGTAGTCGCAAGGCAGCCCCGGGCCGCCATTGAGACACAGCAACACCTCATCGCCTTCGCCAAAGCTATAGGCCACGAGGTTGTGGCCGTCGACTTGCACGTTGTACTGCTGGTCGGGGGCAATTTCACGCCACATGCATACATTCCTTGTTGTGTGTCGGCCCTGGGAATAGTGGCCGTTTAAAGGCCAACACTACCGAGGATGCCGCGCGTCCATAACCTGGTAATTCTTATAGGTTTGGTCTGGCAGTCCTTCGCCGGGGCGTGGCATTCTACTTGCAGCAAGACGAGATTCAAACGAATTCGGGAGCAGAACGGATGCTGGCCAGGCTAACCGCATTTAATGACCGTCTCATCCCCGGCAGGAGCCTGGATGAACAGATGGACAACACCCTCGTATTGGCCCAGAACCTGGGTTTTGATGCGCTGGTCTACGACTACACCCCCGTGCCCATTGACCATAATGGTGCACTGATCACCCCTTCTGTGCTGCAACTGCGCAATACGCCCCCCGACTGGTACAGCTTGTGGTGCAGCGCCGGCTTTTATCAGATCGATCCGGTGCAGCATCTGGCACTGTCGACGGTTTCACCGTTTGTCTGGTCCTACGAAGCCAAGGCCGACACTGCGCTGCAAAAGATCATCGACCCGTGTCACGCCCCCGTATCCAGCTACCTGCACGACCGGCAGATGACCTGCGGCGTCAGCGTGCCGATCCACCTGCCCCGTGGCGGCTTCGCCTCACTGACCGGCCTGCGCACCGGCAAGGCCAGCACCGTGTTGCAGGATGCCCGCCAGACCCTGTCGGAATTCAGCCTGATTACCCACGCCTTGCAGGAAGCGGCCTACCCGCTATTCAGCAAGGAGCTGCGTTCATACCCGCATATCCGCCTGACCAAGCGTGAACGCGAATGCCTGAAATGGGCCGCCGACGGCCTGACCGCCGCCGAAATCGCCACGCAACTGAGCCGTTCCTTGGCCGTCGTCACCCTGCACCTGGCTTCGGCCATGCACAAGCTCGGGGCCAAGAACCGGGTCCAAGCGGTGGTACGGGCCACCCACTACCGGTTGCTTGAAGATTGATCCGAAGGAAAAACCTAGCTGTTTTGCTAGTTACTTAAACTTTCTGTGCCGACTATCGTGTACCTGATCACTTTTTCTCAGGGCAGGGCACGAAATGGAATTCATCGAAACAATCCGCGAAGGCTATGCGGCCTTTCGCGACTACCAAACCTGGTATCGAATCACCGGCGACCTGGACAGCGGCCTCACGCCGCTGGTCATCCTGCATGGTGGCCCGGGTTGTACCCATGATTATGTCGACGCCTACAAGGACGTGGCTGCCAGCGGCCACGCGGTCATTCACTACGACCAACTGGGCAACGGCCGCTCCACCCACCTGCCTGACAAAGACCCTTCGTTCTGGACCGTGAGTTTGTTCCTGGAAGAACTGGACAACCTGCTGGACCACCTGCAAATCAGCAACAACTACGCGATATTGGGGCAATCCTGGGGTGGCATGCTCGGCAGCGAACACGCCATCCTGCAACCCAAGGGCCTGCGGGCGTTCATCCCGGCCAACTCGCCGACCTGCATGCGTACCTGGGTCAGCGAAGCCAACCGCCTGCGCAAATTACTGCCTGAAGGCGTACACGAGACCCTGCTCAAGCACGAACAGGCCGGTACCTACCACGACCCTGAATACCTCGCGGCTTCGCGGATTTTCTATGACCAGCATGTGTGCCGGGTCAATCCATGGCCGGAAGAAGTCGCCCGCACGTTCGCCCAGGTGGACGCCGACCCGACGGTGTATCACGCCATGAGCGGCCCGACGGAATTCCATGTGATTGGCAGTTTGAAAGACTGGAACGTGATTGGCCGGCTGTCGAAGGTCAATGTACCGACCCTGGTGATTTCCGGTCGCCATGACGAGGCCACGCCGTTGGTGGTCAAGCCGTTCCTGGATGAGATCGCCGATGTGCGCTGGGCGTTGTTTGAAGACTCCAGCCACATGCCGCATGTTGAAGAGCGGCAGGCGTGCATGGGGACGGTGGTGCAGTTTTTGGATGAGGCGTGCGCGGTGCCCCACAGAAAAGTCAGCTGATAACACCGTGTATGTGGCGAGGGAGCTTGCTCCCGCTCGACTGCGAAGCAGTCGCAAAAGCTGGGGCCGCTTCGCAGCCCAACGGGAGCAAGCGCCCTCGCCACAATGATTGGCTGTTACACCTCGCTCGTCTGCGCCCTGCCGTGCACCGCCGCTTTCTTCGGCACTTCCTCCAGCAACGGAATCTCCTTGCCCTCGGCATCAAACAGCTTGCCGCCGCTGAAGTAATCCCCGTCCCGCAACGCCGCCACATCCTGGAAGCACAGGCTGCGCTCAGTCCCGGCGACAAACACCGACTGCTGGTCCGAATTGCCGGCAGTGAAGTGGTTGAACGCCAGGTTCAACAGAATCGCCATGATCGCCGACGAGCTGATGCCCGAATGGAAAATGGTCGCGAACCAGCTCGGGAAGTGATCATAGAAGCTCGGTGCCGCAATCGGGATCATGCCAAAACCGATGGAAGTGGCGACGATGATCAGGTTCATGTTGTTGCGGTAATCGACCTTGGACAGGGTGCGAATCCCACTGGCGGCCACGGTGCCGAACAGCACAATCCCGGCCCCGCCCAGCACCGAAGTCGGCACCGCCGCAATCACCCGCCCCATGAACGGCAGCAGGCCGAGAATCACCAGGAATATCCCGCCGGTGGCGACCACGTAGCGACTCTTGACCCCGGTCACCGCCACCAGCCCGACGTTCTGGGCGAACGCACTTTGGGTGAATGAACCGAAGATCGGCGCAAACATGCTCGACAGCATATCGGCACGCAGGCCATTACCCAGGCGTTTGGAGTCGACCTTGGTGTCGATGATTTCGCCCACCGCGAGAATGTCCGCCGAGGTTTCCACCAACGTCACCATCACCACGATGCACATGGAAATGATCGCCGCGAGGTGGAAGGTCGGCATGCCGAAATGGAAGGGTGTGGGAAAGCCGAACATCGGGCCCTGGGTCACGCTGGAGAAGTCCGCCATGCCGAGGAACACCGCGATGACCGTGCCGATCACCATCGCCAGCAGAATCGACAACCGGGAGATGGTCGCGCTGCCGATCTTGCTCAGCAACAACACCAGCACCAGGGTCAGCGCCGCCAGGCCGATGTTGGGCATGCTGCCGAAATCAGCGGCGCGGCTGTTGCCGCCCATGGCCCAGCGGGCGGCGACGGGCATCAGGGTCAGGCCGATGGTGGTGATCACGATGCCGGTCACCAGCGGCGGGAAAAATTTGGTTATTCGCGAGAACACCGGGGTGATCAACAACCCGATCAACGACGCGGCCATCACCGCCCCGAGAATCGCCGGGATGCCGCCCGCGCCGTCGCTGCCGACAATCGCGACCATGGTTGCCACGCCGGCAAAGGACACCCCTTGCACCAGCGGCAACTGGCAGCCGAAGAACGGCAACCCGAGTGTTTGCAGCAGTGTGGCCAGGCCACCGGCAAACAGCGAAGCGGCGATCAGCAGGCCGATATCGGCCGGCGACAACCCGGCCGCCTGGCCGACGATCAACGGTACGGCCACGATGCCGCCGTACATGGTGAGCACATGCTGCAGGCCGTAAGCCATGTTGGCCGCGACGCCGAGATTCTCGTCTTCTGGCCGCTGCGGTGACGCCTTCGGGATAGTCATGGTGAGGGGTTCTCTGTTTTTGTTGTGCACTCACTGTATGCAATAGAAAGATTGGATGTCCATAGAGTTGTATACAATCATTTTCACAAAACCATCACCAACGGTGTTACAAAAATCCATTCAGCCGCCCTGCCCCGTGGCTCGAAGCGCTGCGCACAAGGACTCGAAAAAAATGCTCAACCGCAAGCTTCGCATTCACGCCCCGGCGATTTATTACTTCGACATGGTTCGCCGCTGCCACTCGATCCGCGAAGCCGCGCGGCGCCTGAACGTAGCGTCGTCGGCGGTGAACCGGCAGATCCTCAAGCTGGAAGACGAAGTAGGCGCAGCGCTGTTCGAACGGCTGCCCGGCGGGCTGCGCCTGACCGCAGCCGGCGAGATCCTCACGCGCCACGTGAGTTTTGTGCTGCAGGATGTGGAGCGCGTGCGGGGCGAGCTGGAGGGGTTGAACGAGGTACAGACCGGCCACGTGGAAATCGCCACGGTGGAAGGCGCCACCGTGGAACTGCTGCCCGCCGCCCTCAAGCGCATGCGGGAGCGCTATCCGAAAGTGACCATTGGCGTCACGGTGCAAGGTTCACAGTCGATTCCCGGCGCGGTGGTCAATGGCCAGGCTGATCTGGGGCTGGCTTTTGCATTACCGCGCAGCAGCGAAACCATCCAGGTGTGTGTCGGCCATTTCCGTCTCGGTGCGCTTATGGCCCCGGGGCATCCACTGGCCGGCGAGGCCAGCGTGAGTTACGCCGTCTGCTGCGAGCACGGGGTGATCCAGGCCAAGAGCGAGCTGTCGGTTCATCACCTGATCGCACCGCTGCACAAGCGTTCGGCGGCAGCGAACAAGCCGCTGCTGCACAGTAACTCCATGGAACTGGCCCGGCAGTTGGCCCGCCAGCAATTGGGCATCGCGTTCCAGACGCGCATCGGCGTGGAAGTTGATTTGGCCCGGGGCGAACTCCTGCACATCCCGCTGAGCGACCAGGGCGGGATCTTCAGCGACCTGGGCTTGTACGCCCGCAAAGACCGGGACTTGCCGATCGCGGTGCAAGCCATGGCCCATCTGCTCAGTGAAGAAATCAGCCTGCGCGAACATCAGGAAACGCCCTGGATGCCGCGTATTTCCTGACTCTTCGGCCAGCTTCAGTGCTGCCGTTTCGGCATCGGCCCAGGCGAGATTCTGTTCTTTGGAACCCACAACGGATGTGCGGATACTGCGCCCGGCGACCCTTGCACGGTTGCCATGAGCCAAAACGCCAAAGGAATTAAAACAATGAAAAAGGCACTGCACGGCGCAACCGTATTGCTCACACTGTTCGGCGGCGGGGAGGCTGTCGCGCTGGAATGGATGAACAACAGCCTGGGATTTCGCTACGGCCAGCAGTTCACCAACCCGAACAACCCGGATGAATTCAGCAAGCGCATTTACAGCTTCACCCACGCCAGCGGTTACCAGTACGGCAGCAATTACCTGAACCTCGACGTGTTCCTGTCCGACAGCCGCGACCCGCGCAAGGGCACCGACCACGGCGGCAGCGAAGTGTATGCCGTGTACCGGCACCAGTTGTACGCCTCACGGGTGTTCGATGTGCCGCTGGGTACCGGGGTGATCAAGGATTACGCGCTGACCTTCGGCTTTGATGCCAACCGCAACAACAACCTGGCGTCGGCGAAAAAGCGCGCGCTGGTGATTGGCCCGACCTTGAAGTTCAACACCGTCGGCGTGCTGGACCTGAGCCTGATGTACTACAAGGAAAGGAACCATTCCGGCATCCCCGGCGCGAAAGAACCCGACCACACCTTCGACGATACCTACATGCTCAACCTGACCTGGATGCGACCTTTCGAGATCGGCAACCATGGGGCGAAGTTTCAGGGGTTTATCAATCACGTCGGGGAAAAGGGCGAAGACTTCCATGGCCGCGACACCGCGCCGGAAACCCTGATGCGCACCGCGCTGATGGTGGCGGTGCGCCCGGGTAAAAGCGTCAAGCCCAACCTGTACCTGGGCGTCGGGTATGAGTATTGGCATAACAAGTTCGGCGTGGACGGCGGCCGGGGCAGTCGCACCTCCACGCCGACGGTGAACCTGGAAGTGACGTTTTAAGGCGCACTCACCAGGTCGGCATCGGCATCATCAACCTTCGGCCGCGCCAGCCAGTAACCCAACACGGCCAATGGCGCGGTGGCCAACATCACAATCGCGGTGATCAACAGCGGTTGATCAATCATCGACGACACGATCAGGCTCGCGAGGAAACACAGGCCCAACTGCAACGTGTTCTGCAAGGCGGCCGCCTTGCCGGAATTTTCTGCAAATGGCATCAGCGCATTCGCCACCACGATCGGGTAGCTGGCGCCGTTGACCAGCGCCATCAGGCAGAACGGAATCAGCAAGGTGCTGAGCGTCGGCACAGTCAAGGTGGCCACCAGGTACAGCGCGCCCATGCTGATGCAGTACGCCAGCAGCAACCACGGCAACAAGGTCTTGCCCTGGAAGCGCTGCAACGCACTGCGGCAACTGTAGCCACCGATCAAAAACGACAGCGTGGGCAATACGTAGCTCAAGCCGATGTCATTGGGGCTGTAGCCCATACCGCCGAGGATGAACGGCGAGGCGGTGAGCCAGGCGAAGAAACTGGCGGAGCACGCGGCGAAGATCATCACGTTGCCGGTGAATACCCGCGACTTGAGCAACTGCCCATAGCCCAGCCGGGAAGGTTCGCCATCGGTTGTCAGGCGTTTCGGCAATGGTTTGAGAAACAGTGTCGGTAACAGCAGTAGCAGCGATACCAACAACAGCACGCCGAAGATCGCCTGCCAGCCCCAGTGATTCAGCATCAACGCCCCCAACAGCGGCGCCAGGGCCGGTGACAGAGACATCAGCGGCATGATGCCGGCGAATACCCGATGGGCCTTGTCCGCCGGGTAGCGATCAATCACCAGCGCTTGCCAACTGACGGCGGCGGAACACACGCCAATCGCCTGCACAAAGCGCAGGGCCAACAACTGCGGTGCAGTCTCGACCCAGAACATGCCCAGGCAACCGAGCACAAACAGGGAAAGGCCGGTGAGCAGCACCGGTTTGCGTCCCAGCCGGTCGGACAGCGGCCCCCACAACAACTGACCGACGGCAAAGCCCGCGAGGAAGATGCTCAGGCTCGCGCCCACCGCGCCGGGGGAAATCTGCAGTTGCTCGCCCATGGCGCCAAACGCCGGCAAGTACATATCCATGGCCAGATAGCCGAGCATGCTCAGCCCCGCCAGGTACCAGGTGAATCCAAAAGAGTTTTTCATTGAAGCCTTGTATAACCTGCCATCAAACTATTTGCTGACTGGCGCCTATTATGAAGCTGGATGATTCCCTGTGAAGCGAGAATAATTGGACTCTCTTATCAATATTTTTGAAGGCAGCCTGCATGTGGTCTGAATATTCCCTGGATGTCGTGGACGCGGTGGCTCGCCACGGCAGCTTCAGCGCCGCCGCCCAGGAACTGCACCGGGTGCCGTCGGCCATCAGCTACACGGTGCGGCAAATCGAAGAATGGCTGGCGGTGCCGCTGTTTGTCCGACGTCATCGGGACGTGGAGCTGACGCCCGCCGGTAAATTGTTCGTCGACGAAGCCCGCGGCGTGATGAAAAAAATGCTTGGCACCCGAAGGCTGTGCCAGCAAGTGGCCAATGGCTGGAGCGGCCAGCTGAAAGTCGCGGTGGATTCCATCGTCAAACAGCAGCGCTGCCGGCAACTGGTGCTGGATTTCTATCGCCAGTTCCCGGAGGTGGAATTGCTGCTGGACTACGAGGTGTACAACGGCGTGTGGGATGCCCTGGCCGATGACCGCACCGACATCGTGATCGGCGCCACCAGCGCGGTGCCGGTGGCCAGCCAGTTCACCTTTCGCGACATGGGCCTGTTGAACTGGCTGTGCGTGGTCAGCAGCCGGCATCCGTTGGCGGCGGCAGAAGGCTTGCTCAGCGATGACCAATTGCGGCCCTTCGCCTCCCTGTGCATGACCGATACCTCACGCAACCTGCCCAAGCGCGACACCTGGACCCTGGACAACCAGCGCCGCCTGGTGGTGCCGCACTGGGCGTCGGCGATTGATTGCCTGCGGGACGGCCTGTGCGTCGGCATGGCGCCGGCGCACCTGGTGCAACCGTGGATCGAGCGCGGCGAGCTGAGCGCCCTGCAACTGTCCCGGCCCTTCCCCGCCAGCCCGTCGTGCGTGGCGTGGGCGCAGAACAAACTGTCGCCGGCCATGGCCTGGTTGCTCGACTATCTGGGGGACACCGAAACCCTGAATCAGGAGTGGTTGAACGGGGTGCAGGTGGGCTCCGGCTACCCCGTTTGATCAATCCAATAACCGGGAAAGCGCCCGCACGATCATTTCCACTTCCTTGCCGTCAATGGTCAGCGGCGGCAGCAGGCGGATGATCTTGCCCCGTGTCACGTTGATCAGCAGGCCATGCTCGTGCGCCGCGCGTTGGGCCAGGTCGCGCTGAGGTGTCGCCAGTTCGATACCGATCATCAGCCCCTGCCCGCGAATCGCCAGCACCTGGGGATGTTCGCTCAATTCCACCCGCAGGCGCGCCAGCAACCGCTCGCCCTGTTGCGCCGCATTGTCGAGCAGGCCTTGCTCTTCGATGATCTCCAACACCGTACAACCCACCCGACAGGCCAACGGGTTGCCGCCGAAGGTGCTGCCGTGGCTGCCGGGAGTAAACAGTTGCGCCACGGCGGCCCGGGCCAGGCACGCGCCAATCGGCACGCCGTTGCCCAGGCCTTTGGCCAGCGTCATCACGTCGGGCACGATGCCTTCATGCTGGAAGGCAAACCAGCGACCGGTGCGGCCGATCCCGGTCTGGATCTCATCAAGCATCAACAACCAGCCTTGCCGGGTGCAGTGCTCGCGCAAGGCTTTCAGATAGCCCGGCGGCGCGACTTGCACGCCGCTTTCACCCTGGATCGGCTCCAGCAGCACCGCGACAATCCGCGGGCCGAATGCCTCGGTCACGGCCTCCAGCGCCTTCAAGTCGCCAAAGCCGACCTTGATAAAGTCCCCCGGCAGCTTTTGAAACCCCAGCCGTACCGAAGGCCCGTCGCTGGCGGACAGGGTGCCCAGGGTGCGCCCGTGAAAGGCGTTCTCCATCACCACCACCAGCGGCTGTTCGATGCCCTTTTTCCAGCCATGCAGCCGGGCCAGCTTCAGCGCCGTCTCGTTGGCTTCGGCACCGGAGTTATTAAAGAAGGCCTGGTCCAGCCCGGAAAGCCGGGTGAGCCGCAGGGCCAGACGCTGTTGCCAGTCGATGCTGTAGAGGTTGGAGGTGTGCAGCAGCAAACCCGCCTGCTCACTGATGGCCGTCACCAACCGTGGGTGGGAATGGCCGACGTTGGTCACCGCCACACCCGCCACGGCATCCAGGTATTCGCGGCCCTGCTGGTCCCACAGGCGCGTGCCAAGGCCACGGGTAAAGCTCAGGGGCGACGGTTGATAAGTGGTCATCAGGCAGGCGGCGGTCATGGCGTCAGGCTCCAGTGCATCGTGGTGATGGCACCAGTATCGTTAGCCACCCGAGCTGGATAAACTGCACAACACTGCGATCACTTTAAATCAGGGCTTGATAATGGATCTGTTCCAGGCGATGACGGTGTACGTGAAAGTGGTGGAAGCCGGCAGCATGACGGCCGCGGCTCAGTCGTGCGGCATGTCCACCACCATGGTCGGCAATCACCTGCGCGCGCTGGAGCAACGCCTGGGGGTCAGCCTGCTCAAGCGCACCACACGCAAGCAAAGCCTGACCGAGTTTGGCGGGATTTATTACCAGCGTTGCCTGGAGGTGCTGGGCCTGGTGGCCGACTCCGAGCAGATGGCCGAGCAAGCCAACAGCGACGTGCCCAAAGGTCTGCTGCGGATCACCGCACCACCGGCCTTTGGCACCGAACGCCTGGCCCCGGCGCTCAGTGAATTTTCCCGGCGTTACCCACAGATCAAGCTATACGTGGTGCTGAGCAACCAGCGGATGGACATGGTCGACAGCGGCTTCGACGTGGCCATCCGCCTGGGCGAACTGGACGCGCCAAGCCTGATTGCCCGACCGATGCAGGATTACACCATCACCCTCTGCGCCTCTGCGGCGTACCTGGCGCGCCGTGGCACGCCTCAATGTCCCGATGATCTACAGCAGCATGACTGCCTGGCGTTCGCTTACCCGGCGACCGACGATTGGCGCAACGCCGACAAGTTGTGGCGAATGCGCGGCGCCGAGGGCGAGGTGGAAATTCCCGTTTCCGGCTCGTTGACCATCAACAGTTCGCAGGCCTTGCGCCAGGCGGCGCTGGAAGGCATGGGCATCGTGATGCTGCCTGACGCACTGGTCGAGCCCGACCTGCGGGCCGGGAAACTGGTGGCATTGCTGACGTCCTACCAACTGCCCAGCCGGCCCATGCATTTGCTCTACGCCCAGGACCGCTATCGCCTGCCCAAACTCCGGGCGTTTGTGGATTTCGTCATGGAGAAGTGGGCGCGCTAGAGGTTCACCCCCAGCTCAATCAAGCGCTGACGTGTCTGCCCCGCAGACACGTGATGAATCCCCTGCCAACCCAGGGCAATGGCTGCCTCGGAATTACCGGCCACATCATCAATAAACACCACCTCAGCCGGTTTGATATCCGGCAGATGGGCGCGCACCTGCGCCAGGCTGGCGTGGTAGATCGCGGGATCGGGTTTGATCAGCTTGATTTCGCCGGACACGACGATGTCGCGAAAATACTGCAGGAAGGGATAGTGGGCGCGGGCATAGGGAAAGGTCTCGGCGGACCAGTTGGTCAGGCCGAACAGCGGCATTTTTGCTTCATGCAACGCTTCCAGAATCGCCACGCCCTCAGGCAATGAGCCACGCAACATCTCGTGCCAGCGGTCGTAGTACGCCTGGATCAAGGGCTCATGCTGCGGGTGTTCGGCAATCAGCGTACGGGTCGCCTCGGCCAGGCTGCGGCCGGCGTCCTGTTCGGTGTTCCAGGCCTGGGTGCAGACCGTGTCCAGGAACCGCTGGCGTTCCTGGTCGTCGGCAATCAACTGGCGGTAAAGATGGTGCGGGTTCCAGTCGAACAGAACACCGCCGAAATCAAAGACCACTGCGCGAATCGTCATAAGGACATCTCCGTTTCAAACACCTGCAGATGCGGGATCAATGGATTGCATAAATACGTCTCGGAACACTTCAGATATTTCCGATAGCACGGACTAGACGGGTTACTTAGCGTCGACGGTGCAATCGGTCACGCATTTGTCTGGAAGGGAACTCCATAAAACTCACGACACGTCGCAACGAAGTTGGAGGTAACCCATGAACACTATTAATACTTCTCTTATTTCTCCATCAAGCGCCAGCAGAGCAATACTGGAAAATCGCCAAATTGAACAGAATGGCGGATCGGTCGCGCTGGAAAAGCGCTCCGTGGAGTCGGCTATCGAACGGGTCAAAGACCAGACCGGAATTGCGTCAAGCCATCTTGCACCTTTCCAGCGCCTGGCCGCTGAGCACAACACCATCATAGGGGTACGTGCGGTCGAGCCAGTGGCAACCGGGCTGATCGAGGCGGGGCATCCCACCAAGGACTTTCATATCAAAGGCAAAAGTGCCGACTGGGGGCCGCAGGCGGGCCTGATCTGCGTGGACCAGGCGCTCAGTAAACTGGAGAAGTTTTCTGAAAACAATCCGCAGAAAATCGCCAAGGCCAACGAGCAAACCGCCGGCTGCATCCAGGATGGCTATGCGGTTTCAGTTCCGTTGACGGTGTCGAGCAAGCGCCTTGACGACCTGCTGAAGCTCGGCAAAATCGATCAACTCCAACCCGAGACCCCTGACGGCGTCATACGCTTCAATGCACAGGGGCCAAGCCAGCAAATGTACGCATTCGAAGGCAAGCGCCAATCACCCTTAGATAACGACTTTCAAATCACGCACCAAGGCAAGCCTGTCGAAGTGCTGGCAAAACCCGAAAGCGGCAAAGCCCTGACGGCTGACTATGATTTGCACTTGATCGGCCCTCACCTGAGTGACCTCGGCCCGCAAGACAAGCTACCCGTGCCGGATGTCGCCCACAGCGTATTTAAGGAGCGGATTGATGGCTACAAACAACGCAGTGCAGATCCCAGTCAATACAAGGCGCCAAATGAACTGCGCGAAGACTATGAAAGCGCTGGTCGTTTTTATCAAAAGGAAGACAGCAACATCGGCAATGCCACGTCGCGAATAGCGAACATGATCCCTGCGATCAATGAGGCGCTGGTGGGGAAGGGAGAATGGGTGGTTCACCACAATACGGACTCAGGGAGCCCGGCGGCTGATGTTGCTGCCAACTACCCGGTGACCTTTTTCCTGCCGGCCAAACTCGGACGGTTCGACGAAATCTCCATCATCAATGACAGCAAGGAAATGGCAGAACTGATCCGGACAGCCAAAGACAGTGGTTACCACATGCCCTTGAACCCGCTGTGGGAAAAAGAAGTGGTAAACGTCAGGCGGCCCGCGTTCAGCGAGGCACAGGCGCGCCTCTCTTCATCCCGGACTGCCTGAGGTTGTGAAGTAACCAGCCGCGGCCTTGATAACACCTCTTCAAGGTCGCGGCCTGCTCACATCGCTCAGGCCTGAATCAGGCCCTGGATCTTCACGGTCGGATTGACGTCCGCGTCGTAGTCCACGCCGTCGATCTCGAAACCGAACAGGCGCAGGAACTCCGCCTTGTAGCCGGCAAAATCGCTGATCTCATTGACGTTGTCGTCAGACACCTGATTCCACAGCGCCGCTACGGCGTCCTGAACCTTCGGCTCAAGTTCCGCGAGGTCGGCGCGCAGGCGGCCGTCGGCGTCGAGCTTGGGCTCTTTGCCATACAGGCTGTCCTTGAACAGGCCATAGACCTGCTCGATGCAACCTTCGTGGGTGCCCTGCTCTTTCATCACTTTAAACAGCAGCGACAGGTACAGCGGCATGATCGGGATCGCCGAGCTGGCCTGGGTCACCACGGCCTTGAGCACCGACACACGGGCGTCGCCCTTCAGTGCAGCGAGGTTTTCGCGCAGGGTCAGGACTTTCTTGTCCAGGTCCTTCTTGGCCTCGCCGATGGAACCGTTCCAGTAGATGTCCTGGGTCAGCTTCTCGCCAAGGTAGGTGAACGCAGTGGTCTTGGCGCCTTCGGCCAATACGTCGGCGTCACGCAGGGCGTCGATCCACAGCTGCCAGTCTTCGCCGCCCATGACTTTCACGGTGCCGTCGATTTCTTCCTGGGTGGCCGGCTCAAGGGTGGTGTCGACCACGACGCCCTTGTCGGTGTTGATACCGCGCAGGGTCACGGCCTTGCCGATCGGCTTCAACGTAGAGTTGTGCACCACGCCTTGCGGGTCGGTACGGCGTGGCGCGGCCAGGCTGTAGACCACCAGGTCGATCTTGCCCAGGTCTTTCTTGATGGTTTCGATGGTCAGGCGCTTGATCTCGTCGGAGAACGCATCGC
Organism: Pseudomonas sp. PAMC 25886; assembly: GCF_000242655.1. Taxonomy (NCBI): domain Bacteria; kingdom Pseudomonadati; phylum Pseudomonadota; class Gammaproteobacteria; order Pseudomonadales; family Pseudomonadaceae; genus Pseudomonas; species Pseudomonas sp. PAMC 25886. The sequence goes on from NZ_AHHC01000083.1 coordinate 207,911, forward strand.
CGTTGATGCTCTTGGCGTACAGACCTTTTTCCAGTGCAAATTTCTCGAAGGCGGCGCTGTTGTACCAGCCGGCAGAGCTGAGCTTGCCTTCTTCGCCTTCTTTCTCAAAAAACACGCCCAGGGTGTCGGCGCCGCAGCCGAAGGCGGCGCTGATGCGCGCGGCCAGCCCGTAGCCGGTGGAAGCCCCGAGGACCAGCACCTTTTTCGGGCCGCCTTCAATGGCACCGTGTTCGGTCACGTAGTCGATCTGCTCTTTGACGTTCGCTTCACAGCCAACCGGGTGAGCGGTCACACAGATAAAGCCACGAACCCGCGGTTTGATGATCATAAAATTTCTGCCTCTTCCAAGGTGCTGAAGGCCAATGGTGGCCATTACAGCGTCAATCGTACGGTTCATAGACGTCCGGAAAACCGAAGCGTCACGATAGTCGCAAATCTTCTGTTCACAAAATGCTATCCGCAACACTGCTGATCCGGCTATTAGCCGAGGTGTTTTAAAGGGACAACGGTAAAAAAATGTGCAGTGACTTCACAAATTTCCAGCATTTAAAACGCCACCTGAGCGCGATAACACCCTATCATGACCATATTATTTCGATATGTTTCAGCTCGGGCATGATGCCCCACGGGTTGACTGACTCCTTTGCCTGGCCTGCCAGTCGATCGCGGACGGTTTTGAAGCAATCGAAAACCGCCCGATGGAGCCCAGTTTCATGAGTAAGAGTGTCATCCGCAAACGCCTGGCGTCCGCCGCCTGGATCCTTGGCGTATTGCTGTTCATCTATTGCTTCCCGAAAACCACCCTGGTGTTTCTGCTGCTGGTAGTGTTCTGCGGGCTGTATGACTTCCTGCGTAATGGCCTGTACGACGGCCCGACGATCAAGAAGTATTTCATCGGCAACGGCCGCAATACCTGGCTGCTGGCCCCCTTCAACACGCTGTTTGACCTGTTGAGCCAGCGCAATCGCCACGTGTACAAGATGAACGACTTGCCTGCGGCCTGGCGCGAAGACCTGCAAAAGGTGATCGACGACGCCATGGCCAACAAGGACGAAATCATCCAGTACCTGGATGAGCGCATGGCCGAGAAGAAGCGCGGCATGCTGTTCTTCCAGTGGTACGGTCGCCCGATCGAAACCACCCTGGATATCCCGCAACTGCGGGAAAAACTGCCCTATGTGAAAACCATCGGCGTGTCGGTGTTCAATGAAAACCGCTCCACCTCGTTTCACTTCGGCCCGCTGCGCATGATGTTCCGGGTGCTCTACAACATGGCACCGGCGCCGCACCACGACGGCGTCTACATCCAGGTCGGCAAGCACAAGCACTACTGGCACGATGACCCGCTGTTTATCTTCGATGACACGCTGATGCACGCCTCCTTCAACAAGAACGACGCCAAGCGCTACTGCCTGTTCATCGATATCGTGCGGCCAACCCTGGTGCCGTCCGTGCTGAACGGCCTGATCGCCGGCTTTGCCGGAGCGGTCTTTACCTTGCGGCGGTTTTTCTACAAAAACTGGAAGCTGATTCAGTAACTTCTGCGGCATGATGGTGCGCGACGGTGTTTGCGCTCGGCTCCAGTGCCGGGGAAAATGCCAGTCCAATGCGACCGAAAACGGCGCGCACTATCCTCAAGCCACTGGCCATGTATGGTCCGGTGGCTGTGCTTTCAGGGAATCAGAATGCCCCAAAGACAAGTCATCAATGCCTCCGTAAGCCCTAAAGGCAGCCTTGAAACGCTGTCGCAACGTGAAGTCCAGCAACTGAGCGAAGCCGGTACCGGCAGCATCTACACCCTCTTTCGTCAATGCGCCCTGGCCATCCTCAACACCGGCGCGCATATCGACAACGCCAAGACCATCCTCGACGCCTACAAAGACTTCGAAGTACGCATCCACCAGCAGGACCGCGGCGTGCGCCTGGAACTGCTGAATGCCCCGGCCGACGCCTTCGTCGATGGCGAAATGATCGCCAGCACCCGGGAAATGCTGTTCAGCGCCCTGCGCGACATCGTCTACACCGAAAACGAACTGGACAGCCAGCGCATCGACCTGAGCAGCTCCCAGGGCATCACCGACTACGTGTTCCACCTGCTGCGCAACGCCCGTACCCTGCGCCCGGGCGTGGAGCCGAAGATCGTGGTGTGCTGGGGCGGGCACTCGATCAATACCGAAGAATACAAATACACCAAGAAAGTCGGCCACGAACTGGGCCTGCGCAGCCTCGACGTGTGCACCGGCTGCGGCCCCGGCGTGATGAAAGGCCCGATGAAGGGCGCGACCATTTCCCACGCCAAGCAACGCATTACCGGCGGGCGCTACCTGGGCCTGACCGAACCTGGGATCATCGCCGCCGAGGCGCCGAACCCGATCGTCAATGAGCTGGTGATTTTGCCGGACATCGAAAAACGCCTCGAAGCCTTTGTGCGCGTCGGCCACGGCATCATCATCTTCCCGGGCGGCGCCGGCACCGCCGAAGAGTTCCTGTACCTGCTGGGCATCCTGATGCACCCGGACAACCGCGACGTGCCGTTCCCGGTGATCCTCACCGGGCCGAAACACGCCGCGCCGTACCTGCAACAGCTGCACGCGTTTGTCGGCGCCACCCTCGGCGAAGCGGCTCAAGCCCACTACCAAATCATCATCGACGACCCGGCTGAAGTGGCACGGCAGATGACCGTCGGCTTGAAAGCGGTCAAACAGTTCCGCCGCGAGCGCAACGACGCGTTCCACTTCAACTGGCTGCTGAAGATCGACGAAGGCTTCCAGCGTCCGTTCGACCCGACCCACGCCAACATGGCCAGCCTGCAACTGAGCCACGCCCTGCCGCCCCATGAACTGGCGGCCAACCTGCGCCGTGCGTTCTCCGGGATCGTGGCGGGCAACGTCAAGGACAAGGGCATCCGCCTGATCGAGCAAAACGGGCCGTATGAGATTCATGGCGACCCGGCGATCATGAAACCGCTGGATGAGTTGCTGAAAGCGTTTGTGGAGCAGCACCGGATGAAACTGCCGGGCGGCGCTGCCTACGTGCCGTGCTACCGCGTGGTGCAGTGAGTCAGCGCTGAACCGCGACGCACTTGATCTCCAGCAGCAAGCCTGGATTGGCCAGTTCTGATACGCCAATGACCGTCCAGGCGCACAACCCTCGGGGGAACAGGCGGTTTTTCACCTCACGGAAAACCGCCATGTGCTCGCTCAGGTTCACGTGGTAAGTGGTCATGTCGACCACGTCTTCGAAGGTACATCCACCCTCCTCCAATACCAGCCGCAGGCTCTCCCAGGCGGCGATGAATTGCGCCTCGGGGTCGGTGATGACTTCCAGGTTTTCCGTGCGGCCGACCTGGCCTGCGCAGTACAACGTCTTGCCGACTTTTACGGCCGGCACGTAGCCGGCGCGCTCGACGATGGGCTGCATGGAGGTGGGGATGATGAGGTGGCGGTCGGTCATATGTTGTATCTCTTAAGGATGGTTTCAGGCGTGTCGACGGGAAAAGTTCGGACTATCGTTTTACCTGTTCCGTCCCCCCCATGCCAGACGAGTAACCTATGGACCAATGGATCTTGCCCTCTACTACTCCTTACCCTAAGGTAAGGAGCATCACGAGAGAGGCTTTCAACATGGCTACCGCCACACTCACATCAAAAGGACAAATCACCATCCCTGTTCAAGTGCGGACCGCACTTGGGCTGGACACTGGCGACCGGGTCGAATTTGTCGAAATGGAAGAGGGCAAGTTTGCGATCATCGCTGCCAGCAAAACTGTGTTGGACCTCAAAGGGCTGATCCGCAAACCCGTCAAGCCCGTCAGCATCGAAGAAATGAACCTGGCCATCGCAGCACAGGGAGCCAAAGCAGGATGATCGGACTGGATACCAATGTGCTGGTGCGTTATGTCACCCAAGATGATCCCGTTCAATCGCCAAAGGCATCCAGACTGATCGAGTCCCTCACCCCTGCCTCGCCGGGTTTTGTCAGCCTGGTTTCAGTGGTCGAATTGGTGTGGGTCCTGCAGTCCAGCTACCAATCAGCCAAGAGTGAAGTGATTGCGGTCCTGGAGACGCTGCTACGCACCCGGGAACTGACCGTAGAGCACGCCGAAGTTATCTGGCAGGCACTCCGGCGATTCACAAGTACCAAAGCCGATTTCGCCGACTGCCTGATTGAACGCTGCGCCCACGCAGCGGGGTGCGAATATACGGCGACATTTGATGTCAACGCGGCCAAAGCTGCAGGTATGCGGCGGCTGACCTGAGAGGTCGCGTTGCAGCAGCGTTCAGGCTTTGGTAGAAAATGTCGTTACCGACCTTATCCAGAGATACAACCAACGTGCGCACGCTTCTTCTCGCCAGCCTGGCATTAACGTCCCCACTGCCCCTTGCCGAGGCCATCACCTGGCCCGACCTGCCCTCCACCTGCTTCGTCAGCGGCCGCTCCGCCACCAGCCAGGATGTGGATACCGGTTGTGCGGCGTTTCTGATCAATGTGAAAGGCCAGGCGGCAGGCACGCCGATCAAGCTGGATATCCCGCAATACGCGATGCATGTCGACGAAGGCACAGGCAAGGAAACACCGGTGATCCTCATCCAGGCGGAAGAGAACGGCGATGTAAAAGCGGTCGGTTACAAGGAACTGGGCACCGGCCAGTTGGGCGCGGCGCTGCTCAGGGAAGTTCGGCTTCTGGGTACGAAGAAGCCGAGTTAAGCCACGCAAATACGGTCAGCGAACCCAACCACCGCCCTGCCAGTGATAGCCATCACTGCGCTGTACCCAATGCGGATGCACGTAGCGATAGCCTGGACGCTCCGGCTCCCAGTGACCATGCACCGCCACATAACGCCCGCCTTCCCAACGCCAGTAACCGCGCGACCACAGGTAGCCTGGCCGCCCTTCAGGCTCGACCTCGATGACCTGCACCGGTGGCGGTTGCGGCGCCACGATTTCTACATATTCACGCTGCACCGGTCGTCGATCATGCACGACCCGCTCCTCTACACACCCGGAAGCCGCGACGACCAGGGCCGCCAATGCCGCATAACGTAACAACATACAGAATCCTCGGGCGTCACCGCCCAGCGTTTACACCAGTAAAAAATGCCCCCTTGTTCCAGCCGCGCTCCTGCTTGGCTATAAGACTTTTTAACAGGTGCCAACTGTCAGGTTGCTGAACCCGCGGGCAGACGGCAGGTAAAGAAAAACTGACCTTTTCAAGAAGTACACGCTGCAGCCGGTTGTTTCAGCCGCACCAGAATCAGCCCTGCCACCACCACGGCGATCCCTAGATACGTGGATGCATAAATCACGTCGCCAAACATCAGCGCGGCCCATACCAATGTCACGGGTGGCTCCAGGTACACCAGCGCCGCCACGTGGGTGGCCGTCATCACCCGCAACAACATCCACAGGCTCAGGTAAGCCAGGAAGGTAGAAAACACCGTCAGCCAAATGATGGAGATCAACACGTCGGGAGCCCGAGGAATGCTCAGCGTATCGGTGTATAGCACTGCGGCGGCAAAGCCGATCAAGGTCAATAACGACTGGATAAACAACGCCAGGGCAAGGTCGCCGGACTGAACCTGGGCAGACCGTCGTTCATACAGCGTGGCCACAGTCAGCCCCAGTGCCGACACCAGGGGCAATAAGTACATGACCCACCCGACGTCGGCCCCGCTGTTGCGGTATTGCCCCGAGATCACAATCGATACGCCGGCAAAACCGATCATCAACCCCAGCCACTGCCAACCGCCACTGCGCTCGTTCACGCTGCCCGATGACAAAGCCGCCGTCATCAACGGTTGCAAGGCCGCGATGATCGCTGCAATCCCCGGCGGCAAACCGTTCTGGATCGCCACATAGACACAGGTCAAATAGAGAAACTGCGAGAGAAAGCCGATCACCGCGTGATGGCGGATCCGGGCCCGGGAAACCTTCAGCAGCCGCACGTTCAAAAACAGCGCCAGGCACACAGACACCAGCAAAAAACGCCAGAACAGCACGTTGAACACACCATCACTCCGGGCCGCCAATTTGGCGCCGATAAAGCCCGAACTCCACGACAGCACGAAGACTGTCTGTAACAGCAGCAGCCCTAAGGTCGATCGCTTCATTGAGCCTCCGGTTCGCGTGATTGACCGAAAGGCTAAGTGCTGCGCATGATTCTGTATATTTGAATAAGCCGCACTACTAATCCATAAAAGTGGAATTATGAGCAAGCAACTGAACATCGACCTGTTGCGCACCTTCCACGCGGTGGCCCGCTTCCAGCGATTCAACGAAGCCGCCAATCACGTGCACCGCAGTGCTTCGACCGTGACCACCCAGATTCAAAAACTCGAAGACCAGGTCGGCCAACGCCTGTTCAACCGCAGCAACCAAGGGGTTGAGCTGACCATGTACGGCAAGAAACTCCTGGGTGAAACCACCGAATTCCTCAAGAGCCATGACCGCTTGCTGGCATCCCTCACGCCGCAACGCATGCAGGGCAAAATCCGCCTGGGTCTGCCTGACTCGTACGCGCCGGATTTCATGCAGGACTTCCTGCCCCGCTTGGTCGCCGACAACCCACTGCTGGAATTGGAGGTGGAAGCACGCTCCAGCGGCGAACTGTTGACCTTGTTCGGCAGCCAGCAGCTGGATCTGGCCCTGATTGTCAGCGCCCAGCCGTTGGAACAAGGCGAGCGCCTGGGAGAGATCCAGCCGTTGTGGGTCGCCGCCGAACACTTCAGCTCTCCACCGCAGGCGCCGTTGCCGATTGCCGTGCAACTGACCGGCTGCCCTTATCGCGCCGCGGCGATTCGGGCGCTGAAGGAGCACGGCACTTACTATCGCGTGCTGTTGGAAAGCGCGAGCTCACCCGCCGTTGAAGCGTGCATCCGCAGTGGCATGGCGGTGGGGTTGGTAGAAGAAAGCCGGATGGGCAAGGGATTGACGCGGCAGATTGCGGGGGTTGAATTGCCGCCATTGCCGGTGCATCACCTGTACCTGCTTTGCGACAGCAGCAACCTGTTGGCGCTGCATGTGTATGAGCAGGTCAAAACCGGCTTCAGCGTCTAGGGCGGGCCGAAACGCAGCAGTACCGCCTCGACGAATTGCCGCAGCTTGGCGGTGCGCTGGCGGTTCGCGGTGTAAAGCAAATGCATCTGTCGGCTTGGCGCTTCAAATTCCGGCAGCACGCGCACCAGCTCGCCGCGTTTCAGGGCCGAGCGTAAAAAATCCTCAGGCCCCAGCACAATGCCAAAACCATCCAGCGCTGCAGTCATCAAGGCCCGACTCTCATTCACGTGCAGGCGACTGGTGACCTGCGCCTTGTGCAAGACGGCGCCCTGGTAGAACGACCATTCGCGATCGACCGGGCGCGACCAGTAGGCGTATCCCAGGCATTCGTGGTGTTCAAGGTCTGCGGGAATCAGCGGCGTGCCGCGCTCGGCCAGGTATTTCGGTGCCGCGCAGACCACCAGGCGGTAGGGCTGCAGCGGCCGGGCGGTGAGGCTGCTGCTCGCCAGAGGGCCGATACGGAACGCCACTTCGTAGCCCTCCTCCACCAGGTCGACAAACCGGTCGGTCAGGTGCAGGTCGATTTCCACCTCGGGGTTGTCCCGTAAAAACCCGGTCACCAGTGGCATCAGGCTGTAGGAGCCAAAGGTCACCGGGGCGCTGATCTTGAGCGTGCCCCGCGGCGTGTCATGCATGATCTGGGCGAGGGAGTCCGCCGCCTCAGCCTCTGTGAGGATGTGTTTGCAGCGCTCGTAGTACGCGCTTCCCAGCTCCGTCAGGCTTTGCCGGCGGGTGGTGCGGTTGAGCAAGCGGGCACCCAGCCGCTGCTCCAGGGCCGTCACATGCTTGGCCACCATCTGCGGCGACATGCTCAAGCGCTCCGCCGCACGGGCGTAAGAACCGAGCTCGGCAGCCATCACAAAGGCACTCATGCTTGAAAGGCGGTCCATCATTCACCACTCCCAGTAACAACACCAAGACCAGAACGGGCATTTATCCTCATCCAGTAGCCAATCATCATAACCACTCTCTCAACCCAGGAGCACCGACATGAACATTGGCATCATCGGAGCAGGCTTTATCGGACGTGCCGTTGCGCAATTGGCATTGGCAGCCGGCCATGAAGTGATGTTGAGCAACTCCCGTGGCCCCCAGACGATGAGCAGCGTGGTGAGCGGCATTCGTGGCGTTCAAGTGGGCACGGCGCAGGAAGCGGCTGAATTTGGCGAACTGGTGCTGCTGGCCATTCCGTTCGAGCATTACCCCAGCGTGCCGGCGCAGTGGCTGGAAGGCAAAATCGTGATGGATGCCAACAACTACTACCCGGATCGCGATGGGCGCATTCCTGTGCTCGACCGTTTTGAAACCACCACCAGCCGGCTGGTGGCCGAGCACCTGTCGCAGTCGACAGTGGTGAAGGCGTTCAACGCCATCCGTGCGCCAGAGTTGACCCAGGATGCCCGCAGCCGCGGCGCACCCGACCGGCGTGCGCTCCCGGTGTCGGCGGATGATCCGGTCGCCAAGGCGCACGTGATCGCGTTGCTGGACGAGTTTGGCTTCGACGCGGTGGACGCCGGCGGGCTGGATGAAAGCTGGCGGTTTGAACGCGCCAAGCCTGCGTATTGTGTTGCGCTGGATAAGGAGGGGCTGAAAGCGGCCTTGTCGGCAGCAGAGCGGGAGGTCGAGTTGCCGCCCGTGGAAACGCCCAAACGCTAAACCCTGGAAAAAAGGCCGCCGGCCGTTCTCGGTTCGGCGGGCCTCCACGCACTCCTGGCCCCGCAAATACGACCTATAGTCACACGACGAGCAATTTCGAAGGATTGCTGCAAAATGCCATCTCGTCGCGTTCCCCTTTACGTGCATATTTCCTACCTGTTCGTCGGGTTGCTGCTGCTCTTTGCACTGATCAACCTCAGCTATCAATTCCTCCAGACCAAGCGGTTCATGGCCGATGAAGCGCGCTCGCGCTTTGAGATCGCCGGGCAACTCACCCTCAAAGAGCTGCAAAGCCTGTATGGGCCCGCCGAACTCACCGTTGGCCTGCTGTCACAGCAACGGCTGATGAGCGCCACCACACTGGATGCACGCCTCGACAGCCTCCCGTTTCTGGTGACGATGCTGAAGGCGCAGCCGGCGGTCCGGGGTGTTTACATGGGGTATGGCAATGGCGACTTTTTCATGTTGTTCCGCGGGAATGAAAACCCGACACAGGACCCCACGCTTGCGCCGCCACCGGGTACCGCCTGGACCCTGCAGAACATCCAGGCACAGGGTGGCAGACCCGTCGGCGAGTACCTTTATCTGAATGCCGACCTGTCCGTCATGGAGCGCCGGCCCGACCCCACCACTCAGTTCGATCCCCGTACACGCAGTTGGTACACAGGCGCGAAATCCGCAGGAGCCTTATTTGTCACACCGCCCTACCCGTTTTTTGGAACCGAGGAGGTGGGCGTCAGTTTTGCTCAGCCTACGCAAAATGGTGCCGGGGTGGCTGGCATCGATATCAGCCTGCACTCGATCGACCAACTTTTGCTGTCGACCAAAATAACCCCGGGTTCACACCTGACCGTACTCAATACAAAAAACGAGGTGATCAGTTCTGAAAAAGGCTCGCGGCTGATCGCCACCGGGAAGGGTGAAAATCGCCTGGCGCATCTTGATGAGTTGAGCCTGCCAGTGACTCGACAATTTGTGGCCGCGGCCACCGCACAGCGCAGCGACCAATTGAGCCTCAGTACTGCCGATGGCGAATGGCAAGGCATGCGTGTTGAACTGCCGCTGGCGGGTACGCAAAACCTTTCGTTATGGATGACCACGCCGTATCGGGAGCTGATGGCCAGTGCCATTGCCACCCGCAATCACGGCTTGTTCATCTCCCTGGCGTTTCTGGCCGTGAGCATCCTTGTGGCCCTGGCAATGTCCCGGGCGGCATCCCGGCCGTTGGCGGCGTTGACCCGGCAAGCCACACAGATAGAACAATTCAACTTCGAGGCCTCCGCCCCGGTTAAATCGAACATCGCCGAAGTCATCGACCTGGCGCACGCCATGGACAGTATGAAATCCACCATTCAGCACTTTCTGGAGCTCTCGAGAGTGCTGTCCAGCGAGACTAACTTCCAGAACCTGCTGGCGCGTTTGTTGATGGAAATGCAAGGGACCACCGGGGCTAAAGGCGGCCTGATCTATCTGGCTGATGCCAATGCCAGCCACTTGAAAGTGGCGCGAGTGCGTTGGGGCAATGAGTTACAGGAAACAGCCGGGGATAAGCCGGTTGAACTGGACGATAACCCGAGCCACCCACTGGTACGGGCGCTCAATACGCCACAGGCGAAGCCTGAGCGGTTAAGCCGCGAACAACTGCAGACTCACTTTGGTTTTCTGGGGGATATCCAGACGTCACTGACGCTTTGGGCTTTACCGCTGAAGGACCGGAGTGGCCTGTTACTGGGCGCCCTCGTGTTGCTGGTAGACGAGAACGAACGCCGACTGACGCCCTCGCTCATGGCCTTCGTCGAAGCACTGTCGAGCACCGCCGCCATTGCCCTTAACACCCAACACCTGATCGACGAGCAGAAGACTTTACTCGAGTCGTTTATCCAACTGATTGCCGGCGCGATCGATGCCAAGAGTCCCTACACCGGCGGCCACTGCCAGCGCGTACCCGAGCTGACCAAGATGCTTGCGCACGCGGCCTGCAATGAAAAAGACGGGCCACTCAAGGATTTCGCACTCAATGAAGAGCAATGGGAGGCGTTGCATATCGCGGCGTGGCTGCACGACTGCGGCAAAGTCACCACGCCCGAATACGTGGTGGATAAAGCCACCAAACTTGAAACGCTGTACGACCGCATCCATGAAGTGCGGATGCGCTTCGAGGTGCTCAAGCGCGACGCCGAACTCGATTACTGGAAGGGCATCGCTGCCGGCAGCGCAGCCGAAACACTGCACACCGAACTGACTGAAAAACTCGCGCAACTGGATGACGATTTTGCCTTTGTTGCCCAATCCAATATCGGCGGAGAGTTCATGGCACCGGACCGCGTCGAACGCATGCAGAAACTGGCCACCTGCACATGGCGGCGAACACTGTCGGATCGTATCGGCATTTCCAACGACGAAACTGCCCGCAAACAACGCTCGGCCGAGGCAGCGCTTCCGGTGATGGAGCCCTTGCTGGCAGACCGTCCCGACCACTTGTTCCCGCGCAGCAGCCGCGACACCCTGGGTGACGACAATCCCTACGGCTTCAAGGTCAAGGTCCCGGAACACCTCTACAACCGTGGGGAGCTTTACAACCTGTGTATCGGCCGCGGCACCCTGACCGAAGAAGAGCGCTACAAGATCAACGAACACATCATCCAGACCATCAGCATGCTGGAAAAACTGCCGTTCCCGCGCCACCTCCAGGACGTCCCGGAAATAGCCGGCGGTCACCACGAAAAAATGGACGGCAACGGCTACCCGAAACGCCTCACCCGCGAGCAAATGAGCTGGCCGGCACGCATGATGGGGATCGCGGACATCTTCGAGGCATTGACCGCCGCCGACCGGCCCTACAAAAAGGGCAAGACGCTATCCGAGGCGATCAAGATCATGGTGGGCATGAAAAAAGACCAGCACATCGACCCGGAGATTTTCGACCTGTTCCTGCGCTCGGGCATCTACCTTGAGTACGCCAGGCGTTACTTGCCCGACGAGTTGATTGATGCCGTGGATATCCAGCCCTACCTGGACGTGAACCGGACTGAAGACGCTTGATCCGCAGCCAACAAAAAGCCCGCTGACCGTTACCGGTTCAGCGGGCTTTTCACATCGGCGGGGTCCTGAGTCAGGACCTCACCCACGTCTTACAGTGCGAGGTCAGAAGCGGGCTTGCCTGGCTCAGCCGCAGGCTTGGCAGCCTCGGTGGCTTTAGGCGCAGTCAGCTGCGGAATCGCTGGTGGAGGCGTCAGCTGCAGAATGTTGGCGGTGTAGGCCCATTCTTTAGCCACAGCTTCAGGGCTGTCGTTCAGCTTGGTGCCGTAGCTCGGCACGATTTGGTGCAGCTTTTCCTGCCAGGCCGGGGACGCAACCTGTTCCTTGAACACTTTCTGCAGCACGGTCAGCATGATCGGAGCCGCGGTGGACGCGCCTGGCGATGCACCCAACAGGCCTGCAATGGTGTTGTCGGCGGAGCTGACCACTTCGGTACCGAGTTTCAGGACGCCGCCCTGCTCTTCGTCACGCTTGATGATCTGCACGCGCTGACCGGCTTGCCACAGGCGCCAGTCTTCTTTCTTGGCGTTCGGGAAGTACTCTTGCAGTGCCTTGAAGCGGTCGTCATCCGACAGCATCAGTTGGCCGGCGAGGTACTCGACCAGTGGGTATTCGCGGATACCGACTTTGGTCATTGGCCAGATGTTGTGGGTGGTGGTGCTGGTCAGCAGGTCCAGGTACGAGCCTTCTTTCAGGAACTTGGTCGAGAAGGTGGCGAATGGGCCAAACAGAATCACGCGCTTGCCATCCAGCACGCGGGTGTCCAGGTGCGGAACCGACATCGGCGGTGCGCCAACCGAAGCTTTACCGTAGGCCTTGGCCAGGTGCTGCTCGGCAATCGTTGGGTTATCGGTCACGAGGAACGAACCGCCCACAGGGAAACCGGCGTATTCCTTGGCTTCAGGAATGCCCGACTTCTGCAGCAGGTGCAGTGCACCGCCGCCGGCGCCGATGAACACGAACTTGGCGTCGGTTTCAGTCTTGGTGCCGTCTTTCAGGTTTTTGTAGCTGACACGCCAGGTGCCATCGGCGTTCTTGGTGATGTCCTGCACTTCGCTCGACAGTTTCAGGTCGAACTTCGGCGTAGTTTGCAGGTGAGCGACGAACTGGCGGGTGATCTCGCCGAAGTTCACGTCGGTACCGATCGGGGTCCAGGTGGCCGCGATTTTCTGGTTCGGGTCACGCCCTTCCATCATCAGCGGGACCCATTTCTTGATCTGCACCGGGTCTTCGGAGTATTGCATGCCGGCGAACAGCGGGCTCGCCTGCAGCGCTTCATAACGCTTCTTCAGGAACTTGATGTTGTCATCGCCCCACACAAAGCTCATGTGCGGTGTGGAGTTGATGAACGAACGCGGGTTCTTCAGGACGCCCTGCTGAACCTGCCAGGACCAGAACTGACGGGAGATCTGGAACGCTTCGTTGATCTCGACCGCTTTCGGGATTTCAACGTTGCCGTTCTTGTCTTCCGGGGTGTAGTTCAGCTCAGCCAGGGCCGAGTGACCGGTACCGGCGTTGTTCCAGCCGTTGGAGCTTTCTTCGGCCACGCCATCCAGGCGCTCGACCATCTCCATCGACCAGTCCGGTTGGAGCTCGTTGAGCCACACACCCAGGGTCGCACTCATGATGCCGCCGCCGATCAGCAGCACATCGACTTTCTTTGCCTCTTCCGCGTGAACGGAGGTGATCCCCATCGACAAAGCCAGCCCCAGCAGGGCAGTGTTTACTTTTTTAAACATCAGTAGCACCTATGATAGAACGCCATCCGCCCCACTGCCCCTGATCATGGGCAACCCTCAATCACGCTGCGCCAGGCAACGCACCGCGGGGTTTGCACATTCATTCGGGGACCGCAGGGTGGGCACACAAGGCCGACGTATCGACCTCACTTTTATGTCCCTTCTGCGCTGACTTCTTATCATTATTGGCTTCAGCTACCTGGGCGACAGCCAACCGCCGGGACGTATACGGGTGTACGCACCGGAGAAAGACTAGACCAAGACGGCGCGCAGAATATCACGGCAAACCGCCGATATGCGCTGTTTGGCCAATTGACAGCTCTAAATCGCGGGTTTTAACGCGACAGTGTCAAGCCTGACAGGCGCGACGTGGCGTCACAGGCCGTTTGATGAAACTGAACTCTGCGGCAAAAGGCTGTTCTAGACACCTTCGCCGCTGCTTGCGTAGCATCGGCGATTGTCCTTCGTGCACTTCATCCAAACAGAGTTACCCATGACTATCCAGCAAACACCCGGGCACGTGCTGCCCGCGCGCAGCGCCGCCAAAATGGAAGCTGCCATGGCCGTGGGCGCCTTCGCGATCGGCACCGGCGAATTCGCCATCATGGGCCTGATGCCCGACATCGCCCACAATTTGAACTTGAGTGAACCCCAGGTCGGCCACGCCATCAGCGCCTACGCGTTGGGCGTGATGGTCGGCGCCCCGCTGCTGGCCATCCTCGGCGCCAAACTGCTGCGCAAACACATGCTGCTGTTGCTGATGGGCCTGTATGCCCTGGGCAACCTCGCCACCGCCTTCACCCCGACTTTCGGTTCGCTGGTGGCCTTCCGCTTCATCAGCGGGCTGCCCCATGGCGCCTACTTCGGTATTGCCGCCGTGGTCGCCTCCAGCATGGTGCCCAACGACAAACGCGCCGGCGCCGTAGCCCGCGTGATGATGGGCCTGACCCTGGCCATGCTGCTCGGCAACCCCATCGCCACCTTCCTCGGCCAACACCTGGGCTGGCGCTCGGCGTTCGCGCTGGTCAGCGCCATCGCCGTGTGCACCATCGCGCTGGTCTGGCAATTCGTACCGGATCGCCACGACGAACCCCGCAGCGACCCGCGCAAAGAACTGCGCGCCTTCACCAAACCCCAGGTGTGGATGGCGCTGTCCATTGGCGCTATTGGTTTTGCCGGGATGTTCTGCGTGTTCAGCTACCTGGCGCCGACCATGCTCGAAGTGACCAAAGTCTCGCCGCAGTGGATTCCATTCGGTCTGGCCGCGTTTGGCGTAGGCGGCATCATCGGCAACATCGCCGGCGGCAAGCTGTTTGATCGCCTGCAATTTCGCGCCGTGGGCTGGATTATGGTGTGGTCGATGGCCGTGCTGATTTTCTTCACCTTCGCCGCGAGTTCGCTTTGGGGCGTACTGCTGGGCATCGGCCTGGTCGGCACGATGATCGCCATGGCCGCGCCGCTGCAAATCCGCTTGATGGACATTGCGCATGAGGCACCGAGCCTGGCGGCGGCGTCCAACCACGCGGCGTTCAACCTGGCGAATGCGCTAGGCCCGTGGTTGGGTGGGATGGCGATTACAGCGGGGTATGGGTGGACCAGCACGGGCTATATTGGCGCGGCTACGGCGCTGGTTGGGTTGGGTATTTACCTGATCGCACGGCGTATGAAGGGCGGCCGCTAACGGCACACCTCCAAAGCCCACCCACGATCCAATGTGGGAGCGGGCTTGCTCGCGAAAGCGGTGGGTCAGTCAATGAGTAAATGACTGCCCCACCCGCTCAGTCAGTCATCATGCATCAACCCCGAACCATATTCCCCGTAACTGCTCCCAAGCGCACTGCCTCCAAAATTCATCTTAGCGGCCTTGCTGGGGCTATGGTCCCCAAAGGCCTGGCATCCCCCGGTGAAACAAGGGTCGCTGCTCACGTCCGACGAACCCGTCGAACAAGCGCTCAACAGCAACGCGCCGGCAACCATCACGACTTTGACGAGGTTGGAGATCATTTTTCAGTTCCCTGTGGGATGGAGGCACGGAGGTCCTCTCTTGAAGAGGATCGTAAACCTCAAAAGCGCAGGGAATTATGAAACTTTGCGGGATGACAGGATGGGTTCAGGTTGCCGCCTTGGGTTAGGCGTCAGGCTGTGACGGCGCTGGCCGCAGGCGCGACTTGCTCCAGGGCTCGGTCAACGAGTAGAGCACTCAGGTCGATTAGCTGCTGGATGCCCAGGACGATGGCGCGGTGAGGTTCTTCCAGGTCGAAAGCCAAGGTTGCAGCCATTTGGTTGGCGGATTCCAGGTTTTCGGCGGCGTTGGCTAGAAGGGTTTCGGTGTCTATGTCGGGGCTGACGAGGAATAGATTGCTGCTTGGTTGCCCGGCGGGTACGTCGTCATCGGATGACGGCAAGTAGTGATGGATAGCGCGCTGAGCCGCTGCTTGAAGCTTGGCATCAGTGGGTGCGGTATTTGAGGCGTGAGGCGGGTTCGGTGTGATTTTGTACATGGCGAAGCTCCTTAACTATTCAGGAACTGCCAATCTCACTTCCACATGAGGGTGGCAGCTGTACGCAGGTGTGGAAGACCAGGGCTAAGGACCCGGCGCACCGAAGTGCCCCGCGCACAGCCGCCATAACACATGATACAGGCGTAAAAAAAAGCCGGTAGGTGTTTATAGGCGATTGCGTCTTAGCTGGTACGGACTTCCACATCCGGCCGCTGGTTTTCCAGCGGTTTGAGGAGGTTAGCGATGCGAGGTCTGAGGGGCAAGCTGAGAAAAGTGTGGGAAATTTCTCAAGGAATACTGGAGAGTTCCATGGTCTGCCCCCGCATCATCACCATGAAAGACGTCGTACAGATCCGTTTGTTCCGCTGATTGCGAAGAACTGCAGCAAAATCGAGCGAGTGATCCGCCGTGACATAAATGTCGCTGCTACCGAGCAAAGGGCAGCTTGCATACTGCACCGTCCAAGTGCACCGATTGGTTGATCCTCTGCCCGAGCAGTTTCTCACCAAAGAAGAAATTAATTGGACGGGGTTATTTGACCCTAATCATTTCCACTCAAGGCCTGAGCTATCGAATTCGAAGACCCTGCTGCCCTCTTGGTAAAAATCGGCCTCGATGTAGATTTTTTCGGACTTCCGAGCTTGGGCAACGAACGACGACGCACTGCTGATGAAAAGTAAATTGGAGCTGTGGTCATCAGGCTCGCTGGCTGACATGCGCAGAGCATTGCCCTTAGAAAATCTGACGCGTACATCGCAGTCATCGTATCCACAAACAAACTGACCTTTCTCGATAGCTACATACACCGACGTGCCCCACCGTGGATGCTTACGGATAGTGAGTGTGGCTCTTTGCACGCCGCTGTACGGAAACTTGAAATCCACGGTATTCAACGACGAAACGTACGCCCGCCGCACTGGTTTTCCGGACATATTGTCCTCACCATCAGAGTAGTTCCAGGTTAACCCCATGCTTCGCCGAAGAGCCTTTTCTGCTGCAGCTTGTTCTCGGGCTTCCGCTTCTCTGGTCTGCTGAGTAGCGAGCCTCGAGAATTTATCAGCATTGGCCTGGTAGGTATGGTCGATAGCGGCTAGTTGGGCGTAGGTGTCTGCAAGACTTTTGTAATCGCCCTGCTTGATGCTCGCAATGGACGCGAGGAGAGTCGATTTCGTTTGCTGCTTTTCAACCTCAGCCTTTTGCCCCGCGACCTTCGATAGCGCTTGGTCAATCTCAAAGCTGCCAGCATTACCGTACTTAGCGCCCAAGGCGGTGGCCCCGGCGTAATCCTGCTTGTCGGTCAAGGCATTCATCTCCGCTAGGATTGCATCTTTGTTAGCGGAAACGTAATCGCGCTTTTCCTTCAAGGCCTGCTCCGCCTTCTGCTGGCTGACTATCGCTTGCTGAGCAGATCGCTCGGCGCGATCAGCATCCAAAGCCTTGTTGCTCGTGTAGAAAAAAAGACCAAAGCAAACCAAGGCAACGACAGTACGGCCACCTGGTGTGATGGTGATATTGGTTTTGTCTTTGATCAGTCTGTTGATCTTTGGTACGAACATGCTGGCTGCGAGAAGCATGATCAAACCAGACAGGAAGCTGGTGAACATAGCGCCTAGGGCAACAATTAAGAAAACCGCAAACAGCAGCCACATCGCAAACGATCTGAAAAACCCGACAACCCTTGAGTCTGCCACTGCTATCGCTCCCTGATCAATTGTCAAGGAACATATGCAATAGCACTGTGCCAGTCAACGCAATACCGACAACTGACCTACCGGCAAAGCACTATAAGTACCTTCAAGATAGAACTCTAACGATCAACACCCCGCCCCTCCTAACCCATTGCTGATAAACCGATCACCCTTGGCATTCTCCATGCCAGATCCAATACCCTCAGACACAGATCACCGCGAGACCTACCCCGCCGCTTCTCCGTGGCCCCCATGATGGATTGGCACGGCTAATTCTACAGGCCTCGAAACACCAGGCCTCCAGCGCCATCAAGAGACGTACGTACCACTTTCGTGCCACCCATCTCCTTTTACCCAGCCGGGACAAGCGACTTTCCTCTCGCTTCGTCAGCACACGCACCTGTCGCCAATCCCCGTCACTTCTTACAAGCGTTGGCATGTGGGTAAAAAAGACCTGCGGGAGAGTGTCTCTTCATCATCTGCATGAGTAAGTGGCAAAGCGCTCGGCTGACCCATCTACGGGAGTTACCCTTTTTCGATAACCAACACCCGGCCTTTGCCGCGCTCGTCCAGGTGCAGCACTACGGAAAAAAATCCATTTAGCCCGCAGGCGAGGTGGGCGGACGACGGCGCAAGCCGTTTTACAATCTCGAAATCAGATGGAAGGACTACCTCCCTAATGCAATCAAAAAGCCACATCATGTATAGTCACTCCTTTTTGCCGATCCGTTGACGATAAACGGTCGGTGGACCTTGTTCATGGATGGCTTCGATGGCTAAAAACCCGTTTCAGAAAATTGCGTTGCAATCACAGCAGATACCAGATTGCTTGGCGCGTAACGGTGCATCAGTTGTCGGCATAGACACATCGAAAAACAGCCCCCACATCTATGAATACTTACACAAAGAAATCCCCCACAAATTCAGTTTATTTATTTTGGGAAATGGAACATTCACTATTGGCCAATGCACTGGCTACTGCAAAGAAACCTTCAAATTTTTTGCGGAAAAAATAGTCAGTGAGTGCGCGGGTGACGACACACCGTTTAATTATTCGAAATCAAATCTTGCTAATCGCGCTCAAGAGATAATTGATTATCTCCTGCACGAAGGTGCTTTAATTGAAGAAGATGTAGCTGATGCAACTGGCCGCCGACTTCGCATGAGAGGGCCACAGAGAGACACGCTCACAATAAAAATACATAGAAACGACACAGTTCAGTTTCAAGGAAAGCGCCTAGATCTTTCAACTAAGCTATCTGACTTTTTAAGCAATATCTTATCTTTAGATGACGTCCTACGGAGTCAAATAGAGATTTTTTCGGTTGCCCTAACGGTTTCAGAAGTAAAGGACGAACTCGCAGAGAGAATTCCTGCGGCATGCTCATATATTAGTGAAGCTGTCAGAATCCAGCTCTCGGCAGCGCTGACTCTTACTAAAGTCGAATTAGATATCGAAGACCACTCCTATATAACTTTTCCGGCATTACGAGGCTTGGAAGGTTTTCTAAAGGATGTCCTCAGAGCTGCGGGTTATCAAGTGCAGCCGAAATTGGGCTTTGGAGAGTATTTTGATGAAGGGAAAATGCGACGTGATCAAGCTAACCATGCCGGAGTTGTGAAAGCAAAAGTTCTGAACCAATGCTATCTTTACTGGTCAGACCAACGACATCGGCTTTTCCATATGGATAGCGTTGACACTCAGACAACACGGCGCTTAGATGCGAATGAGGCTAGGAGCGTCGTTACGCATGTGTTCGAACTGGTGGAAGCATCTTCACGAGCCCTACTTTGCGAGCAGCCATGAAAAACTACCTATGCACCTTGACTAACACTCCATCTCCTGACTTGAGGGCGGTCATTTTCGCGACAAGCCCACAGAGTCCTTTTGACGAAATAAAAAATATCGAGAAGCAACTGTGCAAAAGCAAGATTAAGGGAAAAATTCTTTTTGATATGCTTTTGGCAAACGGCTCAAAGATCAATAGATTCTTCATCGCTGAGTTTGATGGCAATCATATTTCATTACAATCATTAAAGAATGCTGACGACAAGTACTCCTCCTTCTCTAAAGTTTGCGCTGCGACTCTGAGTGAGCACACCGAACAACTTGACGACTCATTGCTGACCAACGCAATGAAATATGCACTAAAAATCGGCACACCCTTTTAGGACAAATACATCAGGGTCAGACCACATATAACCCCAACGCCCCAAAGATGACAACTTCACTTAGCACAGGCTCTCGCGTCGCAGATCAACACCCAGCCCGTCTCTGAACCATTCCTGATAAACTGTCACCCTTCGTATTCTCCATCCCAGATCCCAATGCCCTCAGTCATAGCTCCACCGCAAGCCCTCTCCCGTCGCTTCTCTGTTGCTCCGATGATGGATTGGAACGCCTAAACCTACAGGCCTCACAATACGGGCACTACAGCGCTGCCCTTAATCGGCCGTACCACTTTCGTACCAAGTAGAACATTCCCGAGCACCCACGCTGCCTTATGAGTGAACGACCGCCTGGTAACGAGCGAGGGTTATCAAAATATCAAATCTAAGCCGCTCAATGCCGCTGCTATGCTCAAACCAGTCTGATGCAGGAGCCGACAATGGCACACGAATATTCTTTGGTAGACGTGCTTGAAAGGATGTACCTCAACCAACTGGCCCTAGAGGCAGCGGTCATGGAGCTGACGCTATGGGTAGAGCAGCAAAACGGCTCGGAGGCCGGGGAGAACGCGCGAGGTGCGCTTCATGCCATTGGTGAAAACTCAGGCTTTGTGAAACAGGGACTAGCTCGATTGAGAAGACGCGAATAACTCCCGTGAATGGCGATGAGCCACAAAGACTTTTCCCGTGAGTCATTCGGACGATGAAAGCCAAACGACCGTAAATTAAGGAAAATCTTTGCCAACTTGAACGAATAGCTTGATTTTTTAGGGCAGGTGTGGCTGATTTCGCCTAGGATACTGACAGCACTTAGATTCCGTGCAATCATAGCCACCTTTTTTGTACCTAGCGACGAGTACCTCATGAGCGCAAGTTGGAAAGCTGACGAATTAGTACTTACGCGGTCTGACAACCAGAATCGCTTCAAGCATAACTTTTTGAAGCAGGCTGTTTGCGAATTACGATTTCCGACGCTAATTGAGCTGGGCGAACAACGCCCACCTTCCTCATTTGTGAAAGCGCTTCGTAAAGACTATCCAATCCTGGAGATGAATAATGAATTTACTCTCGGCGTCGGATCAAATAGCGCAGGCTCCAGCAATGTTCACGTATTTAGATCTGCTAAGTCGAACTGGAACATTTCTTTAAAAGAAAATAGCATAGCGATTGAAACAACTACTTATTCTGGATTTAGCAATCTACGAGAAAGAATCCTTCAAGTCATAGATGCTGCAGAAAAAATAATTGACTCGGACTTTTTCACTAGAATTGGGCTTCGATATATCAACATACTGAAAACCTCAGATGAAGACATAACAGCCTGGGTCAACCCACTATTGACGGCATCTATTACCTCCAGACATTTCATTGGCATTAATGACTTTGGGGGAAGAATGCAGCTATTGGCTGACGATGGGGGTTGCCTACTCCAACATGGAATTCAACTTAACCATGGAAATCCGGAACAGCCAGTAAGACCTAGTTATTTAATTGACACTGACACTTATCGTACCGAAGTCTTAGTGTCAGATGCCTTGGACGCAGTAGATGTGATGCACCGCCAGGCATTTGACATTTTCGACTGGTCGATTACTGAGAAAGCTAGAGAGTTCCTATCAACGGACTTAAGATCTAGAAAAGGGGTTTAAATATGGAATATTACGTAGACGTCGCCCCCGTTCCTTCTCCTTCGATGTTTTATACGTCGCAAGCACCATTGAGGTCTAATCCTCCAGCGAGCAACTCGATCTTTGGCGCAACTCAGTTTTTAGCCACAGCATATCCTGGCACGAACTCTGCTAATCGAAACATTGAATCGTTCCAAAAACTCGCCAAAACCACCAGTCAACTTGACTCAACGTTATTGGTACCGAAGGCTGTTGATTGCGCTCCCTTCCGCGCTTTGGGCAACGAACATCAAGTCAGCGCCAAGGATATAGAAGTCAGTAAGATTGCGGAATCACGCATAAGACTCCTTGCAATAAAATACGCGAACGACTCTGTGTCAGCAGAAATGATTGCACGACTAGAAATTCTTAACTCTAGGCTTATCGAAAAATCCCCAAGAGTTACGGCGGAGCAAATTAGCCACTTGGAAAGTTCTATAGATTCAATAAAGTCAGTTGAGCAATCGAGATTGAATCGCGCCCAACGCCTAGGACTATCAGTTTGACAATCACAGTATTTCAATACCCAAAGTCAAAGCATTCAAGATCCTTGACGCCTAGACTATTCAAACGATATCAAACCTATAAACGCTATTTGCAGCACGAATTCTCAAGAACGTGCGTTTATTGCCGTCAACCAGACAGTAGCGCCCCAAACCTGAACTTTGGCGTTGATCACTATAAACCTAAAGGCATCTTAAAATTTGCCGGACTGGTTTGTGACTATCAAAATCTGTACTACTGCTGCGGCAGCTGTAATTCACGAAAAAACAATGATTGGCCCACAGACGAAAAGAAAGGGCCTTACATTGTTAACCCCTGTGACTACATAATGAGCAAGCACCTAAAATTTGATGCAGCCAATGGCACAATGCTCACCCACTCAAAGTTTGGCAAATATACCGAAGAACTACTGCAACTCAACGAAAACACACAGGTAGAGTTCAGAAAAACCACTCTGCACGCATTAAAAATCACCACAAAAGAATTGGCCTCTCTTCACGACCAACAAAAACAACTTTCCGATTTTCTTAAAGCAAATAAAATCTCACTCGACGATTACGAAAAAGAAATAAAGGACATAGATGAAGACATCAAACTAACAGAAACATTAATTCAAAACCTAACAGGAACAAAACCTCCACTTCCTCTTAAGAAAGAACGCTTCGGCGTCGCATTGTCTTAACACCAATAAAACAACCTAAACTTTCCACTAATCTGACGAGCTGAACGCGAAGGGGTACTCCCACGCGCATTCATCCATTAGGCGATCAAAAAGTTTTTGCTGATTTTCTAATTCCTTGTGGTTAGCTAAATCTAAATAATAATTCAGTCCGGCGTGCTCATAATAAATTATCCATTCGCCTGTCAACGCCCCTCTATTTCTTCTCGCTTCAACCCCGCCATAGACGAGTGCATGTGCCACACGGTTGGCCTTAGCCTCCCAGTACTTTTCCATATCCGTATCATCCTCGTCCGACATCAATACTTCATGTAGCTTCATCTTCAGCAGTCCCTGCTTCACTGCGTAATCGCCGAACCATTTGTTCAAGATGTTCTGGGGCAGATGCTTTGCGTCAAAGTAATGCTTGTGCCAGAACCGTCCTAAAATGGGACCTCTGAATTTTTCAGCTGCTTTTGTACCCGTAGGCCGACTTGTCGATAGTTTTTCAAGCAGTGCGATCTCATCTAATACCGAAAATTTATTGATCGTTCTGAGCGATGCACAGTATTGAAGCCGTAATGCTAGGCACTGGCTCATACGATGCGCGTAGGACTCTGATAGGCATACGTTTTTTTTAAGCAGTAGGGATTCGTATCGATGTAGTAAGGGCATAAATTTTTCCCTATAGGTTTTTTGCGACGTCTAAGCCCAAGTACGCGCTGAGTCAAATCAGTTTCTACAACATCCGATCTGAAAGGAATCCCCACCTTATCTGCGACTGCGCTTACAATAGGCCACCACCACAGGGAGTAGGACGTATGCAGATGAGTGACGCGGTAGAAGTTGTTCAGGTGGCCGGTGCAGCCAGTGCCAACAAGAAGCTGGCCGAGGGCTGGAAGTTGTTGGCCGTAGTGCCCAATGCGAATAACGTTGGCGTTTCGCATGTGGCCTATGTGCTTGGCAAGCCAGCCGAGCCGGGTCGTGGCATTTTGGACTGACACGAAGGGTAGGTCATCGCGCTACCAATAACGCCACTTATGTAAAAAAGCCCCCGCACTCGAGCCTGGTGCGGGGGCTTTTTTGTGTCGGCGCAGACCAGAGACATCGCATGATCGATAACCGCCGTTTACACGTGCACGCCTGCATGTGAAGACCATGATTGCCAAAATCTTCCGGGCTAAAAAAAAGAGTAATATAGGTAATCTTGTCCGATTTTTACGCTCAAGCCATTGAAAATAAAGGATTTATAATTTCGATCAAAAGGTAATTTTTAAGTAATATTGAAGTAATCTGATTACTCTTTATAAATGTAATTCTCCACTTCAAAAAAGCCCTTTAAAATCAATATATTGGCAAATAATTACCTTTTCAATTACTTCTCTGTTACTCCTTTTTGTAATCTCAAAGCCCACGGAATACGCGGCCTCCAGCCCCTTTCCCGAAGGTGATTACTGAAATTACTCTTTTTGAAATCCCCCCCCTCTAACATCACAGCAGCGCCTCCAGACCTTCAGAAGAAATACCGCCTCGGTGCAGGGTTCCGCAGGCTTTCGACCTCCCCACAACGCCAAGCTACCGCCCAGCCTGAGCTGCCCGGAGTAGTCCGCAGGGGCGCAGAAAAAACGACCCATTTAGCCCGCAGGCGAGGTGGGGGGACGACGGCGCGCGCCAGTAACAGAGTGGCTCGCTCCAAAAAAACGCACCAAAAAAGAGCATTAAAGTAACGAAGAAATGCTTTCAGAAAGGAGTCTCAGACCTGGCTGTCTACTGACTCAAATACCGTTCTCGCCAACGTATTTGGCTATTCAGCATTTTTCTGAGTCGAGGCATTCAGTTAGACTTGGGTCCGTACGCGCACGAGATAGCCACGACTCTCTCGAAACGGTGATCCCAAGGGCTCAATGTGCGCTAAATGAAAACTGGAATGAGCCCCATCTACCCGTTCAATGAGCAATAAGTGATGGATTTGCCAACCTTGATACGTTCATAGAAGGAACGAAAAATTGATCGAAGGTTACTCAGAGGAGGAGTTTGGTGAGGAAATTCACAAGCATGTTCGCCCATCTGAACCGATTGACACATTAGAGCTACTCAAAGGTCGTCAGGACGAATTAGACGAGATTCGAAGAGCACTCTTTGCAAAAGGACGGCATATTTTCATCTACGGTGACCGTGGGATTGGAAAATCCTCTCTTGCACAAACGGCGGCCTATCAATATCAATCTGCAGACGCCTCCATCATCCAAATTGGCTGCACTAAAACCAGCACTTTTCTAGAGATAATGGAAAGTATCGCCAGACACCTAATAGATTCCTTAGATGCTACCGAGATACAAACCAAAGGTGGCCTCAACCTTAAAATAATAAACCTAGAAATAACTTACAAGACATCAAAAAAACCTGAGACCCCAAAAGTTTTAAACATGGATCAAGCGCTCGATGTAATCTCAGACGTTCGTGAGATACACTCCGACAAACCCATAATAGTTATTGATGAATTTGACGCCATAAGCAATCAAGAAGAGCGTTTTAAATTCGCAGAATTTTTGAAAAAAATGGGAGACTCCGGCACATATGTTCCAATAATTTTTAGTGGAATAGCGACCTCTCTTGACGACCTACTAGGTGGTCACTTATCAAGCATCAGGCAATTAAAACCAATACAACTTAACCCAATCTCTTGGAATTCAAGATGGGACATTCTCGTAGAGGCCCTTGAAGCTTTTAATATTGACTTTGATGAAGAAATAAAATACCGAGTAGCAGGTATAAGCGATGGATTCCCCTATTATGTCCACCTGATTACTGAACACTTACTGTGGGCAATTTACGACGATGAAGACTCAAGCAAAAAAGCTACTTCAAAACACTATCTAACAGCTTTAGAAAACGCTGTAAAAGATGTTCAAGAGCACATTAGAAAACCATACGACAAAGCAACACTGAGGCACAGCCAAGATTTTCACCACATTATCTGGGCAGCAGCTGAATCAGATAATCTTCATAGAAATATCGATTCAATGTACTCCTCTTACGAGCGAATACTCCGAGACCTGAGTAAAGTTGAGCAGTCTGAAAAAATACCGCCCATAGATCGCAAAAAATTCTCACAACGCCTAAGTACGCTCACAAAAGAGAGCCATGGGGCAGTCCTTCGAAAAATGAATGAAAATAGAAATGGCTGGTACCAATTTTCTGAAAACATGCTACGAGGCTTTGTGCGATTGTTAGCTGAAACTCACGGGGTACAACTGTGGATTCAAGAAGCAAAAGCGCCTAAGCAATTGATTCATCCAAGACCACAGCCTATGGGTAGTTCTACTCGTTACCAATCTCTAGTACCACATGGCGTCGGACTCAAAGACGACTAATAAATGAGTGTTAAAAATAATTAGCACCATCAATACAATCGAGAAAAAAATGACAACACTTAGTACGATTACTTCACTACTTGGAGACTTCCTAAAAATAGCTCCAGGCTTAGTACTACTGCCTTTCTCAATATATTTTTTTTGGAAAAAAATTAGTCACAAAGCTTCTGCAACATTTTCAATTAGCATGAATAGAGTAACAGCACCACGACTATCAGACATAGTAATAGCAAACTTAAAAGACAAGCCTCTTGTCATATGGGCACTACATGCCAGGATCAACAAAGAACAATGGTTAACCATCCAGAAATTTGAACACCCCCTTATATTAAAAGGACTCGAAACAGTAAACATAAACCCGCCACCGGTCTCTGAATACAATGTAAAATCTGACACCATCACCAATCCGTTTGGTAGTGGAAAACATGTAGAGATATTCATAACATCCACCGATAAAATCTTTAAATGCCTGCCAATGACTTATCCAGAAAATCTAGCAACTAAAAAGTTTTCAGAACTAACATATATAACCTCAACAATTAAAAGCTACAAGGGAATAACTTACAACAACAATGTAAAATTTGCGATAACCTATGAATACAATGGACAAACAGAAGTAGCACTACTGGAAAACAATGGATGCATGACTCATGGCTGGCCTTTCATCCCCAACAGATTTCAAGCAGACCATATAAGCGACACCGCGACAGTAAGGCGAACTTTTGAGGCGACTGGCATCACCGACATAGTTAAAATACTATCTGTTGTTGACATTGAAAAAAACATCTCAAACTTTAAGTCCTTCTAGGCCATATCAGAACAAACTCAAACATCAGACCATCGTCCTATAAACCTGTAGGAATTTCATAGGACTTGAAGCGCACGACCTCATCCCCGAGCCAGTCATTCACCTGCGCCATACGCGCCTGAATCGGCTCCAGTTCATTGGCTGCATAGATCTGCGCCGCTTCCCTGATCGACCCAAACCCACCCGCGTTCTGCGGAACGATGCCCATCAACTGCGGCGGAATGCGCAAGCTGGCAAGCACGTCG
Organism: Pseudomonas sp. PAMC 25886; assembly: GCF_000242655.1. Lineage (NCBI taxonomy): Bacteria > Pseudomonadati > Pseudomonadota > Gammaproteobacteria > Pseudomonadales > Pseudomonadaceae > Pseudomonas > Pseudomonas sp. PAMC 25886. The sequence continues at coordinate 235,015 of NZ_AHHC01000083.1, forward strand.
TCTCGGGTCTGGTTTTTGATCGAGTTGAATTCATCCTTGGCCGTGACCTCGCTGACCGGGATGATCTGCAACCCGTCCTTTTTGCCGTTCGGCGAATACACAAACAGGTTTCGGAAGTTGCCAGGGCCTTTAGAGTCCTTAAGCGCTTTGCGCAGGGAGTCGACGTCTGCTTCGTTCTGAGCGGCGTCGGTCATGTAGAGGATGAAGCCAGCATGACTGCCGTTTTCGTAATACTTGCGACGAAACAGCGTGGCCGACTCGTTCAGCAGCGCCGACTGCAGTGCGCTGATCCACTCGGGCAGGCCATAAACTTCCTGATGCAGATCCGCTTCACGCAGATGGAATACGGTGCCAGGCTCAAACTCGTGCTCCTCCTTCCAGCCCTGGACCATGAACTGCCGACCGTCTTTACCCGAGCGCATGTACTTCGCCAAGGGCGGCACCAGCTCACGCACCGGGCCGAGCATCGAGCGCCGCCTTTCCAGATAGCCGTTGCCCAGGCAAAGGAAATCCAGGGCGAACTGTTCGAATGCCGCGCGCGACAGCAACCGGTGCGGGATAAAGGTCTTGCTCAACAAGTTGCGTTTGAACATCAAACCGGAATGCAGATGCACGCTGGAACCCACCGACCGTGCCAGACCATCAAGGGATAAGGGCGGCTCATACCACCGCCCGTTAAACCAGCACTCCAGATAATCGAACACCTCCCGGCCACTCAGCACTGGTGACGGATCGCCGAAGCTGAATGCCTCCATCTTGCTGTGACTGCGAGGGATAAACTCCTGAGTACCCACGGCGGGCGCCAGGGCCGACTGTTTGGTGTTTCTGCGGCGGTTCGACATCAAAAAATCTCCATCCGCCCGGTGTTGGCAGTGGTCTGCCCCTCCAGCGGTTCGTTGTGCAATGCGTGAAAGAGCGCCCACGCCAGATCGGCGTGGCCGGTGTTGTCGTTGCGGCCGGCGGTGTAAGTGAATTGGCGACCGCCTGCGGTGATGGTCTTGCGTATCGCCATCAGCGACTGCGCCATGTCAGTCCAGCCGGCATCGAACTCCAGCCGGCCCTTGTGGATCACGTCGTAGGCCTTCAATACCAGGCGGGTTTTCACCTCGGGCGAATAGCTGAAAGTGGTGACGTTGGGGAAGAATTGGCGCACCAGCTGCGCCACGCCGCTGCCAAGGCCGGTGACATCGATCCCGATGTACGTCACCCAGTAGCGATCGCATACAGCTTTGATGAAGCTAGCCTGCGCCGCGAAGTCCATGCCGCGAAACTGATGCCGCTCGAGTACCCGGAACTTGCCCCCCGGTACCAGCGGAGGCGCGACCACCACCATGCCCGAGCAGTCGCCGGTTTCCGCCGGGTCATAACCCACCCACACCTGGCGGTCACCGAACGGTCGCATGGCAAACGGCTTGTAGTCTTCAGCCCACTCAACCCAACTGTCGACCATGCAGGGCTGCAACACCGTCAGCGGGAAGATGCTCGCGCCATCGTCGACAAACTCGCACATCAGCAGGTTGGCGAACGCCTCGGGGCTGTACTCCCGTCGCAGTTCCTCAATGTCGAACAAGTCACAACCGCCCTGCTCCGCGTCGAAGATGGTGACGATCTGGCGCCACAGACGGTCCTCACAGAACCGCCCTTGCTGGAGCGCGCCATGGGAAACATCGACCTTTGTGTGTTGCGCCGCCGGCTTGCCCTTGTTGAAGCGCTCGCCCGTCCAGAAGGTGTATGCCTCGTGTGCCATGGTCGACGGTGTCGAGAAGTAGGTTTTGCGCCACTTCTTGTGCATCGCCATACCCGACGCGACCTTGTTCAGCTCCTCAAACTTGAACGTCCAGAAGAATTCATCGAAGTAGAAATTGCCGTGGTAGCCCTGAGCGGTACGCGCATTGGTACCGAGGAAGAACAGCTCTGCGCCGTTCGGCAGCACGATAGGATCACCGGTCAACTCAACGCCGATGACTTCGCGGGCAAACGCCTGGATATAGCCCCGGAATAGGTAGGCCTGGTTCTTCGACGCGGACAGGAAGATCTGATTACGCCCGGTCTCCAGCGCATCAATGAACGCCTCGCGGGCAAAGTAGTAGGTGGCACCAATCTGACGACTCTTGAGGATGACGCGGGTGCGCTGATTGCCCGCCCGGTTCCAGTCTTTCTGGTAGTCGAAGCACCCATCGATAAACGCTTCACGCAGCAGCTCGATCTGATCTTCGCTGATGTCGTTTTTCGGGGTCTTTTTCTTCGGACCTTCGTTACGCTTAGCGAGGTTGGGGTTGAGTTCGGTTTCGGTACCACCTCCCTGGAAGCGCTGAATGCGGGCCTGTCGCTCCAGCTGCCGGTGCAGTAGATCGATCTCTTTGAAATCCCCGCTGCTCTTACCTTCCTTGAGGATCAACTGCACCAAACGCGCTTCCAGCGCCCCGCCGATGCGCTCGACGTTATCCGCCCGGTCCCACTCGTCGCGGGCCTTCCAGCTGTGTAGCGTTTTTTCCTTTTCGCCCGTAGCCTCGGCAATCTCGCAGATACGCCAACCCATCCAATACAGGAACTTGGATTGGCGTCGGGGATCGATTGGGAGCAGTTCAGTCGTAGTCATGGCCGCGATGCTGCCGCCCGCGCCTGCGAGTCAGTAGCACCGCCCCTTGTAGTCCCGCCCTCTACAATCCCGTCCCGTTGCCGCAACTCGCGCGCGTCACGACCATGCCCCTCATTGCAACGCACTTAGCGCCCAACGCATTGAGGATTCCCGGCATGAAGAAATTTCGCAGCAATTGGTTCCGCGTCGCCGTCGAGGGCGCTACCTCTGACAAGCGCACCATCAAACGCAGCTGGCTGGAACAGGCAGCGAAGAACTTCAATCCTGCCACCTATGGTGCTCGCATCTGGCTGGAGCACTTCCGCAGCCTGCTGCCCGATAGCCCTTTCAAGGCCTACGGTGACGTGCTTGCGGTCAAGGCCGAAGAAGTGGAAATCAACGGCCAGAAGAAGTTGGCTCTGTTCGCCCAGGTGGAGCCGACGCCCGATCTGATCGCCATGAACAAGGCCAAGCAAAAGATTTACACCTCGATCGAAATCGACGACAGCTTCTCGGACACTGGCGAGGCCTACATCGTCGGCCTGGCGGTGACCGACTCCCCGGCCAGCCTGGGCACCGACGTACTGTCTTTCTCCGCGCAGAAGCCAGAATCCAGCCCATTCAAAGACCGTCATTACTCCGCGACGTCGATGTTCACCGAGGCAGTGGAAACCGAGCTGCAATTTGAAGAAATCGAAGACAAGCCCAGCCTCGGCGCCCAGCTTTTCAGCAAAGTGCAGGCGCTCTTGGGCGGCAAACAAACGAAGGACGATGCCGAGTTCGCCCAGATGGGTCAGGCCGTCGAAGCGATTGCCGACCACGTAAAGGATCTGCCCGAGCAGTTGGCGGCAGAGAAGAAATTCTCCGGCGAGCTGAACACCAAGGTCGAGCAGCTCAGCAAAGACCTGATCGAGCTGAAAACCGTTCTCGGTGACACCCAAGACCACTCCCAAACCCAGCGCCCACCGGTAACCGGCGGCGGCAAAACAGCCCTGGCTGAATTCTGACCTGCGGCCTTCACCGCCCAGCCCACTATCGGAGACACCCATGCGTAACGATACTCGAAAACTCTTCACCGGCTACCTCAGCCAGGTCGCACAGCTCAATGGCGTTGAATCGGCCACAGCCACGTTCAGCGTCGACCCAACCATTCAGCAGCGTCTGGAAACCAAGATTCAGGAGTCGAGCGAGTTCCTGACCAAGGTCAACGTCATCGGCGTCGATGAACAGGAAGGCGAAAAGGTTGGCTTGGGCGTGGGCGGCACCGTTGCCAGCCGCACCAACACCAACGTCAAAAAACGTGAGCCGCGCAGCATTGGCACGCTGTCGAGCGACAAGTACAAGGCAGAACAAACCGACTTCGATACCTTCGTCAGCTACAAGCAGCTCGATGCTTGGGCCAAGTTCCCGGACTTCCAGACCCGCCTGTCCAGCGCCATTGCTCAACGCCAGGCGCTCGACCGCATCCAGATCGGCTTCTACGGCGTTTCGGCTGCAGAGCAAACCGACCGCACGGCGCACCCACTCTTGGAAGACGTCAACATTGGCTGGCTCCAGCAATATCGCACTCACGCACCCGACCGCGTGCTGAAAGAGGGGGCCGTCGCCGGCAAGATCACCATCGGCAAAACCGGCGATTTCAAGAACATCGACGCCTTGGTCTACGACGCCATCCAGTTGCTCGACCCTTGGTATCGCCGCAATCCTGGCCTGGTGGTGCTGACCGGCCGCGAACTGGTACACGACAAGTTTCTGGCCCTGGTCAACAAAGACCAGGACGCGACCAACACCCTGGCCAGCGACTTGATCATCTCGCAACGCCGCGTCGGTGGCCTGCCGCTGTACGAGGTGCCTTACATCCCTGAAGGCACAATCCTCATCACCACCTTCGCCAACCTGTCGGTGTACTGGCAGATCGGCGGGCGCCGCCGCTACCTCAAGGAAGAGCCAGAGTGGAACCGCGTCAGCAACTTCGAATCGTCGAATGAAGCGTATGTAGTCGAGGAATACGGCCTGGGCTGCCTGCTGGAAAACATCACCCCAGTCGAAGCAGCCGGCAGCGAGGGTTAACCCCATGGTTCTCAGCATCGCCCAAGCCCACCAGCGCCGCGCCCGCGCGGCCATGGAGGCGGCAAAGACGGCACCCCAGCAATCAATGGCCGGTGCCACTGCTTACGAGCATCAGCTAAATCAGCTGCTGCAGGACCGTTTGCGCTTGAAAGCCATCCAGTCCAACGAGGGCAAGGCCGCGTTAAAGCTGCAACTGCTGCCTGAGTACATCCCGTATGTCGAGGGAGTGCTCGAGGCCGGTAACGGCGCCCAGGACGACGTCATGACCACCGTCATGATCTGGCGTGTCGACGTCGAGGACTACAGCGGCGCCCTGGACATTGCCGACTACGTGCTCAAGCACAAGCTGATCATGCCGGACCGTTTCGAACGCACTACGGGGTGCCTGGTGGCGGAAGAAATCGCCACCGCCGCACTTAAAGCGCAAAAAACCAACGGCAGTTTCGACCTGAGCATCTTGCACCGAACTGTCGAGCTGACCGACGCCGAAGACATGCCGGATCAGGCCCGCGCCAAGCTGTACCTGGCAACAGGTCGCGCAACGTTGGAAGGCATAACCGCCGAAGAACCAGGCCAACCCGGACAGGTCCAGGCTGGTATTGACCTGCTTAAACGTGCCATCGAGTTGCACGACGGCTGCGGCGGCAAGAAGGATTTGGACGGCGCCGAACGCCTCCTGAAAAAACACGCTGCCACCAGCAGCTAACCGAGCGTCCCCACGCACCCCGCCGGCTCGGGGCGGATCGGCCAGGCCGCTCCTCCTGAACGTGAAGCCCCGACCACCGGCGACCTATTTCGAGTGCAGTCATGAGCGCATTTGTAGCCAGCGGCACAGTCGACAGCGACCATATCAACACCGACCCCTTCTGGCCGTCGATTGACCTGGATGGCTTGCGCGCCAGCCTGCGCATCGACTCCAGCGTCACCCCGGCCCGCCTTGAGACCGCAGTGATCGCAGCCGCGATCAATCTGAACAACGAACTGAGCGAATGGCGAGTCGCCCAACAAGCCGCTGGCCACGCGACGCTGGCGGACGTACCAAGTGATCGCATCAAGGATGTGTCGGTAAAGGTCCACCTCTACCGACGCGCGATCGAGGCTGGCACCGGCGCCGAGGTCTGTGAGCGCTATCGAGACTACAGCGCAACCAACACCGGCAGCGACAAAGCTGAAGCCCTAACCCCAAACATCGACGACTACCGACGCGACCTGCGCTGGGCTGTGCGCGACTTCCTCGGTCGCACTCGTACCACCGTGGAGCTGATCTGATGCCCGTCGCCGTCCGCGCCAATCAAAACGACACCGTCGACACACTCTGCTGGCGGTTCTACGGCCGCACCGCAGGCGTCACAGAGGCGGTACTTGATGCCAACCCCGGCCTAGCCGATCACGGCCCAATCCTGCCGCAAGGCCTTGTAGTCAACATGCCCGAAGCCCAAACCAGCGCGCCCCAGCGGCAGATGGTGCAGCTATGGAACTGACCCTCTGCAACCAAGGAAACCCACATGATGGCTGATCCGACTTCCAGCGTTGTGTCTGGCCTGCTCATTGGCTTGGGCCTGGCCAGCGTCACGCCAGTCATTGATGACGGCGCGCTATTCGGCGCCATCCTCGGTGCCTGGCTGGTTACCAGCACCAAGCGTGACCTGAAGGTCTGGCAACGGCTGGGCTCACTATTCCTGTCGGCCGGCGTGGGCTACCTGTTCGCACCGATGGCTTTACAGGCAATTCCGTTTATCACCAGCGGTGGCAGCGCCTTTCTCTGCGCACTGGTGGTCATCCCGATCAGCATCAAACTGATGGTTTGGGTGGAAAAGGCGGATATCTGGGACATCTGGCGTCGAATCAGAGGGGGCACCTGATATGCAGAACATCGAACTGGCTGTTCAAGTCATCACGGCAATCGCCTACCTACTGAGCGCCCTGCGCCTGGCTTGCTACATCCGAGGCGATGCGCGATATCGGCGCAGCATTTCGCTACTGGCGAGCTTGTTTGGCGCCACATTGTGCATCTGCGGTCTGGAAATTCTCCTTGACCGCCAGCCAACCAGCCTCTGGCAGGCCGTGTCCATCGTGCTGCTCTGCACCCTGATTTTCCGTTCACGCGGCAACGTCGCCGCCCTGTTGAGGCCCAGCGCATGACCACCACCCTCCGCCACGGCGACCGTTCACAAGCGGTGCTGATGCTGCAAAAGAGTCTCAACAAGAACGGTGCCAACGTCGTGCCGGACGGTGACTACGGCGACGCCACAGAAACCGCCGTCCGCGCGTACCAGGTCAAAGTGGGCCTGGTCGCCGATGGCGTTGCCGGCACCAAGACTCAAGCCAGTCTTGCCGGTGGCGACTGTACCCAGCTGGTACGCAACAACGACCTAGTGGTCGCTGCCGAACGTCTCGGCGTACCGCTGGCGAGCATCTACGCGGTCAACGAAGTGGAATCCAAGGGCAAGGGCTTTCTCGACAACGGCAAGCCGGTGATCCTGTTCGAACGCCACATCATGTACCGCCAGCTCGCCACGGCTCGAAACGCGGGCGATGACCCTGCCGAACTCAAACGTCACGCCGATCAGCTCGCCACCGCCAACCCCGCCTTGGTCAATCCAAAGCCTGGCGGATACATCGGCGGTACCGCCGAGCACCAACGCCTGGCCATGGCCCGCCTGATCGATGATACCGCCGCCCTAGAGTCGGCTTCCTGGGGCGCCTTCCAGATCATGGGGTTCCACTGGAAGCGTCTCGGCTATGCCAGCGTGCAGGAATTTGTGGCAGCAATGAGTGCCGGCGAATCACAGCAGTTCGACGCCTTCACCCGCTTCATTGAGACCGATCCGGTGCTACATAAGGCCCTGAAAGCTCGCAAATGGGCCGAGTTCGCCAAGCTCTACAACGGGCCGGACTACCTACGGAATCTCTACGACACCAAGCTCCAGCGCGCCTACGAGCGGCACGCCGGTTGCGAGTGTGGGCAAGGAGTGGCGGCATGATCGACTTCGACGCGGTAGAAAAACTACGGGTGCAGGACGGTGACGTGCTGGTGGTGCCCGCGTCGTCCGAACATGACGACATGCAGCTCCTGGCCGAGTCCATCCAGATAATGAACGGCGCCCGGGCCGTGATCGTGCGTGGCCCCATCAAGCAGCTCGACACCGCAGCCATGAACAAACTCGGCTGGTACCGCGCGTGAGCACCCTGCGCCAGGCCCTGTATGGCCTCGCCCTGCTGGGCGCCCTGTTGCTGATTATCTGGGGCCAACAACAGCGTATCAATGCCGCAGAGAACAAGACCAAGCTTGCAGCAAAGGAGGCCACGGATGCCCAGAAGGACGCTGACCGCAACCTGGAAACCGCCAACACCCTCATCGCTACCTTGAAACAGGAGCGCGACGCCCAGAGCAACCTGCGCGTCCAACAGGATCAACTGCGCCAGGGTCTGGCGAAACGCGAGCGAACCATAGAGGACCTGAAACGTGAAAACGCCGAACTACGCAATTGGGCTGATCAGCCTTTGCCTGACGCTGCTCGCCGGCTGCGCGAGCGCCCCGCTCTCACCGGCGCCGCAGCTTACAGTGACTGGCTGTCCGGCCGTGGTGCCGTGCCAACTACCAGCGACCAGCCCGCGCAATAACGGGGACCAATTGACCGATCAGGACCGCACCGAAGCTGCCTGGGCCGATTGCGCCGCCCAGGTCGACATGGTCTACAAGCACCAGCAGGCCCAACCATGAACAAGCCCGAAAGCCTGCGCGCCCACCTGCTGGCCACCGTTGCCGAGTTCAAACACAACCCTGACCGCCTGCTGATCTTCATCGACAACGGCCGGGTTCGTTGCACGGCTGCACATACCCTGTCGTTTGAATACAGCTTTGACCTGCAGATCATCCTCACCGAGTTCGCCGGTCATCCCGACAGCGTGATGCTGCCGATACTAGGTTGGGCCAGCGTCAATCAGTCAGAACTGCTGGAAAGCCTCGACAAGGTCAAGGACGGCATTCAGTTCGAAGCCGACATTTTGGACAAGAACAAGGTGGACCTCAGCATCACCCTGCAGCTGACAGAGCGCGTCGTCGTGGGCAATGACGACCAGGGCAACACCACTGTCAAACACCCGAATGAACCACAGTACGTGCCGGGCTACCTCGATCCGAAATGGAAGCCGGGGGCCCAGGGCAACACCAGTGAATGGATTGTGCCCGATGGCAAGTAACCTGGAGGCGCTGGAGACCTGGGCAGCGGTTCTACTGGCACGGTTGGAGCCTGGGGAGCGCAGCAAACTGGCTCGGACCATTGGACAGGAGTTGCGTCGCAGTCAGCAGAAGCGCGTGATGGGACAGGAAAACCCGGACGGGAGCAAGTATGCCCCTCGCAAAAAGCGGGACCTGCGAGGTAAACAGGGCCGGGTTCGGCAGAAGTTGGCGATGTTTAAGAAACTGAGAACCGCCAGATACATGAAGGTGAGAGGTGACGCCACCGCCGTTACCGTAGGCTTCACCGGGCGTCTCGCCCGAATTGCAAGGGTTCACCAGTATGGATTGAAGGACCGCGCTGAGCGAGGTGCACCCGAGACCCGATATGAGCAGCGTGAGGTACTGGGCTTTACGGATTCAGACCTTGATCTAATCCGCGATAGCCTTTTGAGTCATTTAACAAAGTGACGCCAGACCACTAAACATCTCTAGCCACAGTAGAAACAAGCGCCTTTAAATTATCGCACGCCTTACCTAACTTAAGTTGAGCATTAGCTGCCGGTTCCAAATACTTCACGCCCGGCTTCCCGTGCTTGTAATCTTCTTTATGAGCGAGTTCAATATTATTTATTTCATCACGAATATCAAGAATAGCTTGATAAGCTTCTTCCAACTCCGCACCATAAATATCAACAATCATACCTATCCTATTAAAGTCGATATCTCTTTTGGTGGAAGCATTTATCTCATCAAGATATGAATTATAATCAATTTGCCCCTTCATAACTAAAGAAAGAGTTAAAAAATTTCCGAAGAAAACATTACCCCAATGACTCACCAACACATACAACTCTTCGAGACGTTCCTTTTTTGCCCTTCTGCTAACTAGCTTTTCCTCATGTTCCAGTTGCTGCTTCAGGTGTTTTAAATTTGCTTTATTAGTTAATGACACTCCAAAGGTGGTTAGTAGGGAGCCGAATACGACACCTGCGAGACCAACCCAAGCCTCAGAGGGTACTTGCTGAAACACATCTAAGATCATTACTTACGTCCTTGTTTGATTCAGGAACGCAGCAACCTACTTTTTTGGTACTGAAATGTCTATGGCGCTGTGTAGGGGAAGAGCCTACAAGCACTATGAGCTGCACTCCCTCGCGCGTAGCGCCACCATCAGCGCCATGAACGACCTCGCCGCCCTCTCCCGCATGCTTGAAAACCTCATCCGCTTCGGCGTCATCGCCGCCGTGCAGATGGAACCCCCGCGCGTGCAGGTCAAAACCGGTGAATTGACCACCGCCTGGCTGCCATGGCTGGCACTGCGCGCGGGATCCGACCGTGAGTGGGATCCGCCCACCGTCAACGAGCAGGTCATCCTGTTCAGCCCATCCGGCCAGCTCGCCAACGGCGTTGTAATCACCGGTTTACCCAGCGATCACATTCCAGCCAACGGCAACCGCCCTGGCCTACACCGCCGCACCTACGCCGACGGCGCGGTCGTTGAGTACGACAGTGTCGCCCACCACCTGAATGCCACCCTGCCCGACACCGGCACCACCCGCCTGGTCAGCAAGGGCGGGATCAGCATCATCGGCCCCATCAATCACCAGGGCGACTACACCCAAACTGGAAACCAAAACGTCACCGGCACCGTGACCGTTACCACCGACGTAATCGCGGCCGGCATCAGCCTGGTCAACCACCGCCACGGCGGCGTGATGCCAGGCAATGGCAAGACGGGGAAACCAGAATGAACCGAGAAACCGGCGCCGCCATCGATGAGCTGGACCATATCGCCCAGTGCTTGACTGACATCCTCACCACCCGCATCGGAAGTCGCGTTATGCGCCGCGAATACGGCAGCCTGCTGCCCGAGCTGGTGGATCACCCCTTCAATGACGTCACACGCCTGCGGGTGTATTCGGGTGCTGTCATGGCCCTGATGCGTTGGGAACCGCGGGTGAGCCTCAGCCGAGTGCAATTTGTGGGTGCCAACCTGCAAGGCAAGTCAGTGCTGGACCTGGAGGGCAGCGTGGTCGACAGCAATGAACCGTTCAGCCTGAGCCTGCCCCTCCAGCTCGGAGGCAGCGTATGAACACCTTCGCCGCCATCGACCTCAGCCTGTTACCCGCTCCGCAGATCGTTGAGCAGATTGATTTCGAGCAGATCCTCGCCGAGCGCAAGGCCTACGCCATCAGCCTCTGGCCGATCGAAGAACAAGCGACAATTGCCGCGCGTCTCGAAATGGAGTCGGAGCCACTGACCAAGCTGCTCGAGGAGAACGCTTACCGCGAAACCATCTGGCGTCAGCGGGTCAATGAAGCGGCAACCGCCAACCTCATCGCCTTCGCAAAGGGCAGTGATCTGGAGAACCTGGCCGCGAACTACAACGTCAAGCGCCTGGTGATTCAACCAGCCAACACCACGGCGACGCCGCCGATCCCGCAAGTGATGGAGACCGACGACAGCCTGCGCGAACGCACGCAAATGGCCTGGGAAGGCCTCAGCACGGCGGGCCCACGTAACAGCTATATCTTTCACGCCCGCGCAGCGGATGGGCGAGTGGCCGACGCCACTGCGGAAAGTCCATCACCTGCAGTCGTGGTGGTGACCGTGCAGGGCATGCTGGCCGACGGCACCGCTGAGCCGGGCTTGCTGGAAGTGGTGAAGACCTACCTCAGCGACGACGACCGCCGCCCCGTGGCCGACCGGCTGACGGTTCAGGCGGCGCAGATCCTGCGCTACCAGGTCAAAGCCAAGCTCTACCTACTCACCAGCGGACCTGAAACCGAGCCCGCCCGCGCCGCTGCGGAACAGCGCCTGCGCGCCTATGTGCACCAGCGTCGCCGGCTGGGCATGGAGGTCTCCGAATCTGCGATCCACGCCGCGTTGCACGTTGAAGGTGTGCGCAAGGTCGAGCTAGAGAACTGGGTTGATATCGTCGCTACGCCCTACCAGGCCCCGTATTGCTCTGCCATTCAGCTATCGGTTGGGGTGGAATGATGGGCGCCCAACACCTGCTGCCTGGTAACTCGACGCCGCTGGAGCGTCAGGCCGCAGTGGCGTTAGCGCAAATTCAGCGGGTGCCCATCCCGCTGCGCCTGCTGTGGAATCCAGACCTGTGCCCGCTGGCTGTCCTGCCCTACCTCGCCTGGTCCTTTTCTGTGGACCGCTGGGACAGCACCTGGTCGGAGCCCACCAAACGAGCAGCCATTCGTGCGGCGTACTACATCCACTCGCGCAAAGGCACCGTTGGCGCCCTTCGCAGAGTGGTCGAGCCGCTGGGTTATCTGATCGAGATTATCGAATGGTGGCAGACCGCCCCGAACGGAGAGCCAGGTACGTTCGCACTCAAGGTTGGCGTCCTCGACACCGGCATTACCGAAGAGATGTATCAGGAACTTACCTTCCTGATCGATGACGCCAAGCCCCGCAGCCGGCACCTCACCGGGCTCGCTATCAGCCTAGAAACAAGAGGGCTGCTCGGCGTTGGGGTGACCGTCTACGAGGGCGATGAAATCAACGTTTACCCGCCCACGCAACACGACATTGAAGTCACCGGCTATCTCGGCGCCGTTGGCCGCGAACACACCATTGATACCCTGGACGTGTACCCATGATCGATTCCAACTCGCAATTTTTTGCAATTCTGACGGCTGTTGGCGAAGCCAAACAGGCCAATGCAAACGCCCTGGGCGTTCCATGGAAACTCACTCAGATGGGTGTCGGCGATGCGAGCGGCACGGACCCCATTCCCAATCGTCTGCAAACCAGACTGATCAACGAACGCCGCCGCGCGCTGCTCAATCAGCTCAAAATCGATCCCGCCAACCCCTCGGTACTGGTCGCCGAGCAAGTCATCCCCGCCGATGTAGGGGGCTGGTGGGTGCGTGAAATTGGTCTTTACGATGCCGACGGTGATCTGGTCGTGGTAGCCAACTGCGCACCGAGCTTCAAGCCGCTGCTGGCTCAAGGCTCTGGCCGCACTCAAATCGTGCGCATGAACTTCATTGTTTCCAGCATCACCAACGTGGTGTTGAAGATCGACCCCGCAATTGTCTTGGCCACGCGGGAGTATGTGGACCTGTCGATTGATTCGGTGCTGCCGGCCAACAAGACACCTGGCACCTATTTTCAAGTGACAACTGATAAGCGCGGTGTAGTGCAGTCTGGGCGCAATCCCAGCACCCTGGAAGGGTTTGGGATCACCAACGCCCTGGCTATTGGTCAATACGGGCTGGGTGGTACTACAGCGCCGGAAATGGGTATCGATACTGTCGGTTTGCCGGGTGGCTTCTATTACTTTGGGGCCGGTAACACCAGTTTCGGCAATAACATCGGCCTGGTAAACATCCCCTACGGCGCAAAAACCTACGCCGGCCAAATAGGTTTTGAACAGGGCAACATTGAGCCACGGGTATTTGTTCGCGGCTGCAAAGCGTCCAACACCTGGGGCATGGCGCGAGAGCTATGGCACGCCGGTAACTTCAATCCGTCACTCAAGGCAGATCTGGCCACTACCCTGGCAGGTTATGGCATTACCAATAGCTATACCGCCACGCAGATCGACACGGCGCTGAATCTTAAAGCTCCCGCGAATAACCCGATATTGACCGGCCTGCCGGAGTGTCCTACCGCTCCTACAGGTTCAAATAACAGACTGATCGCTAACGCGGCATTTGTTCAAAAAACGGTTCAAGACGCGATTACGGCGGTAATGGATGGCGCGCCGGGCGCCCTTGATACGCTTAAGGAACTGGCGACGGCACTGGGTAATGACCCGAACTTCTCGACGACGATACTGACGGCGCTTGGCACCAAAGCGGATAAAGCCACCAGCTTGGCGGGTTACGGCATCACTGATGCCGTGAAAACCGGACAGTACGGTGTGGGCGGATCCACTGCGCCTACGGCAGCCATTGACACTGTGGGCTTGCCTGGTGGGTTCTACTACTTCGGCGATGGAAACACCGGGTTTGCCAATAACGTTGGCCTGGTGAACATCCCGTACGGAAACAATGGATACGCGGGCCAACTTGGCTTTCGCCAAGGGCTGGTTGAGCCTGATATCTATGTGCGTGGCGCCCGCGCAGGCGGTGTATGGGGCAATACCCGCAAGCTGTGGCACAGCGGTAACTTGGACCCGAATTTGGTCTTCCCGACAGGCACGAGCATCCTGTTTGCAGGACCGACACCGCCGGCTGGATTCCTAAAAGAAAACGGCGCGGCTGTTTCTCGCATTGCCTACGCGAACCTGTTCGCAGTGATCGGCACCACTTATGGCGCCGGGGACGGCATTACGACGTTCAATCTGCCCGAATCCAGGGGCGAGTTTCCCCGAGGCGCAGATGATGGTCGAGGCGTTGATCCAGGCCGCAGCGTAGGCAGTTGGCAGGACTCGCAAAACAAGGATCACAACCACCTCTACGGTGCGATTCACAACAACAGCTACGGCCTCAGCGCAACCGGCATTGCAGGTGTGAGCCCTGGTCAGGCGCAGTATGCGACCTCCTCTTCTGGCGGAAGCGAAGCACGCCCACGCAACACCGCACGACTTATGTGCATCAAATATTGAGGTGATCCATGAATGACTCTGCGCTGGTGGTGCATCAAGCCCACCCTGTGACTGGTGAATACCTTGGGCCGTGCCAAGCCGATCTTGATCCCATAGTGGAGGGAAACTGGCTGATTCCTGGCATGGCATTTGTTGAAAAGCCACCCGAGCCTAAGCCAGGTTTTGCGGTCGTGCATGTGCCTGGGAGTGATGAGGTGTGGACCCAGCTCGCAGACCATCGCGGCACGGTTTACCAGAAAGAAACAGGTCAGCCGATGCAGTGGGAGACTTTTGGGGCTCTCCCTCACTTTGTCACTGACAAGCTATTCCCTGGTATGGGATTTCGTTGGGGCGGCCAGGATTGGTTACTTGACGAAAACCTGCGTCAAACTGGCTTGATCAACGCCGAGCGCCAATGGCGCGATAGCGAAATCGAGTCGGTCAAATGGCTGCGAGAACGTCATCGAGATCAGCAGGAAATTGGGGTAACGCCCTCTCTTTCAGCGATTCAATTTAACGAGCTACTGGTCTACATTCAGGCCTTGCGCGATTGGCCGCAGGCTTCCACCTTCCCGTCAATGGATGGCCGCCCCACCCCACCGGCGTGGGTTACCGATCAGTCACAGTAGTCGCAAGAACCTGTAACGCCTCCCCCTACAAGCCCCCGCGCTCGCCCAACCGGCGCGCGCGCGGCAGCCTGTGCACTGTCATTCCATCACAGCGCAGGCAACCACCCATGGCCGGTTCAGACTATCTCCACGGCGTGCGGGTCATCGAACTCAACGACGGCACTCGCCCCATTCGCACCATCCCCACCGCAGTCATCGGCCTGGTATGCACGGCTGAGGATGCGGATCCGCTTATGTTCCCGCTGGACACACCTGTCCTTCTGACCAGCGTTCAAGCCGCCATCGGCAAAGCCGGCGTTAAGGGGACCCTGGCGTCCAGCCTGCAGGCCATTGCCGATCAGACCAAGCCATACACCATCGTGGTGCGGGTCAAGGAAGGCGCCGACGAAGCGACCACTAAAAGCGCCCTGATCGGCACTACTACAGCCGACGGCAAGTACACCGGCATGAAAGCCCTGCTTGCCGCCAAGGCCCGTGTGGGCATGACGCCGCGCATCCTCGGCGTACCTGGTCTCGACAGTTTGCCGGTGGCCACCGCCTTGGTATCGGTTGCCCAGGACCTGCGCGCCTTCGCCTACGTCAGCGCCTGGAACTGCAAAACCAAGGAAGAGGTGGTTGCTTACCGCGAGAATTTCGGCGCGCGCGAAACCATGGTGATCTGGCCGGACTTCCTCAACTGGGACACCGTCACCAGCAAGACCGTTACCGCCTCGGCGGTGGCACGGGCCCTGGGCCTGCGGGCGAAGATCGATCAGGAAACCGGCTGGCACAAGACTCTCTCCAACGTTGCCGTCAACGGCGTGACCGGCATCAGCGCCGACGTGTTCTGGGATCTGCAAAACCCGGCTACCGATGCCAACTACCTCAACAGCAATGAGGTCACGACCCTGATCAACGAGGGTGGTTTCCGCTTCTGGGGTAGCCGTACCTGCAGCGACGATCCGCTGTTCACCTTCGAAAACTACACCCGTACCGCGCAGATCCTCGCCGATACAATGGCCGAGGCGCACATGTGGGCTGTGGACAAGCCCATGCACGCCTCCCTGGTGCGGGACATCCTTGAAGGCATCAATGCCAAGTTCCGCGAGCTGGTTGCGCAGGGCTACCTGATCGGCGGCAGCGCCTGGTACCCGGAAGATATCAACGACAAGGACACCCTCAAGGCCGGCAAGCTGACGATCGATTACGACTACACACCAGTGCCGCCCCTGGAAGACCTCACGCTGCGCCAGCGTATTACCGACAGATACCTGATGCAGTTCGCCAGCCAGATCAACGGCTAAACCGGAGCTCCCCGAAAGGGGAGTTAACCCGCTGCCAAACACCCGGAGAACACCGCCATGGCCATGCCACGCAAACTCAAAAATCTCATGCTGTTCAACGACGCCAACATCTACAGGGGGGTGGTGAAGTCCGTCACCCTGCCCGCCCTGGGCCGCAAGATGGAGGCCTATCGTGGAGCCGGCATGAATGGCCCGGTCAAAGCTGACCTGGGCTTTTCCGACGACGGTATCCAGTTGGAATGGAAGACCGGCGGGCTGGACCTGATCAGCCTGAAGCAATTCGGCATGGTCAATGCGTCGGGTGTCGCCATGCGCTTTTCCGGCGCCTATGAGCAGGACGACACAGGCGAAGTCAGCGCCGTGGAAATCGTTGTGCGCGGCCGGCACGAAACCATCGAAATGGGTGACGCCCAGCCAGGCGAAGACACCGAACATTCGATGACCACCACCTGCACCTACTACAAGTTGACGGTGGACAACGAAGAAATCATCGAAATCGACCTGCTCAACTTCATCGAGAAAGTCGGCGGCGTCGACATGCTGGAGAAACAGCGCAACGCCCTGGGCTTTTGAACCCTAACCCACCACGCAACACGCTCACATATCACCAGGAGCTCTACCCATGAAAACCGCAGCCACCGAACAACCTGACGTTCAATCACTGACTGACGAAAACACCGTCATCCTCGATACCCCAATCCGCCGTGGCACCAGCACCATCGATAGCATCACCCTGCGCAAACCCAACTCGGGCGAGCTGCGAGGCGTGAGCCTGGCCGAGCTGCTGCAGATGGACGTCAACAGCCTGATCAAGGTGTTACCGCGCATCAGTTCGCCGACCCTCACCACCATTGAAGTTACGTCCATGGACCCCGCCGACCTGGTCGCGCTCAGCACGAAGATCACGGGTTTTTTGCTACAGAAATCGACGAAGACGGATGCATCCCTCGTTGCGTAGAGGAGGCCATGGCCGATCTGGCCGTGGCTTTTCACTGGGCACCGGCTGACATGGATCAGTTGGGCCTGCAAGAACTGATGGACTGGCGCGAGCGTGCCAGGGTGCGGAGTTCCACCGATGGCAAATGATCTGCGGCTACAGGTGGTGCTGGATGCCATTGACAAAGCCACCCGCCCGTTGAAGCAAATCAACAACGGCAGCCTTGAGACCGCCCGCGCGCTTAAGGCTGCACGTGACCGCCTGAAAGAACTCAATACTCAGCAGAAAGACGTCAGCGCCTGGCGCGCTCAGCGTGCCGCCGCCGACCAGACCGGCACCGCACTCACCGCGGCACGCGATAAAGTCAAAGCCCTCAGTCAGCAGTTTGCCGCGACCGGCGCGCCAACTAGGGCAATGACGCGCGAGTTTCAGTCAGCGGTACGCGAGGCCACAAAGCTCAAGCAGCAACACCAGCAGCAGAGCGTTCAACTGCAAGGCCTGCGGTCAAAACTCAATGACGCCGGCATCAGCACTAAAAATCTGGTGGCCCACGAACGCCAACTGCGCGAGCAGCTCACAGCCACCAACGCCAGCATCAGCACGCAAGGCAAGCGCATGGCGGAGCTGAGCGCCCAGCATAAGCGCGCGGCCATGGCCCGGGGCAGCTACGACAAGGGCAAGCAGTTCGCGGGCAACGCGGCCGTGGCCGGGGGCTCCAGCTTGGGCGTTGCGTACGCAGCCAGCCGCCCCGTGATCGGCGTGGTAAAGGAATACGTCGACTTCGAAACCGCCATGATGGGCGTAGCCAAGCAGGTCGACGGCGCGCGGGACGACAACGGCAAGCTCACCGCCACCTATTACGAATTTGCGGACGCGATCAAAGCAGCCAGCAACGAAATGCCTATTGCCACCACCGAGTTCGCCGCTCTGGTCGAAGCCCAGGCCCGGGCCGGTATTCAGGGCAAAGAAAACCTGTTGACCATGGCGAAGGTATCGGCCACCGCCGCCGTGGCGTTCGATCTGCCGGCGGAACAGGTGGGCGAGGACATGGGCCGGATCGCCGGCTTGTACAAGGTACCGATCAAGAACATCTCCGAGTTGGGTGACGCGCTCAACTACCTGGACGACAACACTCGCTCCAAGGGTGGCGACATCATCGAAACGCTGACCCGCATGAGCGACGTAGCCGACAAGCTCGACTACCGCAAGGCCGCAGCATTGGGCAGTACGTTCCTATCGCTGGGCTCGGCACCAGAAGTCGCCGCGAGCGCTTCCAGGGCGATGGTCCGTGAACTTTCCATCGCCACCATGCAGAGCAAGAAGTTCCAGGAAGGCGTGGCCATGGTGGGCCTTGACTCAAAGGCTGTGCAGAGCGGAATGAGCAAGGACGCCATGGGCACAATGATGGGTGTCCTGGAGCGGATCAAAAAGCTGTCACCTGAGCAACAGACTGAAGCGTCAACGCGGATATTCGGCAAAGAATTCGGAAAGGACGCCGGCAAGCTGGTCAACAACCTCGACGAACTGAAACGTCAGCTCGACCTGGTGAATGACGCCGCAGGCAATGGCTCGATGCAGCGCGAAATGGATATCCGGGCCGATGCGATCGAAGGTCGCTGGCAGGTGCTGCGGAACAAGTTATTCAACACAAAAAGCGGCGCAGGTGAGGCCGTCCGGTCGACCATGGTCGACGTCATGGACGCTATAGGCGGTGTGCTGGACAGGGTAAATGCCTGGGTCAAAGCCAACCCGACGTTGACGGCGACCTTGCTGAAGATCGTAGCCAGTGTGGCGGTGTTGTCAGCGGTTTTCGGCGGACTCGCCCTCACACTCGCCGGCATCTTGGGTCCGTTCCTGTTTCTACGCTTCGGCCTGGCCATGTTCGGTATTCGCCTGCCCGGCGTCATCGGTATTTTCAAGGTGTTCGGCACGGTTCTGCGAACGCTGGGCGGGATTTTGATTGGTCCCCTGGTGACCGCACTACGTACGGTTGGCATAGTGTTGTGGGGGCTTTCCGCTAACCCGATTGTCTTGGTCATCGCTGCTGTTGTCGCTGCACTGGCCGGCGGCGCGTACCTGATCTACAAGAACTGGGACGCGGTAAAAACCTACTTCGCCAACGCCTGGACCGAAATCAAATCGGGGTTCGACGGCGGGATCATCAGCATCATCAATACCCTCACCAACTTCAGTCCCGTCGGCCTCATTTACCAGGCGTTCGCTGGAGTATTGAGTTACCTGGGCGTGGATCTACCAAACCGGTTCACCGAATTCGGCAACATGATCGTCAATGGCCTGGTCACCGGGCTGATGGCTGGACTTGGCAGCGTCAAAACGGCCATCAGCTCAATCGGCGAAGCCAGCATTGGTTGGTTCAAGGAAAAGCTCGGCATTCACAGCCCGTCGCGGGTGTTCGCTGAGTTGGGCGGGTTCACCATGGCAGGCCTGACACAGGGCCTGGAAGGTGGACAGAAAGGCCCATTGGACGCCCTGACCAGCATGAGCAAGCAGATGACAGCGGCGGGCACCCAGGCACTGAGCACAACCGCAATGCCGGCGTTTTCCGTGGACACTACGGCACCGATCAGCAGCACACCCGCAACAGCCGTCTACGACAGCCACGACACCTACGAATTCACCATTACGGCGGGGCCAGGCACGGACATGCAAAGTTTGGAAAAAAGCGTGCGTGCACTGATGGCCCGCATCGAAAACGAAAAGAAAGCGCGTCAGCGCAGCAAACTTTCTGACCTGGAATAACCACCATGATGATGGCCCTCGGCATGTTCGTGTTTAGCCTGTCCACTGCCGCCTACCAGGAGCTGCAGCGCCAAACCGATTGGCGCCATGCCAGCAACAGCCGGATCGGCGCGGCGCCCGCGCGGCAGTTCCTCGGCCGTGGTGACGATGCCATAACCCTCCCCGGCATCATCTTACCCGAGCTGGCTGGCAGCGCCCTGAGCCTCGACGCGATACGTCTGATGGCGAATACCGGCAAGGCCTGGCCCATGGTCGAAGGCAACGGGCGGATATACGGCCTGTGGGTGATAGAGAGCCTGAGCGAGAACAAGACCATCTTTTTCATGGACGGCACCCCACGGCGCATTGAATTCACCCTGAGCCTCAAGCGCATCGACGGCGACCGCATCGATCTGCTCGGCGCCGGCACCAGCATTGGCGTCAACATCTTGCGAGGCCTGCTGTGATCGACTCAATCATCTCCAAGGTCACCGGCTACGTGCGCAGTACCGCCGAGCAGTACGTCCGTGACGCGGCCTATCCCGTGCCGGCCTTTCGGCTCACCGTCGATGGACTGGACATTGCGAAACTGATCAGCCCGCGGCTGATGAGCCTGGAGCTGACCGACAATCGCGGCGTCGAGGCCGACCAACTCAGCATCACCCTCAGCGACCATGATGGTCTGCTGTCGATCCCGCCAAAGGGTGCGGTGTTGCGTTTATGGTTGGGCTGGAGCGATACCGGCCTGGTGGACAAGGGCACCTACACCGTCGACGAAACCGAACACAGCGGCGCGCCGGATGTACTCAGCATTCGCGCTCGATCGGCAGATCTGCGCAAGGGGCTTAAAACCAAACGAGAGCGTAGTTGGAGCAACACCACTCTCGGCGACGTTCTGGGCGACATCGCCATTGGCAACGGCCTCACCGCCACCATCGCCGGAGCCCTCGACGGTTTACCCATTCTGCAGCTCGACCAGGCCAATGAATCCGACGCGAACCTGATCAGCCGCCTGGGTGAAGAATTCGACGCGGTAGCCAGCGTCAAAGCAGGCTGCCTTCTGTGCCTGCCGGCGGGTGGCGGCAAGACCGCCAGCGGCCTGGACCTGCCCCACATTACCCTCACCCGCGCAGACGGCGACCAGCACCGCTATCTTCAAGCCGACCGCGACAGCTATGACGGCGTGCGTGCGTACTACTACGACGTGAACAGCGCCAAGAAACAGGAAGCTATTGCCGGCGGCGGCGATAACCTCAAAGACCTGCGCCACACCTACAGCGACCAGCAGTCAGCCCTGCGCGCCGCCCGTGCGGAGTTTCGGCGCCTGCAGCGCGGCAGTGCCACGCTCAGTTACACCCTGGCCATGGGACGGCCGGACCTGATCCCTGAACTGACCTATACGCTCCAGGGCGTGAAGGCGGAAATCGACGAGATCATCTGGTACGGCGGCAACGTGCAACATAGTCTCACTGCCGACGGTGGTTATACGGTGAGCCTGGAGCTGGAAAGCAAGCTTCCGGAAGACAACGTTGAAGACCTGGCAGAAGAGAACAAGGGCGATTACACGGGAATCATCGCGTATTACCGCGATCAGAAAACAGGTAAGGAAAAGACGATTACGGCGGGGGATCAGAAAAAACCGAGGAGGTTGCGTTGGTTATACGCTTGCGAAAAAACGGCAAAAATAGCAGCAGCCCGCGAATTTTCCAGGCTCACAACTTAATAAAAACGGACGGCTGTGTCATTATTTGGTAGCACTCCGACATCACAGGAAAAAAGAGCATAATGGAAATGCAAACTGAAAATGGGCAAATCAGCCACGAAAACCGTTTTGGCCGACTGAATACAATGTCAAAACATGATATAAAATCTTGGCTAGCCGAAGAAAAAAAATTCTGGACAAGTATAGCATTAGCGCTAAAAGGAAAACTTAACACTGACAAAACAGAAAAAAATAATCTAAACGTAGTCGACAATTATCTCAATATGGTTGAATTCGCACTTATTGCAGACGGTGATATAAGCTCGCTCGTTCATGTTCAAAATGAAACCCCCCTCCCATTTCACGACGACCTGGTATTTAGCGAACACTTACTTCCACTAACTTACAAAGGACAATTTTCAGTAGCAAGGTTTGTGTTTGAAGTTTCAATAAACTCCAACCACAAAAATTACCTGAAGACTTACGACAAACATCTGCAGTCCATTGAAGAAAGCTTTCAATCAAACACCGATACAGTACTAAAAAGATACGACGATGATTTATCAGAAAAAATATCCAAACTAAATGAGTCCATTGAAAAATCACAAAAAACCATCATCACCCAACTTGAAAGCGAATTAAACGACGCACAACAAAATATAAAAAATACAGTCACTGCCGCAACTAGTGCTATTCTTTCAGCAGAACCGGTAAAATATTGGATCGATCGAGAAGACAAGCATAAAAAAAAGGCGAAAGCCTTCCTTTGGCTTATTGGACTTGCGTCAGTCTCTTTTATAGCAGTGCTTGTCATACTCTCTCTCTCTGTTTATAAAAACGGGGAGCAATACATAGTACTTGGATTTCCAATAACGTTGCCTGCTGAAAAATTCAGTATCGCACTGCTTATTATTGCAACAACGTCTGCGATCTGGATAATCCGAGTCCTAGTAAAACTCATGATGACTAATCTCGCTCTAGAAATTGAAGCCTTAGAGCGATCGACTATGATTAGAACATACATTGCTATGGACAACGCAAAAGCAGAACAAGCCGAAGAAATAAGAATGCTGTTTTACTCTACGCTCTTCAAACCATCCAACAACAGCCTTACGGATGATTCAACTTCCCCTGAATACATTCGCATAATAGAAGCAATGCTACAGAAGAAAACCTAACCCTTAGCTAAACCCCCGGCCACGCCGGGGGGGGAACATTACTCTTCGGGTATTTGAGAAAGCACCTCTGCACAACGAAAAACACGATCCTGATTGACGTCTGAGAGGCGCCGAAACAATACCAGCAACATCTGTTCCTTCAGATTGAGCACTCCGTCTTCCTGCTCTGATCGCGATCCCATTTCCCCTTGTTGATCCAACATGTCGCTATTACTCCTGTCGTCCGTAATATGCATGTGCTCATGCATAAAAAGACCTTTCGGAGAGATTGGAAAATGCTACCTTCGACCAAAGGGGATCGGGCACGTGGCTCCATCCCGCGTATAAGGTGCAGAGTTTCGTTGTGCGAGCAGTGATCTCGCTGCAATCCATTGTGGTACCAGAAAAAAAGCTTGAGTTTGGCTCGGTAATTGATCGCAAATTGAGCCAGCCATTCTTTGACATTCTGGATCGCGCGCTGCCATTCAGCGCTTAGAGCTTCCCGTCTTCGGTTTTCACCAATGCCGACGGAGGCCCGTCCCCTCAACGCAGATCGACCTTCTCGACGGTGGAAGGTCAATTTTCGCCGTATCTGGCTTGAGTGACTATCTAGGTCCTTTCGCAACCTCAGCCAGCCAGAGCCAGCAAAACCGAAATATCACATCACGCATCGCCTCCTCGTTGGAATTGATTCATGTGCTTCACGGCTTAGACACCTGCGCCATCGCAAACGCCAAGTGCGCAAGAGTCGCGCGGTCGGAGTTCGACATTTCCCGCATGTATCCCAACACCGTCAGCTCGGTGTCGCTCATGTTGTTGACCTCTGTATCTACGCGGGATCCGGTCAGCACGTAATGCACGTCAACTCCAAGGCCTTGAAGGCCAGAGAGATAGCGTACGTCAGGAGAGCTGGTCCCAAGCTCATAGGCCTTTTGAGTCCCACGGCTTACCCCAGCGGTAACGCCAAAGTCGGTCTGGTTTTTACCCAGCCGCTCGCGTTCTTCCCGCAGACGTCCACCAACCCCTGAAGAAATGAGCATTTTTTTGATCAATATTAATTGACTTGAGCAGAAATCTGCTCAAGAATCCTTTTCGTCGAACACGATTAAACACGGACGAACACTATGCATGCACCACAGAGCCCCGAGCAAGCCCGTGCGGTCCTTGATCGCGAGGGCAAAAGCATTGCCGAATTTAGCCGCCAACATGGCTTGAACAAAAATCTGGTCAGCGACCTGCTGAACGGCCGTAAAAAGGGTCTCCGCGGAGAAGCGCATCGAGCAGCCGTACTGCTCGGGATCAAAGACGGCCAGATCACAAAATAGGGCCTCTGGCTCCAAAGGGATACCAGAAGATGAAACGCCCAGTTCTAGACAGCAGAAAAAAGGTCGTTATGGCCGTCATCGGCGCCTACCCCGGCGGTCGTTCGTACGCCTCGGCAGACCTCGGTATGCCGCTTAAGAAGTTCGACAACCAAGCCTACGAAAATGCAGGCAGTCGCCCGCTGACCGACGAACACATCCATCGCCTGGAGAAGGTCGCCGGTACCACGTTCCTGCCCGACTACATCGCCTCAATGTACGGCGGCATGTTCGTGCCACTGAGCCTCCCGGAAACCCTGGACAACGTGGAGCTGTACAGCCGCTCGCTCAAGGCCTCAGCCAAACGGGGCAAGGTCGACCAGATCATGTCTGCTGCCCTGGATGACGGGGTCATCGAAAAGCGTGAAGCAGACGCAATCATCGCGGCCCTGATCACCTACATGTCGGCCCGGTACGCCGAGGTGTTCGCAACCATTCAGCTCTACAGCGCAGGAGCTACCCAGTGAGTACCTACAAACTGGTGTGCCCTCACTGCCACAGCCGGATGCGCATCCGCACCAGCGAAGGCCAGCACATTTTTCTGCGCATCACCTACATGCAATGCACCAACGAGGCCTGCGGCTGGGCAGTGCGTGCTGAATTTCAAATGACCCACGAGCTTAGCCCAAGCGGCATGCCTAACCCGGCTGTCCGCCTCCCGGTTGCAGATGTGGTCATTCGTCGCCAGGCAATGAAAACCGCCAATGATCAACCTGATCTGCTGGACCAAATGGAAATGGAGGGTGCGTGATGAATACTGCTACCGATTACCAGGAATACCAGGCGACCATGCAAACCGCTGGCCTGTCCTTCTTGCAACGTCACCAGGGCGAGTACCTCGGCAACGACCAATTGCTTTTCTGCCGCGCGGTGCAGCACCTGGTCAGCAGCTTGGAAGTGCCTTTGCACATGGCTGAAAAACTGGTCAGCCGCGCCTACGGTGAACTCAAATCCAACAACGACCGCCACCAGTTGGACGTCGATGCAAGCTCCGGTGCCGTGGCTGTCATCACGGACCCGGCCAGCGGAATGACCTGGGCCGTCCCGGTCAGCCTGATCTACCAACGCATCATCAACGCACCGGAAAACCGCCGACTGCGCCTCGTAACACCGTAACCCCCGACTCCCCCCCCGGCCCCGTTTCCAATGGGTTTGGGTGAGCTTTGCCCGCAATCCGAGGTGGACCATGGAAATCGACATCGCCATCACCGCAAAACTGCCCCGCGACCAGGCAGAGGCCCTGCTCCAGGACCTGCGCGTGCAGTACTCGGCACTGCTCAACGAGCACTGGTATGACGATCGGTTTCGCATGATCCCCGAGGGTTTGCGGCACGGTTCATTGCTGATGGCCTTCCCCGGGTTGGCAGCAAGAAAAACCCTGATGGGCGCCCTTAAACACAGCCTCGACGAAGCGAAGTAAGCCACGATGGAAATGAAAGAAAGGCTGCGCGCCGACGTCATCCAACGCATTGAGCGGGATTACCAGCTCAAGTACATGCGCGGTACCGCCTATATGCGTAAGGGTGTTTGCCCTGCCTGTGGCCAGAAGACCCTCTACACCTTCTACGACTCGCCCTGGACACTGATCTGCGGACGTCCGGAAAAGTGCGACCACCGCGTCCATGTGAAGGACGTTTACGACGACTTGTTCAACGACTGGAGCAAGACCGCCCCGTCGACGCCAGACAACCCCCAGGCCACGGCACGCGCATACCTTGAATTTGCACGGGGCTTCAAATTTGAGCTGATTGCCGGTTGGTTCACCCAGGACAACTACTGGGATGGCCGGCTAAACATCGGTAGCGCCACGGTGCGTTTCGCACTGGAAAAGGGTGGGTACTGGGAACGGCTGATCGATCGGCCAGATCGCTTCGGCAAGATGAAAGCGCGCTTCCGCCCCACCGGCGATGGTTTGTCCGGCTACAAAGGCGTCTGGTGGTGCCCGCCGAGCGTCGACCTGCTGGAAATCGACGAGCTGTTCATAGTAGAGGGAATTTTCGACTCCATTGCACTGGTGCACAACGAAGTGCCAGCCGTGTCGATGATGTCCAGCGCTCCCTGCCCCATCGACTCACTCAAGGCCCTGGCCAAGCTGCGCCACGACGCTGACAAGCGCTTGCCGCTGCTGGTGTGGGCCCTCGACAACGAGCCCGTCGCCAAGGCCAACATGCGCCGCTGGGCGAAGGAAGCGCGCGAACTGGGCTTCACCTGCAAGGCTGCGGTGATCCCACAGCCCAATGGCAAAAAGGTTGATTGGAACGACCTGCACCTACGGTGGAAGCCGATCGAGGGTGAGGACAAGCGCGCCGAGCGGATCGAGCAGGATCTGGACGAAGCCCGTCACCACGGCGATTTGCTGCTGGCTGACTCGGCTGAAGAAAAGGGGTTCCTCATCTACCTGCGCGACGAGCGCAAGGAATTCAACTTCACCTTCCGCAAGCGCCTTTACTGGTTTCGGCTGGACCTTGAGCGGTACGACCGTGCCATGGCCGATCTGGAGAGTTCAGACCGCCATGAGGACCAACTGCTCAACGACGACCAAAAGCGCTACAAGGCACTGCGGCAATCTGGCTCAGTGACCAGCATCGCCAACTGCAATTTCCAAGCGCTGTATTACATGCGCAACGACCTGACCGATGAGGCCTGGTACTACTTCCGCATCGAGCGCCCGCAGGGGCCGGCAATTAAAAGCACGTTCACGGCCAAGCAACTCACGTCGGCGCCCGAGTTCGCAAATCGCCTACTAAACGTCTCAAACGGAGCGATGTTCGAGGGCAGCGCCCAGCAGCTGAAACGAATTCTGGCGCCCCAGCTCGACAACCTCAAAACCGTCAACACCATCGAATGGATCGGCTACAGCCGCGACCATGGAGCCTACGTCTTCAACGACCTCGCTTTTCACGGCGGCAAGGTCCAGGTGCGCAACAAGGAAGACTTTTTTGACCTCGGCAAGCTGAGCATCAAGTCACAGAGCCAGTCGCCGGTGTTGCACATTAACACCGACCTCAATGCCTACAACGAAGGTTGGTTCGACATTTACTGGCGCTGCTTTGGCGTACAGGGCCTTGTGGTACTGGCCTGGTGGCTGGGTGCGTTGCACGCAGAGCAAATCCGCCAGATCCACAAGTCACTGATGTTCCTGGAGCTGGTGGGTGAAGCCGGCTCGGGCAAGACCACCCTGGTGGAGCTGCTGTGGAAGTCGGTCGGGCGGACTGATTACGAAGGCTTCGACCCGTCCAAAGCGACGGCCGCAAGCCGTGCGCGCAACTTCTCGCAGGTCAGCAACCTGCCGGTCGTGCTGATCGAGTCAGAGCGTGAGCAAAAGGAAGGCCAGCCGGTTAAACACTTCGACTGGGACGAACTGAAAACCGCCTACAACGGCCGCAGCGTTCGCTCCACGGGCGTTAAAAACAACGGCAACGACACCCACGAACCGCCGTTTCGCGCCGCCTTGCTGATTGCGCAAAACAACCCAGTGAACGCATCAGAGCCAATCCTGCAGCGTATCTGCCACGTCCACCTGACACGCGAGCACCACACGCCGGAGACCAAGCAGTACGCCGAGCAGCTGGAGCGCATGCCGATGGACAGCATCAGCGGCTTCCTGGTCAAGGCGCTGCAACGCGAAGCCGAAACCATGCGGCTGCTGGAGGAAAACACCTCCGGCTACGAACAGGAGTTGCTGGCCCAGCCCGGTGTGCGCACCGTGCGTATCGCCAAGAACCACGCCCAACTGCGCAGCCTGGTGGACGCACTGGCCGGGGTCGTGCCGCTCGGCGAGCGTCGCAAGGCCCTCGCACACGCCGAAATCAGCCGTATGGCCCTGGAGCGGCAGCAGGCAATCAACGCCGACCACCCGACCGTGCGCGAATTTTGGGACCTGTACGAATTCCTCAATGGCATGGATGAGAAAGCCGCGTTGAACCATGCGCGCCGCGATGGGTTGATCGCCGTGAACCTCAACGAGTTCGTGGAGATGGCTGCCAACAAGCGGCAGCAGGTTCCCCCGTTGAGCGACCTGAAGCGCCTGCTCAAGACCAGCAAGTCACCCAAGTTTCTGGAGTCGAACAAGCCCGTCAACTCGGCGCGCCAGGTCGACGCTTTCGACAAACCTAAAACCATTCGCTGCTGGGTATTCCAGGGCGCGTAGGGGCTGCAACCCCTCGGCACCAATCACCCAAAGGAGAAGCACCATGCATATACAAGTCATCACCGGCGAGGGACCGAACGGTGCCACGAAACAGCTTAAGCATTTGAAGGAACTGCATGAGTGGATCGGCGAAGCAACCCAATTGGTACACGCCGAGGCATACAGCACCGCTGGCCTGGTCGAGATTCTGGAAGTCCGTAGTGCCACGGAACAGGAGCTTCTAGTGCTGGAGTGCAGCCGAGAACAGATCCAGGCAGTCCTGGAATGGTAGTCAGCATCAGATGAAGTTGTCGAGTTTGAAAACCTGCTGCTGCACCTGGTGCGGAAGCAAAACCCAACCGGCGAAAGCCAGTAAGAAGGTGGTGTCGAGGGGCTGCAACCCCTCGACACCGACCACCCAAAGGAGAAGCACCATGCAAGTGAATCAACCCAAAGGCGGTACCGATGAGGCTACCACAACCCCGTTGGCAATCGGCGACACGGTCACCTATGTCGAAATGAGCGGCGGTGGCCGGGAATACCGTCTCGCCGCTCGTAAAGGCGTGCTTGTTGGGATAGATGGCAACGTCGCCACCTTGTGCGCTGCAAACGGTCGCAGCATCACCCAACCTCTCGACAAGCTGACGCCCGAAGGCCAGCCCAATGCGCTCACACGCATGCTCATGGGAGGGCAGTGATCATGGCTCAGCAGGAGGTTGGCGTATGACCGTATTTCTTCTGCTTTACCTGTGCGCGGATGCGACACGAACGGATTGCCAGGTGGTGAGGGCTGAACGCTGGAGCGGGCCTCACGCATACGAGCGATGCACCAATGTTGTACCGGGCCTCACCGCCGCCCTGAGTGCGCCCAACCGGGAACGACACCGGTTTGTTTGCGAGGTCCAGGATGACGGAGCACAACCTGTAGAACTCACGGTCCAGGCGAGGTTCACCCATCAATCGTTTCGGATGTAAGGGGAACATCATGAACACAGCGTTTATCCTGATGGCCCAATACGAGGGCCAAGCGATTATCTCGCTGGAGCTGGTTTGCCGGGATTACTTCACGCACCTGACGCCAGACATGTTCCAGCGCAAGGTGATGAGTGGTCAGATCAAGTTGCCGATCACTCGCCTGGAACCTAGCCAGAAGTCGGCCAAAGGCATCCACCTCACCGACCTGGCAGCTTACCTCGATCTACAACGCGCGGCCGCGGTTAAAGAGCACAACCAGCTCAACGGGATAAAACACGCCGTTTGAGCCGCTTCTCTGATGCGGCGCCCAGTTGGACGGGCGCCCTCAGTATCCTTCCGTGCCATTCCCAGCCCACATAGCGATCACCCTTGCCACGTAGGTGTGTGTAGCGCCTCATTGAATTCCAATCCCGGTGGCCAGACACACTTGACACACGCGGGATATCCCAATCCATTTCGAACAGTCGGCTGACGCCCTCATGGCGAAGGTCATGAAAGTGCAGATCCACAATTTCGAGGAACTTACAGGCTCTCGCCCAGGACGTGGAAACTGACTCAGGACTGTAGGGGAATATATCGTCGCCGGCGTTCGGCATTGACTGGAGGATCTGCCACGCTTCGTCCGGCAGATAACACCAAACATCGTTGCCGATCTTCTGCCCGGGGTTTTTCATGTCACGCACCAGCACTCGCTGGCCTGGCTCGTCGACGTCCGCCCACTGGATACGGGTTATTTCATCCAATCGGCGCGTGGAGAACAGGGCAAAGCCCACGACTTTCAGCATATTGATGACGGTTGGCCGCCGCCCCTGCATGGACTGGAAGTGCGCCAGCACCTTTCCCAACTCGTCCAAAGTCGGGCGGCGGTCACGCTCACGGCTTTTGAGGTTATAGCCCAACTTGCGCAGCACCCGGCGGGCGCCCCCCATGGCTAGCGGGTCGACCTGGTAGCCCCAGGCATCTTTGGCGATCGCCAGAACAGCGCCGAGGTGCGCCAGGTCGTTGCCAGCGGTCTGTGGCTGAACCCCGCCACCCTCTCCGCTCATTCGCCAGAGGGCGAAGTCGACGAGGCATTGGGTTGTGACGTCGGTATCGTTGAGCTTTCCGATATCCATCTTGCCAATGGCCTCAAGTGTGGCCTTCTTGGTTTTGCCCAACGGCCGGGCCTTTTCCACTTCCAGCAGGTACTGGTCGATCATTTCTTTGACGGTGACGCGCTGCCGGCTCGCACGCTCGATCGCTCCAGGCTGGTCCAGCTCCGATTCACGCTTGCGCGCCCATGCCTGGGCAGCCTGTTTTCGGGCGAAGGTCTGGCTCTCTTGGTAGACTTGCACTCCGTCGCGTTTGATGCGGATTTGAGCCGTGTAGCTCACAGTCCCATCCGCCAGTTTTCTTGCCCTGATAGTCGCCATATCGAAAGTGGTACGCGTCAGTTTTGAAGTGGTACATCGTACCACCGAGCCCTCAAAAACGCCTGAAAACGCCCTAAAACACGCCTAGAACACGTTGAGTAAAATGCTAGATAAACAAAGCTTTAGCCCAGCAGAATCAAGCCCCGCACTGTCTCGGCGCTTTAGCGTTGCACCCATGATGGATTGGACGGACAGACACTGCCGCTTCTTCCTGCGCCTGCTGTCCAAAAACGCCCTCCTCTACACCGAGATGGTCACCACCGGCGCAATCCTCCACGGCGACCACGAACGCTTCCTGCGCCACAACGAGGCCGAGCACCCGCTTGCCTTGCAGTTGGGCGGTAGCGTTCCTGCCGACCTGGCCGCCTGTGCCCGCATGGCCCAGGACGCCGGCTACGACGAGGTGAACCTCAACGTCGGCTGCCCCAGCGACCGGGTGCAGAACAACATGATCGGCGCCTGCCTCATGGCGCACCCTGCTCTGGTGGCAGATTGTGTGAAGGGCATGCAGGACGCGGTGTCGATCCCGGTGACGGTAAAGCACCGCATCGGTATCAATGGCCGGGACAGTTACGCCGAGCTATGCGATTTCGTCGGCCAGGTGAAAAACGCAGGCTGCACCAGTTTCACCGTGCATGCGCGAATCGCCATCCTGGAAGGTCTGTCACCGAAGGAGAATCGGGACATTCCGCCATTGCGCTACGACGTGGCGGCGCAGTTGAAGCAGGATTTCCCTGAGCTTGAGATCATTCTCAACGGTGGGATCAAGACCCTTGAGCAGTGCCAGGAGCATCTGCAGACGTTCGACGGTGTGATGCTGGGCCGTGAGGCTTATCACAATCCGTATTTGCTGGCCGAGGTGGATCAACAGCTGTTTGGCAGCACTGCGCCGGTGATCACGCGCGCCGAGGCGTTGGCGCAGTTGCGTCCTTATATAGCCGAGCATCTGGCGACAGGTGGCTCGATGCATCACATCACCCGCCATGTTCTGGGACTGGGGACGGGTTTTCCGGGGGCTCGGAAGTTTCGGCAGTTGTTGTCGGTGGATATTCATAAGGCCACTGATCCGTTGGCGTTGCTGGATAAGGCGGGGGAGTTGTTGGAGGGGCGGTGAGTTGGGTGTCAGTGGGTTTATCTGGCGGCTGACACGACGCTTTCGCGAGCAAGCCCGCTCCCACATTTTGGGTGGGGGTGTGTCAGGAAGATTGGTGTTGTTTTGAGGGCCTCATCGCAGGCAAGCCAGCTCCCACAGTTTAGCGGGGTGGTCATCGGGCAGTTGGGTTGAACCTGCCGGCTGTTTTGGCCTCCTATCCAGCAGTAGCCGGTGATTCAAACGGCTGTTTTCAGGTTGTTGCCCTCGCAAACGATCGAATGCATTTGCGCCCTTGAGCGGCTGTCAGCGCTCGGGTAATGTCATCAGACCCACAGGACAGAGCACGCCCATGACTTCCAAGCTGGAACAACTCAAGCAATTCACCACTGTAGTAGCCGATACCGGCGATTTTTCTACCCTCGCCAAGCTCAAGCCGCAAGACGCCACTACCAACCCTTCCCTGCTGCTCAAGGCCGCGTCGATCCCAGGCTACGCCAAGCTGCTGGACGAGGCTGTTGCCGACTGCAACGGTGACGTAGGCCTGGCCAGCGACCGTTTCGCGGTGGCCGTCGGCCAGGAAATCCTCAAAGTGGTGCCCGGCCGCATTTCCACTGAGGTGGATGCCCGCCTGTCGTTCGACACCGACGCCGTACTCAAGCGCGCGCACCGTCTGATCGACCTGTACGACAAGGCCGGCATTGGCCGCGACCGTGTGCTGATCAAGATCGCTTCCACCTGGGAAGGCATCCGCGCTGCCGAGCAACTGGAGAAGGAAGGCATCCAGACCAACCTGACCCTGCTGTTCTCCTTCGCCCAGGCCGTGGCTTGCGCTGAAGCCGGCGTGTTCCTGATTTCGCCGTTCGTGGGCCGTATCTACGACTGGTACAAGAAGGCCAACGGCAACGACTACACCGGTTCCGATGATCCGGGCGTGCAGTCGGTGACGCGCATCTACAACTACTACAAGGCCAATGGCTACAAGACCGTGGTGATGGGTGCGAGCTTCCGTAACCTGAGCCAGATCGAGGAGCTGGCCGGTTGCGACCGCCTGACCATCAGCCCGGACTTGCTGGAAAAACTGGCCGCCGACAACGGCAAACTGGAGCGCAAGCTGGCGCCGGGCCACGCGGGCGAAGCTCGTGTGCACTTGACCGAAGCGCAGTTCCGTTGGGAATCCAACGAAGATGCGATGGCCACTGAGAAACTGGCCGAGGGTATTCGTCAGTTCGCCCGCGACCAGGAAAAACTCGAAGCGCTGTTGACCGCCAAGCTCTAAAAACGGGCGACGGCAAAAAGGGCGGTACCCTCGCGGGTACCGCCCTTTTTCGTGCCTGGCTCTTTTTTAAAAGAGGCAGCTATAAACTCAATGCCGTTCCAGCGCATTAACCAGGTCGTGGAACGCCTCGCGGTTGGAGTCGTTCAAGCCCATCAGGATCTTGTGGGCCTCCAGCACCTTGACCCGTACCACTTCCTCGGACTGGTCCTGGGACGGCAGGTCGGTCAGGCATTCCGGGCACGGGATCGGGCGGTCAACGATGTTGAACACCTGATCGAAGCCCATGGACTGCAACAGACGGGTGATGTCTTCGTGGGTGGTGACGACAGTCGGCAGCAGTCCGACCTTCTGCCGAGACAGAATGGACAACTTGGCCAACAGCCCAAGGGTGGTGCTATCGATGCTGCGGGTTTCGGTCAGATCGATCACGATCGCCGAGAAATTCAAGGCTGTGAAAATCCGCTCAATCGTCGCATCCAGCGCCGAACACAAGGTCAGGCGCACTTCACCGACAAACTTCAGGACAAAAGTCCCGTCTTGCTCGGCGAACTGGATTCTTCCGGTACTCATCAAAGATTCCTGCTCAACACCAATAGGGCGATATCATCCGGCATCTCCCCTAGCGTGGCCAATCCAAAAACCTGCCGCAGGCCATCCAGGCTGCCGCCCGCCGACCTGACCCGTTGGGGTAAGGCGGCTTCTTTCTCTTTGAGTGTAGGCTCTGGCAAAAGGTCCAGGATACCGTCAGACATCAGCGTCAGGCTGAACGTCGGCGGCAGCTCCAGGATGTGGTCTTCGTAGGTGGCTTCATTGAACAAGCCCACTGGCAAACCACGCCCTTCCAGGTAGCGCACACTGTCTGGAGTGTATAAAACCGGCAATGGCAGGTGACCGCCAATGCTGTAGGTCAAAAGACCTGTTTCTTCATCAATCACGCCGCCGACCATCGTCACGTGCTTGCCCAGCTTGCAGCTGATCAGGCCCCGGTTGATGTGGCCCAGCACTTGCGAAGGGGTGAACTCCGGCAAGGTGCCATTGCGCTTGGATTCGAACAACAGCCGTGTGGTCATGAACTTCAACAACACGGTCACGAATGCCGAAGAGGCGCCGTGGCCGGAAACGTCGGCCAGGTAGAACGCGACACGCCGCTCGTCAACGCGGAAGTAGTCGACAAAATCACCCGACAGGTACAGCGACGGGATGATCTGGTGGGCAAACTTGAACTCGTCGATGCTCCACGGGCTCACCGGCAACATGTTCATCTGCACCTGGCGACCGGCGTTCTGGTCTTCCTGGAGCAGGTTCAGGCTGGCTTCGAGTTCGCGGTTGGCGGTTTCGAGCTTTTCACGGTAACGCTGGTTTTCCAGCAGCAACCGTGCACGATCCAGGGCGCGGCGCACCGAGTGCTCCAGCACGGCCAGGTCTTCCAGGGGCTTGATCAGGTAGTCGGCGGCGCCCAGGCGCAAGGCCTCGACGGCATCGTTCATCACGCCGGCACCGGACACGACGATCACCGGCGTCTGCGGGGCAATGTCGGTCACCTGGCGGATCAGCTCAAGACCGCCGACCTGAGGCATGCGCAGGTCGCAGATAACCAGGTCGGGCTTGTCGCGCTCGAACACCTGGAGACCCTGGAGGCCGTTGCTGGCCTGCAGGACGCTGAAGCCACTGTCTTCCAAATAGGCCGCGAGACTCGCGCGCACTACTTCGTCGTCATCGATTATCAGCAGCGTGGCACTGGTTTTTTGCATGTGGGCAAACGGCGCCAGAATTAGGTTGGCGTAGGCAGCTCGACAATGGCCGGGCTTACTACTGGATTCGCTTTCTAGCCTCTCTGTCCTACAAAGTACCGGGATATTGCCCATGCACAAAGGTAAAGCAGAGGTGCCCTTCTAAGGCGCAGACGGTACTCCCATCCGCCAGGGGTTTCAAGCTCATGCCGATGGTCGCCGGGCGTCTTTACATCGCAAATCACCGGTAGTTATAAGAACGTATAAAACCGCGACTTAAAGTAAGGACGTAACCCACGGATAAACCTCGAATCCCGCCCACGAAAAAGGCGACCCGAGGGCCGCCTTTTTCATTTAAGCCCGAGGCTTAAAAGTCGTCTACAACCTTGCCATCCTTGACCTTGAACTCGCGATTCTGCAAGTAGGCGTTACGGATAAAGGTGTATTTGTCGCCGCTGATCAGCTTCTCGGAGGACAGCAGGCTGGCACGGGTGTCGACGATATTCAGGCCGAAGGTGCTGTTGCGCCAGCCGATATCGTTCATGTAGCGGTAGGGCTGGGTGTAGCTGTCCACGTACTTGGACGGCGCATCACGCAGGGTGCTTGGGCCCAGCAGCGGCAGCATCACGTAAGGACCGCTGCCAACGCCCCAGTGGCCGAGGGTCTGGCCGAAATCTTCGTCATTGCGTTGCAGCCCCATTTTGGTGCCGACATCAATGAAGCCCAGCACGCCGAACGTGGTGTTCACCAGCAAGCGGGCAGTGTCGACACCGGCAGCGTGCGGCTTGAGTTGCAACACGTCGTTGGCAAAGTTGCCAACGTCGCCGATGTTGCGGAAGAAGTTGTGGACGCCGTCCTGCACAAATTGCGGGGTCACGAACTGATAGCCTTGAGCCAACGGCTTGAGGGCGTAGGTGTCAACGGTGTCGTTGAAGGTGAAGATCGGGCGGTTGACGCTTTCCCATGGATCATCTTCCGAGGCCGCCTGGGCCGCGAAAGGAACCAGCAATACGCTGGCACATACGGATAGCTGAGCTAGACATTGGCTCCAGCGCATAGCTTGAACTCCTTGAATGGTCTGTCATGGGCGCTATGCCCTGAATGTGGCCGTCAGTATATGACGGAAGTGTCAGATTAGGCAGCCTTGCAGAAATGTCATTCCGGTAAATGCACAAAATTCCTACAAATAGAACCGATGTAACCTGCTTGTCATCGGCGTCCGCTAGCGTGACTGCTATTTCAGGGACGTCGAAATGCCCCACGCCGAAGTTGTTGTTGCCAGC
Source organism: Pseudomonas sp. PAMC 25886 (assembly GCF_000242655.1). Lineage (NCBI taxonomy): Bacteria > Pseudomonadati > Pseudomonadota > Gammaproteobacteria > Pseudomonadales > Pseudomonadaceae > Pseudomonas > Pseudomonas sp. PAMC 25886. The sequence goes on from NZ_AHHC01000083.1 coordinate 271,103, forward strand.
GCCCCGTCCTTGACGGCCGTACTGTTCGGGCTGAGTGGCTGCCTGGTGGACTTTGGTTCCCAGGCCCGTGCCGACTCCGCCCCCTCAAATGACACACACGCCACTGTCGGCGCGCTGAAGATCCTGCGCAGCCTCGAAGAACAGCGCGTCCCGTGCGCCTGGCTGGACGAACTCCCCGTGGCGGTTTCCACGCCCCTGGCCGCCGGGCTGCCCCGCTGGGTCAAGGCCACCCAGCCCTCCTCCACCCGCTGGCCCGCGCCCCATGCGTGCTGGCAGGCATTGATGGAACTGAACATCGAACGCCTGGAAGGCTGCGTCCTGGTCAGTGGCGAGCCGCGCCTGCTGCAATCAGGGCTCAACGCCGGGCTGTGGACCATCGGCCTGGCTTCCTGCGGCTCGCTGTGCGGGCTTTCGCCGGCGCACTGGCAGGCACTCTCCGAGAAGGAACGCGAACAGAAGCGCGCCAAGGCCACTGTCGCGCTCTATGGCCTGGGCGTGCATTCGGTGATTGACCACCTCGGCGAACTGCCCACCTGCCTGGCAGACATCAGCCTACGCCAGCTCAAGGGCGAGAAGCCCTGATCGAGATCATGCACAGTCGGCGCCAGTGGATTAATCTACAGGTCAGCCCGTAGACCTTTCACGGCGTGCCGCGGTCTATGCCAGTGCCTATCGATAAAAGGAAGAACGCCATGCCTGCCCGCGAACAACTGCAAGAACAGGTCAAAATTTTGCGCGAGCAATTGGATCAGAATCCAGAAATGCCACTCGAAAAGCGCGAAGAGCTGCAAACATTGATTGCCGAACTGGAAGTTCAGGAGCCGTTGGAAGGCGCCATTCAGGATCCGAGTATCGCCGACGGTGTGAACCTGGCGGTGGAACGCTTTGAGCTGGACCACCCGGGGATTGCCGGGACCTTGCGCAATATTGTGGTGACCCTGGGTAACATCGGGATCTAATAGCCCGACACCTATCAAATGTGGGAGCGGGCTTGCTCGCGAATACGGTCCGTCAGCTGATACATAGGCTGGCTGATACACCGCTTTCGCGAGCAAGCCCGCTCCCACATTTGTTTTGGGTGAAGGCTACTGACGCGCCAGACGCACGTTCTGGAACTGCGCAGCTTCCGTACTGCGGTACGGGTTGATATCCAGCCCGCCCCGACGCACATACCGCGCATATACCGTCAATTTCTCCGGTTTGAGCAGGCGTTGCAGGTCGAGAAAGATCCGCTCCACGCATTGTTCATGGAAGTCCGAGTGCTGGCGGAAGCTCACCAGATACTCCAGCAGACTGGCATGATCCAGCGCCGCACCACGGTATTCCACTGCCACACTGCCCCAGTCGGGCTGGCTGGTCACCGGGCAGTTGGACTTGAGCAGATGGCTGTGGACGCTCTCTTCCACCACACGTGAATCGTCGCAACGCAGCAACTCCGGACGCGGATGCTCGTAGTTGCTGACGGTAATGTCCAGGTCATCAATGCACACACCCGGCAACGCAACCACGCCTTCGGCTTCAACCTCGCCCAGGCTGCGGATGCGCACGCCAACAGGCTTGCCGGCGGCGGCACTCAGGTCGGAGCGCAAGGTCGCCTCAAGGCTCTGCACATCGGCAAACGCGGTCTGGTTCAGCGAGTTGAGGTACAGCTTGAACGACTTCGACTCGATGATGTTCGGCGAGTCGGCCGGAATGCTGAACTCACCGATGGCCACCACCGGCTTGCCGGATGGCAGCAGCCAGGACAGTTCGAAGCAGTTCCAGAAATCCACGCCTGTATACGGCAGGGTCTCGGCGCTCAGGCCCAGCTCGGCCCACTTGGCGGCGCGAGGGATCGGGAACAGCAACGACGGGGTGTAAGTGGAGATGTATTCACTGGACTTGCCCAGCGGCGAATGTTCGGCTGCGGGATGCATGGCGGAAACCTGGCTAAATAAACGCGGCCATTCTACCCGCCTTTGCACCCCAGTTGCTTACTGGCTGACCGTCAGCTTGCCCACCATGCCCGCCTGGTAGTGGCCGGGGATGTTGCAGGCGAACTCCAGGCCGGTAGCCTTGGCAAAGGTCCAGGTCAATTCAGCGGTCTTGCCCGGCTCTACCAGCACGCTGTTGAGGTCGTCGTGTTTCATGCCGCCCATGTCGCCATGGCCCATGGCACTGTGGTCCATTTTGCCCATGCCTGTGGCCGTCAGCATGCCGCTGGCCTGCATTTGGAGCATTTCTTTCTGATGGGCCGCGTGCATGGCGGCGTCGCCAAGGTTGAACTCATGCAGCAGTTGGCCTTTGTTGACCAGCACAAAGCGCACGGTCTCACCGGCTTTTACATCGATGGCCTTGGGCGAAAAGGAAATGTCCTGCAGCACCACTTCCACAGTACGCGTGGCCTTGGCCGCCGGTGCAGCCTCACCGAAGGCGAAGGTTTCAGCCGGGGATGCCAGCACTGGAAAACTCAGCGCCATCAAGCAGCCAGCCAACAGCCAGGATTTACGCAAAAACATGCTCACACTCCAAGGGTTCGGAATCAGTCTGTGGGACACTTTACGAACGCACGGCTGCCAGCCACCTGACTGTCAGATTACAACTTTGTCAGCTTGAGCCTACCGCCGGGTGTGCGCTGTATAAAGTCTGTGTTTACGTAACGCCATGAGCCGCCCATGAAACTGCTGATCGTCGAAGACCAACCGAAAACCGGCCACTACCTGCGCCAGGGCCTGGCCGAGGCCGGGTTCAACACCGAACTGGTGGCCGATGGCACCAGCGGTCAGCACCTTGCGCTGACCGGCGACTATGACCTGTTGATCCTCGACGTGATGCTGCCGGGCCGCGATGGCTGGCAAATCCTTCAGGCCGTGCGCGGGGCCGGGCTGGACATGCCGGTGCTGTTCCTCACCGCGCGGGACGCCGTGGAAGACCGGGTGCATGGCTTGGAACTGGGCGCCGACGACTATCTGGTCAAGCCGTTCGCGTTTTCCGAATTGCTGGCCCGGGTGCGCAGCCTGTTACGCCGTGGCAGCAGCACACCCCAGGAAACCAGCCTGCAACTGGCCGACCTGCGCCTGGACCTCATCCGCCGCCGGGTAGAGCGCGACGGCCAGCGCCTCGACCTCACGGCCAAGGAGTTTTCCCTGCTGGAACTGCTGCTGCGCCGCCAGGGCGAAGTGTTGCCCAAGTCGCTGATTGCCTCCCAGGTGTGGGACATGAACTTCGACAGCGACACCAACATCATCGAGGTCGCAATCCGCCGCTTGCGCTTGAAAGTCGACGATAACTTTCCCAACAAGTTGATCCACACGGTGCGCGGCATGGGCTACGTGCTTGAGGAGCGGTTCAGTTGATGAAACGGATTTCCCTGGCCAGCCGCCTGGCGCTGCTGTTTGCCGGCTGTACCGCCGTGGTTTCATTGCTGGCCGGCGTGCTGTTCAACCACGCCAGCGAGGCGCACTTTATCGAGCTGGACCAACAGTTGCTCGACGGCAAGCTGCTGGCACTGCGCAGTACGCTAAAGGGTGCCGACACGCCCGCCATGTTTGCGCGGCAAGAACCAAAGCTGCGGGAAGAACTCAATCGTCAGCCCGATCTCGCGCTACGCATTACTGCAGGCGATCAGCGCTGGTTCGACAGCGCACCGGGCGTCACCCTGCCCCGGACACCTGGCCTGCACAGTGTGCAGAACGCCGGAACCCAGTACCGCGTGTACAACGCGCCGCTCGTTCCCGGGAACGCGGACGCCCCCCAACTGACGCTGATGCTCGACATCACCCATCACCAACACTTCCTGCAACGCATGCAGCATCTGATCTGGTTGACCGTCGGCCTATCCGCCCTGGCCACCGCCCTGCTTGGTGCCTGGGCCGCCCGCAGCGGGTTGCGACCACTGAGGCGCATGAGCGAAGTCGCCGGCAACGTGTCCGCCCATTCCCTGACCCAACGCCTGCCCCAGGGCCAAATGCCCGCCGAGCTGGCGGAGCTGGCCCAATCCTTCAACGCGATGCTCGGCCGCCTGGACGATGCCTTCCAGCGGCTCTCGGCGTTTTCTGCCGACATCGCCCATGAATTGCGCACGCCGCTGTCGAATCTGCTGACACAGACCCAGGTCATCCTCACGCAGCCACGGGCGCTGGAGGACTACCGCGAAGCCCTGCACAGCAATCTGGAAGAGCTGCAATGGATGGCGCAGTTGGTCAATGACATGTTGTACCTGGCCAAGGCGGACCATGGGCTGCTGGTGCCCAAGCGCGAAACCCTGGCGCTGGCGGACGAAGTGGATGCCTTGCTGGAGTTTTTTGCGCCGTTGGCGGAAGACGTCCAGGTGCGGCTGGTTCAGGAAGGCGGCGCCAATACCTCAGGTGACCGCAGCATGTTGCGCCGGGCGATTTCCAATCTGCTGGATAACGCATTGCGCTTCACCCCGCCGGGTGGCGAAGTCAGCGTACGGATTGTCGAGGGTGTGCAAAGCGTGAGGTTGAGCGTGGAAAACACCGGGGAAGGCATTCCAGAGGCGTTGTTGCCAAGGTTGTTTGACCGGTTTTACCGGGCAGATCCGGCGCGGCATGAAGGGAGTAGCGAGCATGCGGGGCTGGGGCTGGCGATTACCCAGTCAATTGTTCGGGCCCATGGCGGGCGGATTTTCTGTGAGTCGGCGGCGGGTTGGACGCGGTTTGTGATTGAGTTGCCGCAGGGGCATTGATGCAAGCTGTTCCGACCTCATCGCGGGCAAGCCCGGCTCCCACATTAGGCTGAGTTGTTCTGGCGAACTCGGTCAAATGTGGGAGCTGGCTTGCCTGCGATAGCGGCCTTAAGAACTACGAATACCTGAGGGCGTGCGCCGGCTCGATCTTCGCCGCCCGATACGCCGGATAGATCGTCGCCAAAAAGCTCAACACAAACCCTGCCGAGCAAATCAGCAACACATCCCCGCCCTGCAATTCCGAAGGCAGGTTGCTGACGAAATACACGTCCGAACTGAAGATATGCTGCCCGGTCACCCGCTCCAGCCACCCCACCAGTTCACTGACGTTCAGCGCCGCGATCACGCCGAGGATGCCGCCTATCAACGTACCGACAATGCCGATCACCGTGCCCTGCACCATGAAAATCGCCATGATCTGCCGCGGCGTGGCGCCGATGGTGCGCAGGATCGCAATGTCCGCGCCCTTGTCGTTAACCACCATGATCAGGGTCGCGATGATGTTGAACGCGGCCACGGCAACGATCATCAGCAACAGCAGGCCGATCATGGTTTTTTCCATCTTCATCGCGCTGAACAGGCTGCCCTGGGTGTGGGTCCAGTCGTCCGCCTTGTAATCGGCGCCAAGGCTGGCGGCGATGTCCGCCGACACCTTGGGCGCCGCGTACAGGTCTTTCACCGCCAGGCGCACGCTTTGCACTTGGTTCGGCTCCCAATGCTGAATTTCTGCGGCGTCGGCCATGTGGATCAGGGCCATGGATCCGTCCAGCTCAGCCCCCACCTTGAACACACCCACCACATTCAAGCGCTGCATGCGTGGGGTGATGCCACCGGGGGCGCTGCTGATTTCCGGCACGATCAGCGTCAGCTTGTCGCCCACATTCAGGCGGAAACGCCGGGCTGTGATTTCGCCAATCACCACACCGAACTCGCCCGGTTTCAGGTCTTCCAGATGCCCCTGGACAATATGTTGGGCCACGATCGACACCTTGCCTTCCTGGGCCGGATCAACGCCGCTGATCTCGATCGGCTGCATCGCGCCCTTGTAGGAGAGCATGCCGTCCATCTGTGTGAACGGTACCGCAGCCGTGACTTCCGGATTCTTCATCGCCGCATCCGCCACCGGCTGCCAGTCGCTGATGGGCTTCACGCCAACGATGGTCGCGTGGGGCACCATGCCGAGGATGCGTGAGCTCATTTCCCGCTGGAAACCGTTCATCACCGACAACACCACGATCATCGCCAGCACGCCCAGGGCGAGGCCGATCATCGAGGTCATCGAGATAAACGAAACAAAACGGTTGCGGCGCTTGGCGCGGGTATAGCGCGTGCCGATGAAAATCGATAACGGTCTGAACATTCGCGGGCACCGTTGAAAAAATAGAAAACCCGGCGTCAGGCGCCGGGCTTGAAACAGGTCAGATGGCGACCAGATGACCTTCCTGCAGGTGCAGCACGCGGTCCATCTGGCGGGCCATGCTCATGTCATGGGTCACCACCAGGAACGCGGTGCGCATCTGGGTGCTCAGCTCCAGCATCAAGTCCTTGATGCCCTGGGCGGTGTGGGAGTCGAGGTTGCCGGTAGGCTCGTCGAGCATCACCAGGCCCGGGTTGTTGACCAGGGCGCGGGCAATCGCCACACGCTGGCGCTCGCCGCCGGACAATTCAGCCGGTTTGTGCTCCAGGCGATGGCCCAGGCCGACCCGTTCCAGCAACGCCTTGGCACGCTGGCGTGCTTCCGGGATCGCCGTCTTGCCGATCAACAGTGGCATGCAGACGTTTTCCAGGGCGGTGAACTCGGGCAGCAAGTGGTGGAACTGGTACACAAAGCCCAACGAACGGTTGCGCAACTGGCCGCGGGCTTTCTCGCCCAGGGCCGACAGTTCTTCGCCGGCCAGCCAGACGCTGCCCTGGGACGGCGTATCAAGGCCGCCCAACAGGTTGAGCAAGGTACTTTTGCCGGAACCGGAACTGCCGACGATCGCCACGCGCTCGCCCGGGTGCAGTTCCAGCTGCAGGTTGGACAGCACCACCACGGATTCCGGGCCTTCCTCGTAGGATTTGCCCAGGTTGCGGCAGCTCAGGATTGCTTTTTCACTCATGCCCGATTCACTCATAACGTAAAGCCTGCGCCGGCTGGGTACGTGCCGCGCGCCAGGCTGGATACAGGGTGGCAAGGAAACTCAGGACCAACGCGGCGGCGCCGACCATCAACACGTCCTGGCTCTGCACCTGGGACGGCAAGTAGTCGATGAAGTAGACGTCGGAGTTCAGGAATTTGTGGCCGATCAACACTTCCAGCCCGGCGATGGCGGCGCTGACGTTCAGCGCGGCGAGAATCCCCACCACGGTGCCGATCAAGGTACCGACGACGCCGATCACCGTGCCCTGCACCATGAAGATCGCCATGATCTGCCCCGGCGTGGCGCCGAGGGTGCGCAGGATCGCGATATCGCCCTTCTTGTCGTTCACCACCATCACCAGCGTGGAGATGATGTTGAAGGCGGCCACGGCGACGATCAGCAGCAACAGCAGGCCGATCATGGCTTTTTCCATGCGGATGGCCTGGTACAGGTTGCCGTGGGTCCGGGTCCAGTCGCGGGCGTAGTACTGGTTCTCACCCAGATGCTGGGCAATTTCCCACGAGGTACGCGGCGCGTCGAACAGGTCGTTGAACTTGAGGCGCAGGCCCTGGACCTGGTCCGGCTTCCAGCGATGCAGGCGGGCCAGGTCGGTCAGGTTGGTCAACCCCAGGTAGCCGTCGATCTCACCGGCGCCGACATGAAAGATGCCGACCACGGTAAAACGCTTCATGCGCGGGAACATACCGGCCGGGGTCACGGTGACTTCCGGTGCGACGAAGGTCAGCTTGTCGCCGATGCCCACGCCGAGCTTGGCCGCGGCCTTGTCGCCGATAGCAATGCCAAAGCTGCCGGGCGACAAGTCGTCCAGTTTGCCCTGTTGCATGAAGTTATCGATGATCGAGACGTTGCGTTCCTGCGCCGGATCGATGGCATTGAGCAGGACTTTCTGCACCTTGCCGTCGTTGGTCAACAGGCCCTGCATCTGGGTGAAAGGCGCAACCGCCAGCACTTTGGGGTTCTGCTTGACCTTGGCGGCCAGGCTTTGCCAGTCGCTGATGGGCTCACCCGACTCGATGGTCGCGTGGGGCACCATGCCCAGCACGCGCGTGCGCATCTCATGATCGAAGCCGTTCATCACCGAGAGCACCACGATCATCACGACAACGCCAAGGGCGAGCCCGATAATCGAGGTCAAGGAAATGAACGACACAAAATGATTGCGACGTTTTGCACGGGTATAACGCGTGCCAATAAATACGAAGAGAGGTCTGAACATGTCGGGGCTTGTTCGGAGGAAAAGAAGACGTCCTTGTGGCGGGGTCAGGTAAGCAGCTTTACACTCAGACCATCACCGCTGCCTTGGGTTCGCCATGTCGACATTAGATGAAGAAGATCGCCGCGAATACTACCGTATCGAGGACATGATCGCACTGGAAATTACCCCGCTGTCGGGCCCGGAAGCGCTGAGCAAGGAAGTGTTGCTGGATGATTCCCCGCTGTTCAATCTGCTCAGCGAATTGCACCTGAGCGAATTCGAATCCCAGCACCTGCTGCGCCAGATCGGCGAGCGGGACCGCACCCTGGCCGCCTTCCTCAAAGTGCAGAACAAACGTATCGACCTGCTTAGCCAGATCATGGCGCAAAGCCTGCTGGGCGAGATCGGTACCCCGCAGCCCGTGGTCATCTCCGAAGGCGGCATCGAGTTCCTGAACCCTACGGCAATCCAGCCCGACAGCCACCTGGCGGTCAAGTTGGTGCTGATGCCACAAGCCCTCGGCCTGCTGCTGCGGGCCAAGGTCACCCATTGCGATGCCAAGACCGGCGGCTTTGAAGTCGGCACTGAATTCGAAGCCATGACCGATGCCCAACGCCAGTTGCTGGCGCGCTATATCCTGCAGAAACAGGCTCAGGAACGGCGCCTGGCACGGGAAAAAAGCGAAGAGTCCGACACCTGAATACGAACACTGAATGGCGCGTCGCGCCATCCATCCAGCCAGGAACCCTGGCGTAAAGGAGCAACTGTGACCCTGATTTATGGCCACCGCGGTGCCAAAGGCGAAGCACCGGAAAACACCCTGACCAGCTTCCAGGAATGCCTCAAGCACGGCGTGCGCCGTTGCGAACTGGATTTGCACCTGTCCATGGACGGCGAATTGATGGTCATCCACGACCCGACCCTCAAGCGCACCACCGACCGACGCGGCAAGGTCGTCGAGTATTCGGCCGCCGACCTGGTGAAGATGGACGCACGCAAAGGCGGCCCGGGCTGGGTCACCCCCTGCCCGATCCCACGCCTGGAAGAGCTGTTCGAACAGTGCGACTTCGACCACTGGCAACTGGAAGTCAAAAGCGCATCGCGCACCCGTGCGGCAACCACCGTACTGGCCATCCGTGAAATGGCTCAGCGTTTCGGGCTGATGGACAAGGTCACCGTGACCTCAAGCTCGCGGGAAGTATTGAAAGCCGCGCTGGACCTCACTCCGGACCTGTCCCGTGGGCTGGTAGCCGAATACGCCTGGCTCGACCCGTTGAAAGTGGCGGCCAACTATGGCTGTGAGATTCTGGCGTTGAACTGGACGTTGTGCACCCCTGAACGTCTGGAAAAAGCCCAGCGCCAGGGTTTGCACGTGTCCGTGTGGACAGTCAACGAACCCGCGCTGATGCGCAGGCTCGCCGACTTCGGCGTAGATAGCCTGATTACAGACTTTCCCGGTTTGGCCACTGCCACCCTCGGGAATTACTGAAATCGGTCTCCCCGGCCGGCTCAGGCCACCGGCCGGAGCCGCTCAAAAAAGCCGGTTGAGGCCGTCGTAGGCCGCTACCCGATAGGCTTCAGCCATGGTCGGGTAGTTGAAGGTGGTGTTGACGAAATACTTGAGGGTATTCAGCTCACCCGGCTGGTTCATGATCGCCTGGCCGATGTGCACGATCTCCGACGCCTGGTAACCGAAGCAATGCACGCCGAGGACTTCCAGGGTTTCACGGTGGAACAGGATCTTCAGCATGCCTTGCGGCTCACCGGCGATTTGCGCACGCGCCATGCTCTTGAAGAACGCCTTGCCAACTTCGTAAGGCACCTTGGCCTTGGTCAGTTCGTGCTCGTTCTTGCCGATCGAGCTGATCTCGGGAATGGTGTAGATCCCGGTCGGCACGTCGTTGACGTAGCGCCAGCTGCCGTTGTCGACAATGCTGCCAGCGGCCGAGCGCCCCTGGTCGTGGGCGGCACTGGCCAGGCTCGGCCAGCCGATCACGTCACCGGCACCGTAGATGTTGGTCACGCAGGTGCGGTAGTTCTCGTCCACTTCGATCTGGCCACGGCTATTCACCTTGACCCCGATGTTTTCCATGCCCAGCTTGTCGGTGTTGCCGGTACGGCCGTTGCACCAGAGCAAGGCGTCGGCCTTGATCTTCTTGCCGGACTTGAGGTGCAGGATCACACCGTTGTCCAGGCCTTCGACCCGCTCGTACTCTTCGTTGTGGCGCACAGTGATGTTGTTGTTGCTGAAGTGGTAACTCAACGCCTGGGAAATTTCCGAGTCGAGGAAGCTCAGCAACTGGTCGCGGTTATCCACCAGCTCAACCAATACACCCAGGCCGCTGAAGATCGAGGCGTATTCACAGCCGATCACGCCGGCGCCGTAGATGATCAGTTTGCGCGGGGTGTGGCCCAGGCTGAGGATGGTGTCGCTATCGTAGATACGCGGGTGGTGGAAATCGATATCCGCCGGGCGATACGGGCGCGAGCCGGTGGCGATGATGATGTGCTTGGCCACCAGTTTCTCGACCACGCCGTTGGCGCAGACCACTTCGACGGTTTGCTCGTCGGCGAAGCTGCCGGTGCCGAAGAACAGGTCGACGCGGTTACGGGCATAGAAGCCGGTACGCGAGGCAACCTGTTTGGAAATGACTTTTTCAGCGCTCTTGAGCACGTCCGGGAACGAGAACCAGCGCGGCTCACCAATGGCCCGGAACATCGGGTTGGTGTTGAACTGCATGATCTGGCGCACCGAGTGACGCAAGGCCTTGGACGGGATGGTACCCAGGTGGGTGCAGTTACCGCCGACCTGGCGACGGCTATCGACCATCGCCACCTTGCGCCCTGCTTTGGCGGCATTCATCGCCGCACCTTCTCCAGCAGGGCCGGAACCCAGTACTACCACGTCGTAGTTGTAGACAGCCATGCGTACTCCTCAGAACAGGCCATGGCGCACGGTTGGGCGCCAGGCTAAATCATGCCGCGGCCAGCGGTCATGAAGGATCAAATAGGCTCAGTGTGTGAGCCGGGGCACAGTCTATAGAAGGCTTAACGCCGCGCACATTAACCCTTGGTCGCGTCGTAGGCCAGTTTTGCCTTTACTACACGGCGTTCGTTACGGCTTCACTGCCGTCAGTTGCTCGAATGCCTTGTTGCTCCGTGTGACGAAACCAGCGCCCTCACGCATCACAAAAAACGCGGCGACCTGGTGTTTTTCGGCGTATTCCCAACCCTGTTCGGGTCCGAGGATCAGCAGCAGCGTCGATAATCCATCGGCCATCAATGCCGAAGGGTGCAACACCGTCACCGATGCCAGTTGATGGGTGATCGGCGCGCCGGTCCGGGCGTCCAGGGTGTGGGAATAACGCCGACCATCCTGCTGGAAATAATTGCGATAGTCACCCGATGTCGATACACCAACGCCATCCACGGCGATGATTTTTTCGGCCACCTGCTGATCGTCCCGGGGTTCTTCCAGGGCGATGCGCCAGGGCGAGCCGTCGGGTTTGACGCCAGCGGCCTTGAGTTCGCCGGTGGCTTCGGCGAGGTAGCGATGAATGCCAAGCTGAGTGAGTTGCGCGGCAATACGGTCGACCGCGTAACCGGCGGCGATGCTGTTGAAGTCGACTGCGACGGCAGCGTCCTTGCACAGCTGGTTACCGTCGATGTGCAAATACTGATGGCCGACGCGCTGGCGGACCTGCTCAAGGGCTGTCGCGTCCGGGACTTTTATCTCACGGGCCTGCGGGCCGAAGCCCCACAGGTTCATCAGCGGTTCGACCGTCAGGTCAAAAGCGCCGTCACTGGCCTGGGATAACTGCTCGCCGGTACGCACCAGGTGCAGGATGGGCGCCGGCATGGGCTGGCAACTGTGGCCCGGCAGGTCGTTGAAACGCTCGATATCGGAGTCGCTGCGGTAGGTCGACATCTGCCGGTCGACCTCGGCCAGAATGCCCTCCACCAAGCGCTGGACCTCGGCGGGGCCGGGCACGCCAGGCGCACGCACATACTGGATCGAATAGGTGCTGCCCATGGTCGGGCCACCGAAGCGCTCCAGCGAATCGCCGCCGCATCCGGCCAGCGCTGCAAGTCCGCATAAAACCAAGATATGCCGCACGCAGCCCATAAAACCTTTCGCTGTCGAAAATTGAATTAACCTGTAGGCAAGCACCTTTTCAGGACGGGGCATTATGCGGCATGTCGTTATCTGTTTATTGCTGATGTTTTCGGTGCCGGTGTTGGCGAATGAGGCGGATCGGCTCAAACAAGCCGGTTTTCCCGCGCAATCTCATCAGTTGCGACTGAAAAACCAGGCTGTCCTGACCTACCTGTGGGCAGACGTCTATGCGGCGGCGCTGTTCGCCCAGGCAGACCTGAGCGCGAAACAGACCCTGGATCAGCAGAAAGACCTGCGCCTGGAGCTGTATTACTTTCGCGACATCGACCGCAACGATGTGATCAAGGCCGCCACCGCCACCCTCGAACGCCAGCAAACACCCGCGGCCCTCGCTCGCCTGAAGCCTGAACTGGATCAACTGCACAAAAGTTTTCGCGATATCCGCAGTGGTGACCGTTATGCGCTGGATTTTCGGCCTCAGCGCGGCCTGAGCCTGGAAATCAACGGCACAGTGGTGTTCAGCAGTCGCAATGACGAGCTGGCCAAGGCGTATCTCGGCATCTGGCTGGCACCGAAAGGCCTGTCCGACAGCCTGCGCAATACCCTCCTGAATTAATCTCCGCACCCTGCGGCAATTCGCCAGCTTGCTATCGGTTTTTTGTTGCCTGTGGTGGCTTATACACATATGGTTACAAAACTGTTCAGCGCGAGCTTCGTGCCGAGGCTTTAACAGCAAGGACGGTTGCGACCAGGGATTACTAATAAGATAGCCAAAATGAGTGCATGACATGTCCACTACAACGGGCAAGGGCAAGGCGATCTTTCGCGTTGTCAGCGGTAACTTCCTCGAGATGTTCGACTTCATGGTCTATGGCTTCTACGCCACGGCCATTGCCAAGACCTTTTTCCCCACCGACAGCGCTTTTGCCTCCCTGATGCTGTCCCTGGCGACCTTTGGCGCCGGGTTCCTGATGCGCCCTTTGGGCGCAATTTTCCTCGGTGCCTACATCGACCGTCACGGCCGTAAAAAGGGCCTGGTGATCACCCTGGCGCTGATGGCTGCCGGCACCATCCTGATTGCCTGCGTTCCCGGGTATGCCACCCTGGGCGTCGCGGCACCGTTGCTGGTGCTGTTTGGCCGCTTGCTGCAAGGCTTCTCTGCCGGCGTGGAACTGGGCGGCGTGTCGGTGTACCTGGCGGAAATCGCCACCCCGGGCCGCAAAGGCTTCTTCGTCAGCTGGCAGTCCGCCAGCCAGCAAGCTGCGGTGGTATTCGCAGGATTGCTGGGTGTGGGCCTGAACCACTGGCTCAGCCCGGAAGAAATGGGTGACTGGGGCTGGCGCGTGCCGTTCCTGATCGGCTGCCTGATCGTGCCGGTGATCTTCGTGATTCGTCGCTCCCTGGAAGAAACCCCTGAATTCCAGGCGCGCAAACATCGCCCTACCCTGCAGGAAATCGTGCGCTCCATCGGTCAGAACTTCGGCATCGTGATCGCCGGCATGGCGCTGGTGGTGATGACCACTGTGTCGTTCTACCTGATCACCGCCTACACCCCGACTTTCGGCAAGGCCGAACTGCACCTGTCGGACTTCGACGCGTTGCTGGTAACCGTATGCGTGGGCATCTCCAACTTCATCTGGCTGCCGGTGATGGGCGCGGTGTCCGACAAGATCGGCCGTAAACCCCTGCTGCTGGGGGCGACGATTCTGGCAACCCTCACGGCTTATCCGGCGCTGTCCTGGCTGGTTGCCAACCCGAGCTTCAGCCATCTGCTGATCGTGTTGCTCTGGCTGTCGTTCCTGTACGGCTCGTACAACGGTGCGATGGTGGTGGCTCTGACCGAAATCATGCCGGTAGAAGTGCGTACCACCGGTTTCTCCCTGGCCTACAGCCTGGCGACGGCGACCTTTGGTGGCTTCACGCCCGCGGCCTGTACCTACCTGATCCACGTGCTGGACAACAAGGCGGCGCCGGGGATCTGGCTTAGCGGTGCGGCGGTGTTGGGCCTGATTGCCACGTTGATTTTGTTTAAAGGCAACCGTCATGAGTTGCGGACTGCGCAGGCTTCGATAGTCGGCGGCGCTTGATGGATCGCTATCGCAGGCAAGCCAGCTCCCACATTTGAGTGGATTCACACATCAACATGTGGGAGCTGGCTTGCCTGCGATGAGGCCGGTACAAACAACACAAAACCAACAGGCATAAAAAAGCCCCGAACCAGTCGGGGCTTTTTTCATTTACCGCTGATGCTTAGCGCGGGAATGCTGGCGGGTTAACCCCGGCCATGTCTTCCATCACACGAACCACCTGGCAGCTGTAACCGAATTCGTTGTCGTACCAGACGTACAGAACAACGCGGTTATCCTGGGTGATGGTCGCTTCAGCGTCCACCACACCGGCGTGGCGCGAGCCCACGAAGTCGGTGGACACCACTTCCTGGGAATTGACGAAGTCGATTTGCTTGTGCAGATCGGAGTGCAGCGCCATGTAGCGCAGGTACTCGTTCATCTCTTCACGGGTGGCGGCTTTCTCAAGGTTCAGGTTGAGAATGGCCATCGACACGTTCGGCGTCGGAACACGGATCGCGTTACCGGTCAGCTTGCCGGCCAGCTCAGGCAGGGCCTTGGCAGCAGCGGTGGCAGCACCGGTCTCGGTGATGACCATGTTCAGCGCGGCGCTACGGCCACGGCGATCGCCTTTGTGGAAGTTGTCGATCAGGTTCTGGTCGTTGGTGTACGAGTGAACCGTTTCAACGTGACCGTTAACGATGCCGAACTTGTCATTTACAGCTTTCAGCACCGGCACGATGGCGTTGGTGGTGCAGGAAGCGGCAGACACGATCTTGTCGTCAGCGGTGATTTCACCGTGGTTGATGCCGTGCACGATGTTCTTCAGCTTGCCCTTGCCAGGCGCAGTCAGCA
Source organism: Pseudomonas sp. PAMC 25886 (assembly GCF_000242655.1). Lineage (NCBI taxonomy): Bacteria > Pseudomonadati > Pseudomonadota > Gammaproteobacteria > Pseudomonadales > Pseudomonadaceae > Pseudomonas > Pseudomonas sp. PAMC 25886. Next base: position 286,167 of record NZ_AHHC01000083.1, read on the forward strand.
CAACGCGGTCGATACCCGGGCAAGCCAGGTGCTGGCCCAGGCCCTCGGCGTCACGCCACACACCGGTATTGTCCACCAGCAGTGCGTCTTTGATGCCGTACTGGGTGTAGTCCACTTCAGCCGGGTTCTTCGCGTAGATCACCTGGATCAGGTTACCGTTGGCAGTGATGGTGTTGTTTTCTTCGTCGATGACGATGGTGCCGTTGAACGGACCGTGTACCGAGTCGCGACGCAGCAGGCTGGCGCGTTTGGTCAGGTCGTTCTCGGCGCCTTTACGCACCACGATGGCACGCAGGCGCAGGCCGTCGCCACCACCGGTTTTTTCGATCAGGATGCGCGCCAGCAGGCGGCCGATACGACCGAAGCCGTAAAGCACAACGTCGGTGCCTTTGCGGGCTGCGGCGTTTTGCTGGCCAACCACATCGGCCATTTCTTCACGCACGAACTGCTCGGCGGTACGGCCAGCGCCTTCCTTGCGGAATTTGTAGGCCAGCTTGCCCAGGTCTACCGAGGCCGCGCCGAGCTTGAGCTCGCTCATGGCTTTAAGCAGAGGGAATGTTTCGTGGACGGAGAGTTCGCTGTCGTCGGCGGAACGATGGCGAGCAAAGCGATGAGCCTTGAGAATCGCGATGACTGATTGGTTGATCAGGCTGCGGCCATAGATCGAGCTCACCACGTTGTTATTGCGGTAGAGCTGACCGATAAGCGGAATCATCGCTTCAGCGAGTGCTTCACGGTCGATCCATTCACCAAGACACTGGTCGGGCTTCTGAGTCACGGGAACCTTCCACATGTAGGGGCAGAAAAAAGGGGCTACATTATGCCGCCCGACCGCCTTCGGAGCAATGCGCGGCCAGCAACAAAACCCCTTGCAAAAAAAATAACGCCCCGCTGGAGCCCAGTAAACACGTGGCTTCCAGAGCACCCCCTTGTGGGCCAATGTGACAAAGTGTCCGTAACCCTCCGAAACATACGCCGATTTCGGCACTACATAATGAGTCAAAAGACGCCTTTGTTTGTCTTAGCCACTACATTTCCTACAAACCGTAATAGGCTCAGTCAGCAACTGACAGGCGGCACTCCGGGCCGTTACAATTACCGACTTTGTCGCAACGCTTGGAGCTCAACCTTCCGTGCCCGTTCTGCGTCTACCGCTTCTCCCTGCTGCGGCAGGTAAACAGCACTGGGGCAATCTGCCCGGTGCCGCCCTGAGCCTGGCCATCGCCGAGGCTGCCAGCGCTGCCAAGCGCTTTACCCTGCTGCTCACCGCCGACAGCCAAAGTGCCGAGCGGCTGGAACAGGAGCTGAGTTTCTTCGCCCCCGATTTGCCGGTGCTGCATTTCCCGGACTGGGAAACCCTGCCCTACGATCTGTTCTCGCCGCACCAGGACATCATTTCCCAGCGCATCGCCAGCCTGTACCGCTTGCCGGAACTGGCCCACGGCGTGCTGGTGGTGCCGATCACCACGGCCTTGCACCGCCTGGCGCCGACCAAGTTCCTGCTGGGCAGCAGCCTGGTGCTGGATATCGGCCAGAAGCTCGACGTGGAGCAAATGCGCACCCGGCTTGAGGCCAGCGGCTATCGCTGCGTCGACACGGTGTACGAGCACGGCGAGTTCGCGGTACGTGGCGCGTTGATCGACCTGTTCCCGATGGGCAGCAAACTGCCGTACCGGATCGACCTGTTCGACGATGAAATCGAAACCCTGCGCACCTTCGACCCCGAGAATCAGCGCTCCATCGACAAGGTGGAATCGGTCAAGCTGCTGCCGGCCCGGGAATTCCCGCTGCAAAAAGATGCGGTCACGCGCTTCAAGGCACGTTTCCGCGAACGCTTTGACGTGGACTTCCGCCGCTGCCCGATCTTCCAGGACTTGAGCAGCGGGATTACTCCCGCCGGTATCGAGTACTACCTGCCGTTGTTCTTCGACGAAACCTCCACCCTCTTCGATTACCTGCCCCAGGACACCCAAGTGTTCTCGCTGCCGGGCATTGAACAAGCGGCAGAGAACTTCTGGAATGACGTGCGCAACCGTTATGAAGAACGCCGCGTAGACCCGTCCCGTCCTTTATTGCCACCGGCCGAGCTTTTCCTGCCGGTGGAAGACTGCTTCGCCCGTCTGAAAAACTGGCCGCGCGTAGTCGCCAGCCAACAGGACGTGGATGCAGGCGCTGGCCGCGAGCGCTTCCCGGCGCAAGCGCTGCCGAACCTGGCGATTGAAGCCAAGGCCAACCAGCCGCTGGAAGCGCTGTCGAACTTCCTCGGTGACTTCCCTGGCCGTGTGCTGTTTACCGCCGAGTCCGCCGGGCGCCGTGAGGTGCTGCTGGAGTTGCTGGAACGCCTGAAGCTGCGACCGAAAACCGTCGACAGCTGGCCGGACTTTGTCGCGAGCAAGGATCGTCTGGCGATCACCATCGCTCCGCTGGACGAAGGCCTGCTGCTGGACGACCCGGCCCTGGCATTGATTGCCGAAAGCCCGCTGTTCGGTCAGCGCGTGATGCAGCGTCGCCGCCGCGAAAAACGTGCCGATGCCAACAACGACGCGGTGATCAAGAACCTCACCGAGCTGCGTGAAGGCGCGCCGGTGGTGCATATCGACCACGGCGTGGGCCGTTACCTGGGGCTGCAAACCCTGGAGATCGACAACCAGGTCGCTGAATTCCTCACCATGGAATACGCCGAGGGCGCCAAGCTCTACGTGCCCGTGGCCAACCTGCACCTGATCGCCCGCTACACCGGCAGCGACGACGCCCTCGCGCCGTTGCACCGCCTGGGCTCCGAGACCTGGCAGAAAGCCAAGCGCAAGGCCGCCGAGCAAGTGCGCGACGTGGCCGCCGAATTGCTCGACATTTATGCCCGTCGCGCCGCCCGCGAAGGTTATGCGTTTGCCGACCCAAAGGCCGACTACGCGACCTTCAGCGCCGGCTTTGCCTTCGAAGAAACCCCGGACCAGCAAACCACCATCGACGCCGTGCGCGCCGACATGCTGGCGCCCAAGCCAATGGACCGCCTGGTGTGCGGCGACGTGGGCTTCGGCAAGACCGAAGTCGCCATGCGCGCAGCCTTTATTGCGGTGCACGGCGGCCGTCAGGTGGCGATCCTCGTACCGACCACCCTGCTAGCCCAACAGCACTACAACAGCTTCCGCGACCGCTTTGCCGACTGGCCGGTGACCGTGGAAGTGATGAGCCGCTTCAAGTCGGCCAAGGAAGTGAACGCGGCGATTGCCGACCTGGCAGAAGGCAAGATCGACATCGTGATCGGCACTCACAAGCTGCTGTCGGACGATGTGAAGATCAAGAACCTTGGCCTGGTGATCATCGACGAAGAACACCGCTTCGGTGTCCGTCAGAAGGAACAACTCAAGGCCCTGCGCAGTGAAGTCGACATCCTGACCCTCACCGCCACGCCGATTCCGCGCACGCTGAACATGGCGGTGTCGGGCATGCGCGACCTGTCGATCATCGCCACGCCACCGGCGCGCCGGTTGTCGGTGCGCACCTTCGTGATGGAACAGAACAAAAGCACGGTCAAGGAAGCCCTGCTGCGTGAGTTGCTGCGCGGCGGCCAGGTTTACTACCTGCACAACGACGTAAAAACCATCGAGAAATGCGCCGCCGACCTGGCCGAACTGGTGCCGGAAGCCCGGATCGCCATCGGCCACGGACAGATGCGCGAGCGCGAACTCGAACAGGTGATGAGCGACTTCTACCACAAGCGCTTCAACGTGCTGATCGCCTCGACCATCATCGAGACCGGCATCGACGTGCCAAGCGCCAACACCATCATCATCGAGCGGGCCGACAAGTTCGGCCTGGCGCAGTTGCACCAGTTGCGCGGCCGGGTCGGGCGCAGTCACCACCAGGCGTACGCCTATTTGCTGACGCCGCCGCGCCAGCAGATCACGTCCGACGCCGAGAAGCGCCTGGAAGCGATCGCCAATACCCAGGACCTCGGCGCCGGTTTTGTGCTGGCCACCAACGACCTGGAAATCCGTGGCGCCGGCGAACTGCTGGGCGACGGTCAAAGCGGGCAGATCCAGGCCGTGGGTTTCACCCTGTATATGGAGATGCTCGAGCGCGCGGTGAAAGCCATCCGCAAGGGCGAACAACCGAACCTCGACCAACCGCTGGGTGGCGGCCCGGAAATCAACCTGCGTTTGCCCGCGCTGATTCCCGAAGACTACCTGCCGGACGTGCACGCGCGGCTGATCCTGTACAAACGCATCGCCTCGGCCACTGACGAAGACGGCCTCAAGGACCTGCAAGTGGAGATGATCGACCGCTTCGGCCTGTTGCCGGAACCGACCAAGAACCTGGTGCGCCTGACCCTGCTCAAATTGCAGGCCGAGCAACTGGGTATCAAGAAGGTCGACGCCGGGCCGCAAGGCGGGCGTATCGAGTTTGAAGCGCAAACGCCGGTAGACCCGCTGGTGCTGATCAAGCTGATTCAGGGCCAGCCCAATCGCTACAAGTTCGAAGGGGCTACGCTGTTCAAATTCATGGTACCGATGGAACGTGCCGAAGAACGCTTTAATACACTGGAGGCGCTGTTTGAGCGCCTCATCCCGAAATCTGCTTGAAGGACGCCCCAATGCGCCTGTTCCGCATTTTGAGCTTGTTGTTGGTGGTCGTTGCTCCTTCGGCGTTTGCCGACAGCCCGTACCTGGTGGAGATGATCCTGGTGCGCCAGAACGCCGAGCCGGTGATCAATAGCCGCGCGGCGCCGGAAAACTGGGACGCCGGCGCGCCACGCCTACCGGCCGACAAAATGAGCCCGCCGCGGCTGGGCAACATCGTCGACAAACTCAGCGCCGACAGTAATTACACTGTGCTACTGCACCGCGCCTGGGACCAGAACCTCGGTGACCAACCCGTGAAACTGGCCATCAGCGACGGTCAGGAACAGTTCGGCCAGTTTCCCATCGAGGGCACACTGAGCCTGCAATTGGGGCGCTTTACCGATATCGACGCAGATTTCTGGATCAACCAGTTCGACGCCAACGGCAGCGTCATCGCCAGCGAGCACCTCAGCCAGCAAGACGTGCGCACCAAGAATAACCAGCTCAACTACCTGGACGGCGGCCACCTCGCCCTGCTGATCAAGATCACTTCGCTGACCGCCAAGCCGCCCAGCGCTCCACCGCCCGACGTCCAGGACTGATCCAGCACCATGCCCCTGACGTCGTCGTTGACCAAACCCCTGGCCCCTTCGTGGGCCAATCGCTTTAAAGAGCAAAGCCTTGAGCGCGGCCGGCGCTACGCCCTGGAAAACCGCGTGCGCATCGTCGAGTCCGGCGACAGCACCATCATTGCCAGCTGTGAAGGCTCGGGGGGCAATGTCTACCGCCAGACCATCTCCCTGCGCGAATCCGCCAAGGGCACGCTGATCCTGGTGGACAGCCGCTGCACCTGCCCCGTGCACACCAACTGCAAACACATCGCCGCGGTGCTGCTCAAGGTCCAGGAAACCCTGGCCTACCCGGCGGCGGCGCAGGATGCCGAGCTGCTGGAGAAGCTCCAGGCGGTGCTGGACAACCGCGTGGTGCTGCCGCAAGTGGTGATGGAGGACGTACAGCCGGTGCCACGCTTGTGGCTGGCCAGTATCGAGTTCAGCGCCTTCGAACCGCGCAACGGCAAGATGCAGCGTTACATCCAACATCGCGCGGCGTTGTCCTTCAACTATCTGGGCAACTACGTCAGCGGCCAGAAAAACGCCGACATCATCGTGCGCCAGGAACAGCAGAGCCTGCGGATCAAGCGTCACCCCGAGGTGGAGCAACAGTTTCGCGAACAGCTGCGCCTGCTGGGCTTCAAGATCGCCACGCGCCAGAGCAAGGCCCTGCCGGAAAGTGCCGGCGAACTGTTCGAAATGGTCAATGACAGCGCCTGGCTGAACTTCACCCTGAACGCGTCACCGACCCTGCGTGCCCAGGGCTGGGAATTGCAGATCGATGAGGATTTCGGTTTCGACCTGAGCGCCGTCGACGACTGGTACGCCAGCGTCGACGAAACGCCGGAGCGCGACTGGTTCGACCTGGAGCTGGGGATCATCGTCAACGGCGAACGCCTGAGTTTGCTGCCGATCCTGCTGAACCTGATGCGCTCCCACACCGAGATCCTCAACCCGGAAAAACTCGCCCGGCGCCGTGATGACGAACTGATCCTAGTGAACATCCCCGGCCTGCCCAATGGCCACGGCCCGCTGCAAGTGGCGCTGCCTTATGGCCGGCTGAAACCGGTGCTGGCAACCCTTGGCGAGTTCTACCTGCAAGAACCCGGTACCACCGCGCTGCGCCTGGCCAAGGCAGACGCCATTCGCCTGAACCCGCTGGAAGACCTGCCGCTGCAATGGGAAGGTGGCGAAAAGATCCGCAACTTCGCCCAGCGCCTGCGGGACATCAAGGATTTCAGCTGCGAAGCGCCCGAAGGGCTGAATGCGACGTTGCGCCCTTACCAGCTGGAAGGCTTGAGCTGGATGCAGTCGCTGCGCCAGCTCGACGTCGGCGGGATTCTTGCGGATGACATGGGCCTGGGCAAAACCCTGCAAACCCTGGCGCATATTCTCAGCGAGAAAATCGCCGGGCGCCTGGACCGGCCGTGCATGGTGGTGATGCCCACCAGCCTGATCCCGAACTGGCTCGACGAAGCCGCGCACTTCACGCCGCAGCTCAAAGTATTGGCGCTGTATGGCGCCGGGCGTAAGAAACATTTCCCGCAGTTGCAGGATTACGACCTGCTGCTGACCACCTACGCCCTGCTGCCCAAGGACATCGAGCCACTGGCCGCCCTGCCCTTGCACGTGCTGATCCTGGACGAAGCGCAGTACATCAAGAACCCCAACAGCAAGGCCGCCCAGGCAGCCCGCGAGCTGAATGCCCGCCAGCGCCTGTGTCTTTCAGGTACGCCGCTGGAAAACCACCTGGGCGAGCTGTGGTCGCTGTTCCACTTCCTGCTGCCGGGTTGGCTGGGGGATGTAAAAAGCTTTAATCGCGATTACCGCGTGCCGATTGAAAAGCGCGGCAGCGACGTGCGATTGCAGCACCTCAATGGTCGGATCAAACCGTTCCTGCTGCGCCGTACCAAGGAGCAGGTGGCGACCGAGCTACCGCCCAAGACCGAGATCATTCACTGGGTCGACCTCAACGAAGCCCAGCGCGACGTATACGAAACCATGCGCCTGGCGATGGACAAGAAAGTCCGCGACGAGATCACCCGCAAAGGCGTGGCCCGCAGCCAGATCATCATCCTGGAAGCGCTGCTCAAGTTGCGGCAGGTGTGCTGTGATCTACGCCTGGTCAATGATGCAACCCTGCCGGCAAAGGGCAGCAGCTCGGGCAAGCTCGACAGCTTGATGGAGATGCTCGAAGAGTTGTTTGCCGAAGGGCGCAGGATCCTGCTGTTTTCCCAGTTCACCTCGATGCTGAGCCTGATCGAAGCCGAACTGAAGAAGCGTGGCGTGGCCTACGCGCTGCTGACCGGGCAAACCCGGGATCGGCGCACACCGGTGAAAGACTTCCAGAGCGGCAAGCTGCAGATCTTTCTGATCAGCCTGAAAGCAGGCGGCGTGGGGCTTAACCTGACGGAAGCGGACACGGTGATTCACTACGACCCTTGGTGGAACCCGGCGACGGAAAACCAGGCGACCGACCGCGCGTATCGCATCGGCCAGGAGAAGCCGGTGTTCGTCTACAAGATGATTGCCCGGGGCACGGTGGAAGAGAAAATCCAGCATTTGCAGAAGGAAAAGTCTGATCTGGCGGCGGGCGTTCTGGATGGGCGGACGACGGGGGATTGGAAGCTGGGGAATGAGGACATCGAGGCGTTGTTTGCGCCGTTGCCTCACAAGCAAGAGAAGCGCTGACTTTAAGACCGCTATCGCGGGCAAGCCCGCTCCCACATTTGGAATGCATTTCCCTGTGGGAGCTGGCTTGCCTGCGATGGACGCGACACGGTCTTAATCAATCAATTGAGCATCCCGCAGCGCACTCAATGCCGCCAGCCAACGCGGATCCTGCTTGTACTCGGTCGACGCCACCGCCTGCCCACGCATCCGCGCGATACGCGCCGACGGCGTGACTTTCATGCGCTGGGCCGCGCTCAGGGCCAACTCGGCGGCGGCGCGGTCGTTGCACACCAGGCCCATGTCGCAGCCGGCCGTCAGCGCGGCTTCGATACGGCTGGCGGCATCACCGACCACATGCGCACCGGCCATGGACAGGTCGTCACTGAAGATCACCCCGTCGAACTGCAACTCGCCCCGCAGGATGTCCTGCAACCAGCGCCGGGAGAAGCCGGCAGGTTGCGCATCCACCTGTGGATAAATCACGTGGGCCGGCATAACGGCCGCCAGTTGCTTGCTCAGCCGTGCGAAAGGCACCAGGTCATTGGCGCGAATCTGTTCCAGGCTGCGTTCATCATTGGGAATCGCGACGTGGGAATCGGCTTCAGCCCAGCCGTGGCCGGGAAAGTGCTTCCCGGTGGCCGCCATGCCGGCGCTGTTCATGCCTCGGATAAAGGCACCCGCCAACACGGCGGCGCGCTCCGGGTCGCCTTCGAACGCGCGCGTGCCCACGACGGCGCTGCGCTGGTAATCGAGGTCCAGCACCGGGGCGAAACTCAGGTCCAGGCCAACCGCCAGCACCTCTGTCGCCATGATCCAGCCACACTGCTCGGCCAGTTGCTCCGCATTCGGATTGTCAGCCAGGGCGCGCATCGCCGGCAGCCGCACAAACCCCTGGCGCAAACGTTGCACCCGGCCACCTTCCTGGTCGACCGCCAGCAGCAGGTCCGGGCGCACCGCACGAATCGCGGCGCTCAACTCACGCACCTGGCGTGGGTGCTCGATATTGCGCGCAAAAATGATCAGGCCGCCCACCTCGGGCTGACGCAACAAGTGACGATCTTCAGCCGTCAGCCAGGTACCGGCGACGTCCACCATCAAAGAGCCTTGCAGGGCTTGAGTCATAAAACTTCCTTAAATAACGCACGCAGCCCGGAGCCCTCGCGAGATCGCATCACCAAGATTAAATCAGGAGACGGACGCTCAGCGAGCGCAACGGGCTGTGGATAAATAGCTGAAATCGGCATGGGCGGCTAGCTTAGCGGATGCAAGCGGCCGCGCACACCCGAAAGGGGTTAAACCTTGGCCGGCGCCGGCACCGACTTGCTGCGCGGGCGCAACTGGGCGGCGGCCATGGCCTGGTCGGTGACACCGGTTTCGGCCCGCATGCCGGCGGCAAGAAACGGCACCATCAGGCGCATCACCTGCTCAATGGAAGTGTTGACGCCGAAGTCGGTCTCGGCAATCGCACGCAGGGCCTTGATCCCGGACATGCTGAATGCTGCGGCACCGAGCATGAAGTGCACGCGCCAGAACAGCTCGATTGGCGGAATACGCGGTGCGGCTTCATTGACCAGCAACATATAGCGGCGGAACACCTTGCCGTACATGTCTTCCAGGTAACGACGCAGGTGGCCCTGGCTCTGGCTGAATGCCAGGCCCAGCAGGCGCATGAAGATCGACAGGTCATTGCCGCTGCGAGGCTGGACCACCAGCGCCTGCTCGACGAGGATTTCCAGCAGGTCTTCCAGGCTTGGCTTGTTTTCAGGCTTGGCCTGGCGACGCTCCAGCTCACGGTCGAGGCTGATGCAGAAAGGCCCCAGGAACCGTGAGAACACAGCCTGTATCAGCGCTTTCTTGGAGCCGAAATGATAATTCACTGCCGCCAGGTTGACCCCGGCCTTGCTGGTAATCAGCCGCAATGAGGTTTCAGCAAATCCTTTTTCCGCGAACAACTGCTCGGCAGCATCGAGAATGCGTTCAACGGTTTCCGACTGGGCCATGGCTACTCCGCCTGACAAACACTTGTTTGAAACATACGTTTCAAGCTATGTCTTGTCAAGCCTGCAGGTCCGTTTGCGGCCGGCCGGTCACCGATTTCATGGCCATTTAATCACATTCGCCAAGGTCTGTAGGCAGCGCTGTCTTCCCCGTGTAGGACAGGTGACAAATGACCGTCCAGCGGAGTGACTGAAAACGGTGATTGCCAAGCGCAGTCCACTGTATATAATCCCAGTCACTGTATAAAAAGACAGAGCGATCAACATGCTAAAACTGACGCCACGCCAAGCTGAGATTCTGGCTTTTATCAAGCGCTGCCTCGATGACAACGGCTACCCGCCGACCCGGGCGGAAATTGCGCTGGAACTGGGATTCAAGTCGCCCAACGCTGCTGAAGAACACCTCAAGGCCCTCGCCCGCAAAGGTGCGATCGAGATGACCCCGGGGGCTTCACGCGGCATTCGTATCCCTGGCTTCGAAGCCAAGGCCGACGAGTCGACACTGCCGATCATCGGCCGGGTCGCAGCCGGTGCGCCGATCCTGGCGCAGCAGCACGTCGAGGAATCCTGCAACATCAACCCGACCTTCTTCCATCCCCGTGCCGACTATCTGCTGCGGGTCCATGGCATGAGCATGAAGGACGTGGGCATTTTCGACGGCGACCTGTTGGCCGTCCACACCACACGTGAAGCCCGCAATGGCCAGATCGTCGTCGCCCGTATTGGCGATGAAGTGACGGTCAAACGCTTCAAGCGCGAAGGCAGCAAGGTCTGGCTACTGGCCGAGAACCCTGAGTTCGCGCCGATTGAAGTGAACCTGAAGGATCAGGACCTGGTGATTGAAGGCTTGAGCGTCGGCGTAATTCGCCGCTAACGGAGGCATCATGCAGTTCCTACAGACCCCACAACACACTCAGCTGTCGCTGTTTGAGGCCTTTATGGCCCAGCCCCTTGCGCCCATCCTCAAGGAAACGGTCGAAGCGCCCTGGAGCGCCGAACCCGAGGCGTTCAGTGAACTGTCGTTGCGCGGTGCTGCCGGGAGCTGCCTCAGCCTGCTGGCGCCGATTCTTCGCGAATTGAGCGAGGAGCAGGATGCACGCTGGCTGACGCTGATTGCCCCGCCTTCCAGCCTGACCCAGGCCTGGCTGCGGGACGCCGGCCTGAATCGCGAGCGTATCCTGTTGCTGCAACCCCGCGGTGCTCAGAGCGCCCAGCAACTGACCTGCGAAGCCTTGCGCCTGGGCCGTAGCCATACGGTAGTCAGCTGGTTGAACCCGCTGACTACAGCGGCCAGGCAACAGTTGGTCAGCGCCGCACGTACGGGCGATGCGCAGAGCTTGAATATTCGGTTGGGATAAAACGATGTGCCGCTACGATGTGCCACTGGCCAGCCCTGTGGAGGGGCTTGTGGCAGGGATTATTGTGGTGAGCGGGCTTGCCCCGCGTCGGGCTGCGAAGCGGCCCCAAAACAGGCACTGTGGAATACCTGATACATCGCGTTCATTCTATTGAGGGCCGCTTCGCAGCCCAGCGCGGGGCAAGCCCGCTCACCACAATAGGCCCACTCAACACAATCAGTGAAGAATTCGCGGACCGTCTTCCTTCTCAGGCTCGCCTTCAGCCAGGCGCCCTGCCATCTGCACGCCTACGCTCAACATGGCTTTTGCCACTTCCACGTGCTGGCCTTGCAGGAACGCTTTCGCGTCCTCGGAAAAATCCAAAATCACCAGAGAACCCTCGTCCTCAGCCCGGCGCAGCTCGATTCGGCCGTCGGGCAGTTCAACAATTTCCAGAAAGGACGTTGGCATAAAAGTCTGTTCTCCACGAAAGGCCGGCATTATATCAGTGTTGTGACGAGCGGGCTTGCCGACGTTGGGCGGCGCAGCAGCTCCCCGACAGCTGACACTACTGGCCCTGAAAAACCTCGGAGCCGCTTCGCAGCCCAACGGGAGCAAGCTCCCTCGCCACAAAAGCCTGGGCCCTCAACACTCGTTCAACCCATCCCGAAACCGAATGGCCAACTTCTTCAGCTCCTGCCGCCAGCTTTCCAGCTCGTCCCGGCTCAACGGCTCAGGCCCCTCTTCGTCCAGGCTCACGGCCACGATCAGCGGCTGGGTCACGTCGCCTTTGGGCGTGTGTTTCACCCGTGGCGGCTGGAACATCTCAGCGTGGGCCACCAGCAAACGCGCCAGCCAGCTGTCCGGGCTCTGGGCCATCTCCACCAGCTCGGCCAACTCCGGGATGGCCATGGCCTCCAGCACCTCACGGTTGATGATCATCTCTGCACGCGGCGAACCGGCCTGAGGCAAGCGATAGAACCCGGCAATCTCATGACACAGGCCGAGCAAGGCGCCGTACAGGTGGAACAGCGCGGCTTCACGCCCGGCCTGTACCAGCGCGATAGCGTTCATCTCCTTTCCTTCCTCGGCACGGCCAAGGGCTTCCAGGGACAAACCCGCGAAGTAAATTTTCTGGTTGGTACGGGTATAGAGTTCGTTGGCCATGAAGGCAGTCTCCACAACGAATAAGGCGTGATGCTGGCTGAACAGTGTCACGGATCAACCAAGTCCACTGCAAGCGCAAAAAAAGGCCGCCTATACAGGCGGCCTTTGTTGATGCGGCTGATCGAATCAAGCGCCCTGGCGCTTGTCCTCGACCTTCCACTTGCCACCGTCATAGAACGCTTTCCAGCCGGTAGGCTTGCCTTCAACCTCGGTCTGCACGTACTGCTCCTTGGTCTTGCGGCTGTAGCGGATCACGGCCGGGCGACCGTCCGGATCCTTCTTCGGCGCTTCGCAGAGGAAGTGGTACTTCGGATCGATCTCGTCCTTGTGGGGCACAATCTCGAGCACCAGCGGGGCACGGGTCTCGCGGTTTTTCGGGAACTGGCTGGCAGCCAGGAACAGCCCCGAAGCGCCATCACGCAGGATGTAGGTGTCGTTGACCTTCTCGCATTTGAGTTCAGGCATCTTCACCGGGTCCATCTTCGGCGGCGCCGCGTCACCGCTTTTCAGCAGTTTGCGGGTGTTCTTGCAGGTCGGGTTGGTGCAACCGAAGAACTTGCCGAAACGGCCGGTCTTGAGCTGCATCTCGCTGCCACACTTGTCGCACTCCAGGCTCGGACCTTCGTAGCCCTTGATGCGGTAAGTGCCCTCTTCGATCTCGTAGCCGTTGCAATCCGGGTTGTTACCGCAGATGTGCAACTTGTGCTTCTCGTCGAGCAGGTAGGCGTCCATCGCCGTGCTGCAGATCGGGCAACGGTGCTTGCCACGCAATACCAGCGACTCGGATTCACCCTCGTCATCGGCAGCGATTTCATCGCCCGGCACCAGGTTGACGGTAGCCTTGCAGCGCTCTTTCGGCGGCAGGCTGTAACCCGAGCACCCCAGGAACACGCCGGTGGACGCCGTACGGATCTGCATCGGGCGGCCGCAAGTGAGGCACGGAATGTCCGTCATCACTGGCTGGTTGGCACGCATGCCGTTCTCGGCGCTTTCAGCTACTTCAAGTTTCTTCTTGAAGTCGCCGTAGAACTCGTCGAGCACGTTTTTCCAGTCGCGCTCGCCCTGGGCCACGTCATCGAGGTTCTCTTCCATGCCGGCGGTGAAGCCGTAGTCCATCAGGTTGGAGAAGCTCTCGGACAGGCGCTCGGTCACGATGTCGCCCATCTTTTCCGAGTAGAAACGACGGTTGTGCAGCGCTACGTAGCCGCGGTCCTGGATGGTGGAGATGATCGCCGCGTAGGTCGAAGGACGACCGATACCGCGTTTTTCCATTTCCTTGACCAGGCTGGCTTCCGAATAACGCGCCGGCGGCTTTGTGAAGTGCTGGGACGGGTCGAGCTTGATCAGCTTCAACACGTCGCCCTGGGCCATGTCCGGCAGTACATCATCGTCGCCTGGCTTGGCAATTTGCGGCATCACGCGGGTGTAACCGTCGAACTTGAGGATACGGCCCTTGGCGCGCAACTCGAAGTCACCAGCCCCCACGCTGACGGTGGTGGACAGGTATTGGGCCGGCAGCATCTGGCAAGCCAGGAACTGGCGCCAGATCAGCTCGTAGAGGCGCTCAGCGTCGCGCTCCATGCCGCTCAGCTTGCTTGGCTCGGTGTTGGCATCAGATGGACGAATCGCTTCGTGAGCCTCTTGTGCGCCTTCCTTGCTGCTGTAGACGTTCGGCTTCTCCGGCAGGTACTTCTTGCCGAACTCGCTTTCAATATAAGTGCGCGCCATCGCCACCGCGTCTTGCGACAGGTTGGTGGAGTCGGTACGCATATACGTGATGTAGCCCGCTTCATACAGACGCTGGGCCATCATCATGGTCTTCTTCACGCCGAAGCCCAGGCGGTTACTCGCGGCCTGCTGCAGGGTGGAGGTGATGAACGGCGCCGACGGCTTGCTGCTGGTGGGCTTGTCTTCACGCTTGACGATGCTGTAGCTGGAAGCCTTGAGCTTCTCCAGCGCGGCCATGGCCTGGGCTTCGTTGAGCGGCTTGAAGGCCTCGCCTTTCTCGCGGGCCACTTCAAAGCGCACGTTGTTGCCCTTGGCAGTGCCCAGGTCAGCGTGCACTTCCCAGTATTCTTCGGGGTTGAACGCACGAATCTCGCGCTCACGCTCCACTACCAGCTTCACTGCAACCGATTGCACACGGCCGGCGGACAGGCCACGGGCGATCTTCGCCCACAACAGCGGCGAGACCATGTAACCGACCACGCGGTCGAGGAAGCGACGGGCCTGTTGGGCATTGACGCGGTCAATGTCCAGTTCGCCCGGCTTGGAGAAGGCTTCCTGGATCGCCTTCTTGGTAATTTCGTTGAACACCACGCGCTTGTAGCGGCTGTCGTCACCACCGATGGCTTCCCGCAGGTGCCAGGCAATAGCCTCCCCTTCGCGGTCCAAGTCGGTTGCGAGATAGATGGTGTCAGCATCTTTGGCGAGCCGGCGCAGCTCTTCGATGACCTTTTCTTTGCCCGGGAGGATCTCGTACTTGGCTTTCCAGCCGTGATCGGGATCGACACCCATGCGCGAGACCAGCTGCTTGCGCGCTTTCTCTTTAGGCGTGAGCACCGGACCTTCGCCCGCAGCCGCCTTGCCGCGCTTGGCGGCAGGCTCCTTGCTGGCGCTAGCCGAACCGCTGGTGGGCAGGTCTCGGATATGGCCGATACTCGACTTCACCACGTACTCGTTACCCAAGTACTTGTTGATGGTCTTGGCCTTAGCCGGGGATTCCACAATGACCAGCGATTTGCCCATGGATCGGAAAATTCCTGAATTCGAGAAGTGAAAGGCGGTTGGCGCCTGACGCGGCAACGCTATATATAGTGGCAACAAGGTGAGGTCAAGCGCAGCATTCTGCGCGGCCTGCCTTTATTGCGCGGAAAAAAGGCTGGGTTCGACCTGGATCAAAGCAAAGCGCGGGACCTGTTCGCCGTCAACTTCGACGGTCTCCAGGAACATGCTCAAGGGACGCACCCAAAAGCCGTAATCGCCATACAGTGCTTGGTAAAACACCACTTCCTCTTCGGTCTCGGAATGCCGCGCCACATTAAAAACGCGGTACTGGGGACCTTTATAATGCTGGTAGAGCCCTGGTTCGACTTTCATGCTCTGGCCCTCTTACAAAATTTGTTAAAAAAAAATATAAAAAATTCCAAAAAACAAAAACCGGGGCACTGGGCCCCGGCTTCCGTCAGCGAAACGTTTAGATACGTTCGAAGACGGTGGAGATGCCTTGGCCGAGACCAATGCACATGGTTGCAACCCCGAGGTTGCCGCCATTTTGCTTCATCACGTTAAGCAACGTGCCGGAGATACGCGCACCGGAGCACCCAAACGGGTGACCCAAGGCAATCGCGCCGCCGTGCAGGTTAACCTTCTCGTTCATCTTGTCGAGCACTTTCAAATCTTTCAGCACTGGCAGGGCCTGTGCGGCGAAAGCTTCGTTGAGCTCGAAGAAGTCGATGTCGGAGATGGTCAGGCCTGCGCGCTTCAATGCTTTTTGTGTGGCCGGTACTGGACCATAGCCCATGATTGCCGGGTCCACACCTGCGACTGCCATCGAACGGATCACGGCCATCGGCTGGATGCCCAGGTCCTGGGCACGCTGGGCCGACATCACGATCATGCACGAAGCACCGTCGGTGATCTGCGACGACGTACCGGCTGTCACGGTGCCGCCCTTTGGATTGAAGGCAGGCTTCAAGGCCGCCAGGCTTTCCAGGGTGGTGTCCGGACGAATGGTTTCGTCGTAGTCGAACAGTTTCAGGAAACCGTTCTCGTCGTAGCCGTTCATCGGGATGATTTCATCCTTGAACTTGCCTTCCAGGGTCGCCTTGTGGGCGAGCTGGTGGGAGCGCAGGCCGAATGCATCCTGGGCTTCGCGGGTAATGCCGTGCATTTTGCCGAGCATTTCTGCGGTCAGGCCCATCATGCCCGAGGCTTTCGCCGCGTACAGGGACATGTGCGGGTTCGGGTCGACACCGTGCATCATGCTGACGTGGCCCATGTGCTCCACGCCGCCGACCACGAACACATCACCGTTACCGGTCATGATCGCTTGAGCAGCGGTGTGCAGCGCGCTCATGGACGAGCCACACAGGCGGCTGACGGTCTGGCCGGCAGCGGTGTGCGGGATCTGCGTCATCAGGGAAGCCATGCGGGCGATGTTCCAGCCCTGCTCCAGGGTCTGGTTGACGCAGCCCCAGATCACGTCTTCGACTTCGTTAGGGTCGACCTTGACGTTGCGTTCCAGCAATTTGCTGATCAGGTGCGCCGACATATCTTCAGCGCGGGTGTTGCGGTGCATGCCGCCCTTGGAGCGGCCCATCGGAGTACGACCGAAGTCGACAATCACGACGTCTCTTGGATTCAAGCTCATAAATATTCTCGCTCTAGTCGTCTGGGCACTTAACCGAAGAAGCTCTGGCCGTTCTTGGCCATCTCGCGCAGCTTCGCAGTCGGGTGGTACAGCGGGCCCAGATCAGCGTATTGATCAGCCAGGGCAACGAACTCGGCCACACCGATGGAATCGATGTAACGCAGCGCACCACCACGGAATGGAGGGAAACCAATACCGTACACCAGGCCCATGTCGGCCTCGGCGGCGGTTTCAACGATGCCGTCTTCCAGGCAGCGCACGGTTTCCAGGCACAGGGCGATCATCATCCAGTTGACGATGTCCTCGTCGGACACCTCACGCTGTTCGTAGATGACCGGCGCGAGTACTTCGTGAACCGACGGGTCGGCCACTTTCTTCTGCTTGCCCTTCTTGTCGGCCTCGTAGGCGTAGAAGCCCTTGCCGTTCTTCTGGCCCAGGCGCTTGGCTTCGTAGAGAGCGTCGATCGCCGAACGGCGGTCGTCTTTCATGCGGTCCGGGAAGCCTTCAGCCATTACGTCACGACCGTGGTGGCCAGTGTCGATGCCGACCACGTCCATCAGGTATGCCGGGCCCATTGGCCAGCCGAATTTTTCCATGACCTTGTCGATGCGCACGAAGTCCACACCGGCGCTGACCAGCTTGGCGAAACCGCCGAAGTACGGGAACAGCACGCGGTTGACCAGGAAGCCCGGGCAGTCGTTAACGACGATCGGGTTCTTGCCCATTTTCTTGGCGTAGGCAACGGTGGTGGCAACCGCCAGCTCGCTGGACTTCTCGCCACGGATCACTTCCACCAGCGGCATCATGTGCACCGGGTTGAAGAAGTGCATGCCGACGAAGTTTTCCGGACGCTTGAGGGCCTTGGCCAGCAAGGTGATGGAAATGGTCGAGGTGTTGGACGCCAGGATGGTGTCTTCTTTAACCTGGGCTTCAACTTCAGCCAGTACGGCCTGCTTGACCTTCGGGTTCTCGACAACCGCTTCGACCACCAGGTCGACGTGGCCGAAATCACCGTAGGACAGCGTAGGACGAATGCCGTTAAGCACTTCAGCCATTTTCGCTGCGGTCATGCGGCCTTTATCAACGCGGCCCACCAGCAGTTTGGCGGCTTCTGCCAGACCCTGCTCGATGCCGTGTTCGTTGATGTCCTTCATCAGGATCGGCGTGCCTTTGGACGCCGACTGATAGGCGATACCGCCGCCCATGATACCGGCGCCGAGTACGGCAGCCTGTTTCACGTCGCGGGCGATTTCGTCGTAGGCCTTGGCCTTTTTCTTCAGCTCCTGATCGTTCAGGAACAGACCGATCAAGCTCTGCGCAGCAGAGGTCTTGGCCAGTTTGACGAAGCCGGCAGCTTCGATTTCCAGGGCTTTGTCGCGACCGAAGTTCGCGGCCTTCTGAATGGTCTTGATCGCTTCAACCGGCGCCGGGTAGTTCGGGCCAGCCTGGCCTGCCACGAAACCTTTGGCGGTTTCGAACGACATCATTTGTTCGATGGCGTTGAGCTTGAGTTTTTCGAGCTTTGGCTGACGCTTGGCCTTGTAGTCAAATTCGCCGCTGATGGCGCCTTTGATCAGGTTCAGTGCGGCTTCTGCCAGCTTGTCGGGAGCAACCACGGCATCCACGGCGCCGACTTTCAGCGCGTCTTCAGCACGGTTTTCCTTGCCGGCGGCAATCCACTCGATGGCGTTGTCGGCACCGATGATGCGCGGCAGGCGCACGGTACCGCCGAAGCCCGGGTAGATGCCCAGCTTGACTTCCGGCAGGCCGATTTTGGCGGTGGCCGACATCACGCGGAAGTCGGCAGCCAGGCACATTTCCAGACCGCCGCCCAGGGCGATGCCATTGATCGCGGCAACGGTCGGCACATTGAGGTCTTCGAAATCGCTGAAAATCTTGTTGGCTTCGAGGTTGCCAGCCACAAGCTCGGCATCGGGCAGCTTGAAGTTGTCGACGAATTCGGTGATGTCAGCGCCGACGATGAACACGTCCTTGCCGCTGGAGACGATCACGCCCTTGACCGAAGCATCTGCTTTGATGGTGTCTACGGCCTGACGCAATTCATTCAGGGTTAGACGGTTGAACTTGTTGACGGACTCACCCTTGAGGTCGAATTTCAATTCGACGATGCCACTTTCAAGAGCCTTAACCGTGATGGCTTTACCTTCGTAAATCATCAACTGATCTCCACGATATGGAAGCTGAACAGTACACGTCGGACGCAGGATTCAGCGTAGGCACTGACGTTACCGTCGATGCTAACGCCAATTTGCCAGGCACACCCGCCAACGCGATAGTCGGGATTCTGTACGAACGGTCTGAAAGACAAACGCTCAATTCATACGCCCGTTTGATTTGGGTACATCACCTTCAGCCAAATCCGAAGAATTGTCAATCGCTCGAAAGGCCCGCAAAAACGCGACTTTTCAGTCATTTCAGAACCCGGGGCAGCCGGTATCGCCCCGCCAATGTTTTATCATTCACGAAATCAATAATAAGAAATTTGATTTAAAGGGCTGTACAGAACCGAATATGCGGCTAGGCTAGCGGCACGTTTAACGAATTACCGGCCTGCCTGGCCAACTCCAGCCCGATGATGCTTTCGGGCTTTTTAATGCCCGCAGTAAACTCAGGCCAGTGCCTTGAGCACCGTATCAATGTCCTGCAACACGCTCAACTCGCCCTTCTCGCCCCAGTACAGGGTGATCATTTGCTTGTCGGCTTCGACTTTGTAGACGTTCGCCGGCAGCGTCGCAAAATGTGGCAACAACTTTTCATCGACGCAGATTTCCTGCCACTGATTGACCCAAACGCCCGGTTCCAACTGCCAATAACTCCAGGTGACCCGTTTGGTGCCGCGCCGTGGCCGGTGGTATTGCGCACACGGGCTCGGCGGCTCGTGCTTGAGCCAGTGCGGCCACTCCTGAGGCGTCAGTTGCATGGCCAAACCAATGCGCCGCGCCTCCATGCGCAGGGCCATACGCCCGCTCGAATGGCGCGAAGGACGCAACCACGCCAGAGGGCTTAAAACCAGCGCAAGGATTGACACCACTATCCAGACCGTCATATGTGTACTCCCGAATTTCTTGATGAGCGGATTTGACCTGACGCAACCCCATCCGCTTGAAACCAGCCATACTGAACTTATCGCTTTCCCTTGGAGGAACTCCTCATGCCCTACGAACATATTCTGGTCGCCGTGGACCTGACCGAAGAATGCGACCCCGTGATCAAGCGGGCCGTAGGCCTTGCAGGCGACTCAGTGAAACTGTCCCTGGTGCATATCGTCGAACCGATGGCCATGGCCTTTGGTGGCGACGTGCCGATGGACCTGTCCCAACTGCAACAGCAGCAGTTCGACCAGGCCAAGGAACGCCTTGAGCGACTGATCAACAAGTACCCCGCCCTGAAAAAAGACCAGAGCCACCTGACCTACGGCCAGCCGCGCCAGGAAATCCACCACCTGGCCAAGGAGCAAGGTTGCGACCTGATCGTGGTCGGCAGCCATGGCCGCCACGGCCTGGCGCTGTTGCTGGGCTCCACCGCCAATGACGTGCTGCACGGCGCTCCTTGCGATGTGCTGGCAGTGAAACTGGTCAAAGAACCGAAGTAAACCGATATGAAAAGCCCGGCGCTCACATCCGTGAGGCCGGGCTTTTTTATTGCTGCGGTGTCACTCAGGCATCCAGCTCGGCCCAGCGCTCAACCAGTGCTTCCAGCTCGCTGTTCAACTGCTCAAGGGAGGCAATCACCTTGGCGGTTTCTGCAGCAGGACGCAGATAGAAACCCGCGTCAGCCATTTCAGCTTCAACGGCCGCGATCTGCTGTTCCTTGGCGTCGATATCACCCGGCAGTGCTTCCAGCTCACGCTGCAGCTTGTAGCTGAGTTTCTTCTTCGCAGCAGGCGCTTCCTGGGCTGGCGCCGGAGCGGCCACCACCGGGGCGACCACGGCCGAAGTCAGGTCAGCCTTGCCGGATTTGCTCTCGGTCACGCCCAGCAGGCGCGGCGAGCCGCCCTGACGCAGCCAGTCCTGGTAACCACCGACGTATTCACGAACCTTGCCTTCGCCTTCGAAGACCAGGGTGCTGGTGACCACGTTGTCGAGGAATGCCCGGTCGTGGCTGACCATCAGTACGGTACCGTTGAAGGTCAGCAAGACCTCTTCCAGCAGCTCCAGTGTTTCAACGTCGAGGTCGTTGGTCGGTTCGTCGAGCACCAGCAGGTTGGCCGGTTTGCTGAACAGCTTGGCCAGCAGCAGGCGCGCACGCTCACCTCCGGACAAGGCCTTGACCGGCGTACGCGCACGTTGCGGGCTGAACAGGAAGTCGCCCAGGTAGCTCAGTACGTGGCGGCTCTGGCCGTCGATGTCGATAAAGTCGCGACCTTCGGCGACGTTGTCGATCACGGTTTTTTCCAGGTCCAACTGGTGGCGCAACTGGTCGAAGTAAGCCACGTCGATGCGCGTGCCCTCTTCCACTTTACCGCTGGTAGGTTGCAGGCCGTTGAGCATCAGCTTGAGCAGGGTGGTCTTGCCGGTGCCGTTGGCGCCCAGCAGGCCGATACGGTCGCCGCGCTGCAGGACCATCGAGAAGTCCTTGATCAGGAACGGGCCGTCCGGGTGATGGAAGCTGACGTTCTCCAGCACCATCACCTGCTTGCCCGACTTGTCGGCGGTATCCAGCTGGATATTGGCCTTGCCGGTGCGTTCGCGACGCTCGCTGCGCTCAACGCGCAGGGCTTTCAGGGCACGTACGCGACCTTCGTTACGGGTGCGGCGGGCCTTGATGCCCTGGCGGATCCAGACTTCTTCCTGGGCCAGCTTCTTGTCAAACAATGCGTTGGCGGTTTCTTCGGCGGACAGTGCGGCTTCCTTGTGCACCAGGAAGCTGACGTAGTCGCCGTTCCAGTCGATCAGGCCACCACGGTCCAGTTCGAGGATGCGGGTTGCCAGGTTCTGCAGGAAGGAACGGTCGTGCGTGATGAACAGCACGGCGCCCTGGAAATCCTTGAGGGCTTCTTCCAGCCAGGCGATGGCGCCGATGTCCAGGTGGTTGGTCGGCTCGTCGAGCAGCAGCAGGTCCGGCTCGGACACCAGGGCCTGGGCCAGCAGGACACGACGACGCCAGCCGCCGGACAATTCGGCGAGGGTCTTGTCGGCCGGCAGTTGCAGGCGGCTCAGGGTGCTGTCGACCAGTTGCTGCAAGCGCCAGCCATCACGGGCTTCGAGGTCTTGCTGGACGTGCATCAGCTTGTCCAGGTCGGCTTCGGTGACGCAGTTCTGCGCCAGGTGATGGTATTCGGCGAGCAGTGCGCCCACACCGTCGAGGCCTTCGGCAACCACGTCGAACACTGTCCGTCCGTCGGCCACCGGCAATTCTTGCGGCAATTCGCCAATCTTGAGGCCCGGGGCGCGCCAGACAGAGCCGTCATCGGGCTTCTGGTCGCCTTTTACCAGCTTCATCATGCTGGACTTGCCGGTGCCGTTGCGGCCGATGATGCACACCCGCTCACCACGGGCGATCTGCCAGGACACCTTGTCCAACAACGGCATAGCGCCGAAAGCAAGGGACACATCGCTGAATTTGAGCAGGGTCATACGCTTCTCCAAAAACTGGGCGCGCATTCTACCTGACTTAGGGCGCGAGGCGGCCGGCATTTTCGCCGCTGACATGTTCTGTTGGACATTTGAGATGAACTTGAACGAAGCGACCGGCAAAGCTTTCACCGGTCGCGACCAAAAGGCTAAGCTAGGGGCAATCAGTGTCGGCGACGTCGGCACTAGTCCAGATTCCTCTGCACGGACGTCTCATGCGCAGTCGCCTTTTCAGCTTTTTATCTTGTCTGCTTCTTTCTGCCACCGCCGTTCAATCCGCCCAGGCCGTGGACCTCACCACCCAACGTCAATATTACGATGAAGCCAAACGAGCCCTCGCCAAAGGCGACAGCGGCCCGTATTTCCAATACAGCCAGGCCCTGGCCGACTACCCGTTGACGCCATACCTGGCCTACGACGAACTGACCGCACGCCTGAAAACCGCCAGCAATGAGGAAATCGAACAATTCCTCGCCAAGAACGGCGACCTGCCACAGGCCAACTGGATGAAACTGCGTTGGTTGCGCTGGCTGGCCGACCGTGGCGACTGGCAAACCTTTGAAAAGTACTACGACCCAAAACTCAATTTCGTCGAACTGGACTGCCTCCATGGCCAATTCCAGCTGACCCATAACCAAAAAGCCGAAGGCTACAAAACCACCGAGAAGCTGTGGCTGACCGGTAAATCCCAGCCTGCCGCCTGTGATGCAACGTTCGGCCAGTGGGCCGCTGACGGCCAACTGACCGAACAGAAAATCTGGGACCGCGCCAAACTCGCCGCCGAAGCCCGCAATTACCCGCTGGCCAACAGCCTGGTAAAAACCTTGCCGACCCTCGGCGCCCAAGGCCGCCTGATGGTGGACGTGGCGCAGAAGCCCGACATGCTCAGCGACCCGTCGCGCTTCCTGCCGGCCAACGAGGCCATGTCCGACGCCGTCGGCCTGGGGCTTCGCCGCCTGGCACGCCAGGACCCGGACAAGGCCATGGCACTGCTCGATGGTTACGCCAGCAGCATGCACTTCTCTCGTGACGAAAAAGTGTCGATCGCCCGGGAAATCGGCCTGACCCTGGCACGCCGCTATGACCCGCGCGCCCTCGACGTGATGACCAAATACGACCCGGAGCTGCGGGACAACACCGTTTCCGAATGGCGCCTGCGCCTGCTGCTGCGCCTGGCCCGCTGGGAAGACGCCTACCAGTTGACCCGTAAACTGCCTCAGGACCTGGCCACCACCAACCGCTGGCGCTACTGGCAGGCCCGCAGCCTGGAACTGGCAGAGCCGAAGAACCCGCAAGCCCTGGTGCTGTACAAGGGCCTGGCCAAGGAGCGTGACTTCTACGGTTTCCTGGCGGCGGATCGTTCCCAGTCGCCGTACCAGTTGAACAACAAGCCGCTGATGATGAGCCAGGCGTTGATGAACAAGGTGCGTAATACACCGGGCGTACGTCGCGCCCTGGAGTTCTACGCCCGTGGCCAGATCGTCGATGGCCGTCGCGAGTGGTACCACGTCAGCCGGCACTTCAACCGTGACGAAATGGTCGCCCAGGCCAAGCTGGCCTATGACATGAAGTGGTACTTCCCGGCGATCCGCACCATCAGCCAGGCGCAATACTGGGACGACCTGGACATCCGCTTCCCGATGGCCCACCGCGACACTCTGGTGCGTGAAGCCAAGATCCGCGGTGTGCATTCGAGCTGGGTGTTTGCAATCACCCGCCAGGAAAGCGCCTTCATGGACGACGCCCGCTCCGGCGTTGGCGCCACCGGCCTGATGCAACTGATGCCCGGCACCGCCAAGGAGACTGCGCGCAAGTTCAGCATTCCGCTGGCCTCGCAACAGCAGGTGCTCGACCCCGACAAGAACATCCAGCTCGGTGCGGCCTACCTGAGCCAGGTTCACGCTCAGTTCAACGGTAACCGTGTGCTCGCCACCGCCGCCTACAACGCCGGCCCCGGCCGTGTGCGCCAATGGCTGCGCGGTGCCGACCACCTGAGCTTCGACGTGTGGGTGGAGAGCATTCCGTTCGACGAAACCCGCCAGTATGTGCAGAACGTGCTGTCGTATTCGGTGATCTACGGGCAAAAGCTCAATGCACCCCAGCCGCTGGTGGATTGGCATGAGCGGTATTTTGATGATCAGTAAGTAACGCACCCGATAAAAATGCCCGCATATGCGGGCTTTTTTATGGGCGGTTATTTAGTGGGCGCTGGACTCGCCATCGCTGAACTGCAACGCCGCCAACCGCGCATACAGCGGATTACTCGCGATCAGTTGCTGATGCGTACCCACCGCCACCAGCTGCCCCTGGTCCATCACGGCAATCCGGTCAGCGTTCTTCACCGTGGCCAACCGATGGGCAATCACCAGGGTGGTGCGCCCTTCCATCAACTGCGGCAGCGCTTGCTGGATCAGGTGTTCGCTCTGGGCATCCAGGGCGCTGGTGGCTTCGTCCAGCAACAGGATCGGCGCATCCACCAGCAACGCCCGGGCGATGGCCAGGCGTTGGCGCTGGCCGCCGGAGAGCCCCAGGCCACCGTCGCCCAGGTGGGTCTGGTAGCCGTCGGGCATTTGCAGGATGAAATCGTGGGCGTGAGCGATGCGCGCCGCCTCTTCGACCTGGGCAGAGGTGGCCGCCGGGTTGCCGTAGCGGATGTTTTCTTCAACGGTGCCGAAAAACAGCGCCGGGCTCTGGGACACCAGGGCGAAACAGCGGCGCAGGTCCAGCGGATCAAGCTCGGTCAGCGGTTGCCCTTCCAGCAGGATGCGGCCTTGCTGTGGGTCATAGAAACGCAGCAACAGGTCGAAGAGGGTTGATTTGCCCGCACCGGAGGGGCCGACCAGGGCCAGGGTTTCGCCGGCATTGATGTTCAGGCTCAAGCCGTCGATGGCAAAACGATCCGGGCGCGAAGGATAGGAGAAGCGCAGGTCCTGGATGTCCAGGCGGCCGCTGACGCGCTCCGGCAGCTTGATCACGCCGGCCTCGGGTGCCTTGATCTCATTGCTCGATTGCAACAGCTCGCCAATTCGCTCGGCCGCACCGGCCGCGCGCTGCAGCTCGCCCAACACTTCACTCAAGGTACCAACAGCACTGCCGACGATCAGGCTGTAGAACACGAACGCCGCCAGTTCACCACCGGAAATCCGCCCGCCAATCACGTCCATGCCGCCCACCCAGAGCATCACCCCCACGGCGCCCAGCACCAGCGTGATCACCAGGGTAATCAGCCACGAGCGCTGCAGGATACGTTTGCGGGCAGTGGTGAAAGCCTCTTCCACCGTCAGCGCAAAACGCTGCTCGTCCTGCACCTGGTGGTTGTAGGCCTGCACGGTCTTGATCTGGCCGAGGGTCTCGGACACGTAGCTGCCGACGTCGGCGATACGGTCCTGGCTCAGGCGCGACAGGCTGCGCACCCGGCGACCGAAGATCAGAATCGGCGCCAGCACCAACGGCAGCGCGATCACCACGATGCTGGTGAGCTTGGGATTGGTGACAAACAACAGCACGATCCCGCCAATCACCATCAAGGCGTTGCGCAGGAACAGCGACAGCGAGGAGCCGATCACCGACTGGAGCAAGGTGGTGTCAGTGGTCAGGCGCGACTGGATTTCCGAACTGCGGTTGTTTTCATAGAAACCCGGGTGCAGGTAGATCAAGTGGTTGAATACTTGCCGCCGGATATCTGCTACCACCCGCTCGCCGATCCACGACACGAGGTAAAACCGCGCAAAGGTGCCCACGGCCAGGCCAATCACCAGGATCATGAACAGGCCGATGGACTGGTTGAGCAGGTGCGGTGACTGGGTCATGAAGCCCTGGTCCACCAGCAGGCGGATGCCCTGCCCCATGGACAAGGTTATGCCGGCGGTGACGATCAACGCCAACAAGGCCCCCAGGGCCTGCCAGCGGTAGGGTGCGACGAAGCGACTGGCCAGGCGAATCGCGCGGCGTTGACGGGCTGAGAGCATGGAGGGTTTCACCTGAGGGTTGGAGACGGGAACCTGCATAGCTACATGGGGGGAACTTGGGCGAATCACAATGAGTCAGGTTAATTATGCTTACCGAACATAGCCCCTAGAGGCTATCGGTCTAAGGCCTGGCTGGAAATTCGTAGCGGTTTCTGCTGGACTGGGCATTCGATCCGCTGACCGTGTAAGGAGTTGTAACAACGCGGTCACGCGGGGGTTTTAAAGTAGGTACACAACCTGATGAGGAGACGGGCCATGTCCTTGCAAAACAGCAGCAACGCCAAGATTGAAGTGATCCGCCAGCCGCAGCAGTTGCCTTGCTCGTACATCGACGCTCAAGGCCGCGAAGTGCAAATCACTGAAGAGATGATCCAGAGCGCTTGCGCCGAACTGGAGCAGAAATTGGTCAAGCCTGCCAAGCGAGGCTGATTCGCCCACGCTCTTTTAAACCCGGCCTTGAGGGCCGGGTTTTTTATGCCCTCAGATTGCCTGTGCGCCCAACGCCGACACGATATTCGACAGGGCGGCAGACTCGCCGCTGACCCGTACCTTCAGGCCATCAATCTCACGCCGCGGCGGGTAGTGCTTGCGCAGTTGGTCAAACGCCTTGCGCTGTTCGTCCACGGTGCCTACCAGGCTGCGGCGGAAGTCCGCGTCATCACGGCGCGGGTCGTACACGCCACGGCACAGGGCCGCCAGCGCCCAGGCCGGGTCGGTATTGGCGTTGAGGCTGACCTCGGCCAGCCAGGGTTCCGGCAGCAAGTCGCTGAGTTGAATGGTTGGCTCCTGGCCCAGATACCGGCACAGCGCCTGGTAGATCTGCGCCGTGCCGCGCTGCCGGCCGTCCAGGCTGTAGCCGGCGATGTGCGGGGTGGCCAGCACACACAAGTCAGCCAGGTCGACATCCACCTGGGGCTCGCCTTCCCACACATCCAGCACCGCCTGCAGGTCTTCGCGCTCCAGCAGCACGTCCTTGAGGGCTGCGTTGTCCACCACCGGGCCGCGGCTGGCGTTGATCAGCCAGGCGCCGGGCTTGAGCTGATTGAGACGCTCGCGGTCAAACAGGTGCCAGGTCGAACCGTTGCCGGATTTGTTCAGCGGCGTGTGCAGGCTGATCACATCGCACTGCTCGACAATCTGTTCCAGGCTGACGTAATCACCGTCCTCGGCGATCTGCCGGGGCGGGTCGCACACCAACACGTTCCAGCCCAAAGCCTTGAGCACCTTGACCAGGCGCCCGCCGACCTCACCGGCACCCACCACGCCGTAGGTACGCTGGGCCAGGTCGGCGCCTTCGATCTCGGCCAGGGTCAGCAGGCTGCCCAGCACATAGTCGACCACGCCACGGGCGTTGCAACCCGGGGCACTGGACCACTGGATGCCGGCACGCTGGAAGTACTCGAGGTCGAGGTGGTCGGTGCCGATGGTGCAGGTACCGACAAACCGCACCGGCGTGCCTTCGAGCAACGCCCGGTTGACGTTGGTCACCGAGCGCACCAGCAGCACATCGGCCTGCTCAAGGGTTGCGCGGTCGATGGACCGGCCCGGGACCCGGCGAATCTCGCCAATTCCTTCGAAGAATGCATCGAGCAGCGGGATATTTTCGTCGGCAACAATCAGCATGGCAGGCTCCTTTCGCGGATCAGCAGTGTACAGCGGTTTTCCTTGTGGCGAGGGAGCTTGCTCCCCCTGGAGTGCGGAGCGCTCCCAAATGAAGCAACATGTTTTTTCAGGTACACGTCGGTTGCCGGTCCTGGGGCTGCTGCGCAGCCCAGCGGGAGCAAGCTCCCTCGCCACAGCAAGCTCCCTCGCCACAAACAGCAATATTTGCTCTGGGCTGTGCTTACAAATCCACAACACAGGTTTTTTCCTGACCAACACGTCAGGGCGTAGAATGCGCCGTCCTGCGCTCCGCCTCTCTGGACATCCGTACGTGAACACTGCCGCAACCACCACCGCCCTCTCCCGCCCAGCCCGCGTCAGCCTTGAGGTGCGTAACCTGCTGGCCCTGGCCCTGCCAATCATGATCGGGCAACTGGCGACCACCGCCATGGGTTTTGTCGATGCGGTGATGGCCGGGCGTGTCAGCGCCCGGGACCTGGCGGCGGTCGCCCTGGGCAACTCCATCTGGATCCCGATATACCTGCTGATGACCGGCACCCTGCTGGCCACCACGCCGAAGGTCGCCCAGCGTTTTGGCGCCGGCACTCACGGTGAAATCGGCCCACTGGTGCGCCAGTCGATGTGGCTGGCACTGGTGGTGGGGATTACCGCGCTGCTGTTGCTGATCAGCGCCGAACCGATCCTGCACCTGATGAAGGTCGATCCCGAGCTGATCAAGCCGTGCATGGGCTACCTGCACGGCATCGCCTCGGGCATGCCGGCGATTGCGCTGTATTACGTGCTGCGCTGCTTCAGCGACGGCCTGGGCCGCACCCGGCCGAGCATGGTCATGGGCCTGTGCGGGCTGGCGCTGAATATTCCGCTGAACTATGTGTTTATCTACGGCCACTTCGGCGTGCCGGCCATGGGCGGCATCGGTTGTGGCTGGGCCACGGCGATCGTGATGTGGGTGATGATGTTCGGCCTCGCCGCCTGGACCCGTTGGGCGCCGGTCTATCAGAGCAGTGAGCTGTTCAAGCGCTTTGACTGGCCGCAGTGGTCGGTGATCAAGCGCGTATTGAGCATTGGCTTGCCGATCGGAGTTGCGGTGTTTGCCGAGTCGAGCATCTTCGCGGTGATCGCGCTGCTGATCGGCAGCCTCGGCGCCACGGTGGTGGCCGGGCACCAGATCGCGCTGAATTTCAGCTCGCTGGTGTTCATGATCCCCTACTCCCTGAGCATGGCGGTCACCGTGCGCGTGGGCCAGGCCCTGGGCCGTGGCGAACCCCGTGAAGCGCGCTTCGCCGCCGGTGTGGGGATGGGCACGGCGCTGGTTTACGCCTGCCTGTCCTGCAGCCTGATGCTACTGTTTCGCGAACAGATCGCCACCATTTACACCCAGGACCCGCTGGTGATCCAGGTGGCGGCGATGCTGATTGTGTTTGCGGCGCTGTTTCAGTTCTCGGACGCGATCCAGGTCACGGCCGCCGGTGCGCTGCGCGGTTATCAGGACACGCGGGTGACCATGGTGCTGACGCTGTTTGCGTATTGGGGCGTGGGCTTGCCGGTGGGCTACGCGCTGGGGCTGACCGACTGGCTAGGCCAGGCCGGCGGCCCGAGTGGCTTGTGGCAGGGCCTGATCGTGGGCCTGAGCTGTGCGGCGGCGATGCTGGTGATCCGCCTGGTGCGCAGTGCACGCAAGCGGATTCGCCGGGTTTAAGCGGACTTCTTGCGGATCCAGTACAGGTAAGTGCCGGCCTGTTCCTGCTGGTCCACCAGTTCGTGGTCAAGAAACACGCAGAACTTGGGGATATCGCGGCGGGTCGACGGATCGGTCGCGATCACCTTGAGCAACCCACCGGGCGCCAGGTCGCGGATGTGCTGGTGCAGCATCATCACTGGTTCCGGGCAGTTGAGGCCGGTGGCGTCGAGAACGGCATCGACGGGTAAATCAGGGGTCAGGCTCATGGTTTACTCCTAAACAGGCCGGCATTTTAACGGTAACGCGGGGCGCCAGGTAGTCAGCGGCGCCCTCAAGGTTTTCGCGAGCTAGCTCGCTCCTACAGGGGGCGGTTTACCGGGCCTTTGGCTTCTTCACATCCAGCCGACGCAAATGGCAGGTCACTTCTTCACGGTCGTGGTACAGCTGCTTGCAACCGATCTCCACCCGAATGCCCCGCTCCTTGAAGCCTTCCGCGATCCGGTCGAGCAAGCGCCTGACTTCCGCATAGCGCTGCTTCATTGGCAACTTCAGGTTGACCACCGCCTCGCGGCAATGTCCCTCGCCAATCCAGGTTTCCAGCAAGGCCGCGTTGCGCGCCGGTTTCTCGACGATGTCGCAGACCATCCAGTCCACCGGCTGCCTGGGCGTGTAGACGAAGCCATCGGCCATCAAGTGCTGCACCAGGCCGGTGTCCATCAGGCTCTCGGCCATCGGGCCGTTGTCGATGGCGGTCACCAGCATGCCGCGGTTGACCAGTTGCCAGGTCCAGCCGCCCGGCGCTGCGCCGAGGTCGACGCCGGTCATGTCGCTGTGCAGGCGCTCGTCCCACTGATCACGGGGGATAAAGTGGTGCCAGGCCTCTTCCAGCTTCAAGGTCGAGCGGCTTGGCGCGTCCCGGGGGAATTTCAGGCGGGGAATGCCCATCGGCCACATCGCCGAGTTGTTCGACTCGGCCAGGCCCATGAACACTTCGCGACCGCTCTTGAAGGTCAGCAACAGGCGCGGCTTGGCGGCGTCTTCCACCAGCTTGCCGGCAGCCATCAGTGCCTTGCGCAGGTGCCCTTCGAATTTCTTGCAGAAGTTCGACAGTTCCTTGCCATCGTTGGTGTCGACCATTTCCAGCCACAGGCTGCCACACACCGGGAAATCCCGCAGGTGCGCCAGGATGACGCTGATGCGGTCGGTTTCCGGCAAATCGATGAACACCCCACGCGCCCACTGCCTTGGAAAGATCAGCTCGGCAAAGCGTTGGCCGCGCATCAGGCGCTGGGCGCCGTCTTCTTCGGTGCACACAAATTCGGCGCAGGCGCTGCCGGTCTTGGCCTTGGCGTAGCCCGAAACGTTCAGGCGCGCGGCGTGTTCCGCGATCTCGGAACAGACTTCGCCTTCAAAACCCGGGCGGCAGTGCATAAAAAGGGTGTTCATCAACTCTCCTGGATCACGGGCTTGCTATAGCGCAATGCCTGTCATGAAAACGCGCGCATGATAGCCGAGTTCGGAACCTTGGACTTATTGATAGAGTCCAGTAATTAGCCAGCTACTTAAAACAGGGCTAATTTGTAAGCTCTGTTCGTCCCGTCAGGTCCGTAGCCGTGCGGACCATAAGGAGTCATGTAATGTCATCCCTTGATAGCCTGAGAACCCTTAAAACCCTACAGATCGACGACAAGACCTATCACTACTTCAGCTTGCCCGAAGCCGCCAAGAGCCTGGGTGATCTGGACAAGCTGCCGATGTCCCTCAAGGTGCTGCTGGAAAACCTGCTGCGCTGGGAAGACGAAAAAACCGTCACCGGCGCCGACCTCAAGGCCATTGCCGCCTGGCTCAAGGAGCGCCGCTCCGACCGCGAGATCCAATACCGCCCGGCCCGGGTGCTGATGCAAGACTTTACCGGCGTTCCCGCTGTGGTCGACCTCGCCGCCATGCGCGCCGCGGTGGCCAAGGCCGGCGGTGACCCACAGCGCATCAACCCGCTGTCACCGGTAGACCTGGTGATCGACCACTCAGTGATGGTCGACAAGTTCGCCACCACCGGCGCCTTCCAGGAAAACGTCGACATCGAAATGCAGCGCAACGGCGAACGCTACGCCTTCCTGCGCTGGGGCCAGAGCGCCTTCGACAACTTCAGCGTGGTACCGCCAGGCACCGGCATCTGCCACCAGGTCAACCTGGAATACCTCGGCCGCACCGTGTGGACCAAGGATGAAGACGGCCGCACCTACGCCTTCCCCGACACCCTGGTAGGCACCGACTCCCATACCACCATGATCAACGGCCTCGGCGTATTGGGCTGGGGCGTGGGCGGGATTGAAGCGGAAGCCGCGATGCTCGGCCAGCCAGTATCGATGCTGATCCCGGAAGTGATCGGCTTCAAGCTCACCGGCAAGCTGAAAGAAGGCATCACCGCCACCGACCTGGTGCTGACCGTCACCCAGATGCTGCGTAAAAAAGGCGTGGTCGGCAAATTCGTCGAATTCTATGGCGATGGCCTGGCTGACCTGCCCCTGGCCGACCGTGCCACTATCGCCAACATGGCCCCGGAATACGGCGCCACCTGCGGCTTCTTCCCGGTGGATGAGGTGACCCTGGACTACCTGCGCCTGTCGGGCCGTCCTGCAGAAACCGTCAAACTGGTAGAGGCGTACACCAAAGCCCAGGGCCTGTGGCGCAACGCTGGCCAGGAACCGATCTTCACCGACAGCCTGGCCCTGGACATGGGCAGCGTCGAAGCCAGCCTGGCCGGGCCTAAACGCCCGCAGGACCGCGTCTCTCTGCCGAACGTCGGCCAGGCCTTCAGCGACTTCCTCGACCTGCAATTCAAACCGACCAACAAAGAAGAAGGCCGCCTGGAAAGTGAAGGCGGTGGTGGTGTGGCCGTCGGCAATGCCGACCTGATCGGTGAAGCCGATTACGACTTCGAAGGCCAGACCTATCGCCTGAAAAACGGCGCGGTGGTGATCGCGGCGATCACCTCCTGCACCAACACCTCCAACCCGAGCGTGATGATGGCCGCCGGCCTGGTGGCGAAAAAAGCCGTGGAGAAAGGACTGAAGAGCAAGCCATGGGTGAAAACCTCCCTGGCGCCCGGCTCGAAAGTGGTCACCGATTACTATAAAGCGGCGGGCTTGACCCAGTACCTCGACAAGCTGGGCTTCGACCTGGTGGGTTATGGCTGCACCACCTGCATCGGCAACTCCGGGCCGCTGCCCGAGCCGATCGAGAAAGCCATCCAGAAAGCCGACCTGGCCGTGGCCTCGGTACTCTCGGGCAACCGTAACTTCGAAGGCCGGGTGCACCCACTGGTGAAAACCAACTGGCTGGCCTCCCCGCCCCTCGTCGTGGCCTACGCCCTGGCTGGCACCGTGCGCATGGACATCAGCAGCGAACCTTTGGGCACCGGCTCCGACGGAAAACCGGTGTACCTGCGGGACATCTGGCCCAGCAGCAAGGAAATTGCCGACGCCGTCGCGCAAGTCAGCACCCAGATGTTCCACAAGGAATACGCCGAGGTGTTTGCCGGCGACGAACAGTGGCAAGCCATTGAAGTGCCACAGGCCGCTACCTACGTCTGGCAAAAGGATTCCACCTACATCCAGCACCCACCGTTCTTCGATGACATTGGCGGGCCACTGCCGGTGATCGAGGACGTCAAGGGCGCCAACGTGCTGGCACTGCTGGGAGACTCGGTGACCACCGACCACATCTCCCCCGCCGGTAACATCAAGACCGACAGCCCGGCCGGCAAATACCTGCGCGAGCAAGGGGTCGAACCGCGGGACTTCAACTCCTACGGCTCACGTCGCGGTAACCATGAAGTGATGATGCGCGGCACCTTCGCCAACATCCGCATCCGCAACGAAATGCTCGGCGGGGAAGAAGGTGGCAACACGATCTACATCCCTACCGGCGAGAAAATGCCGATCTACGACGCCGCCATGAAATACCAGGCGTCGGGCACCCCGCTGGTGGTGATCGCCGGCCAGGAATACGGCACCGGCTCAAGCCGCGACTGGGCCGCCAAGGGCACCAACCTGCTGGGGGTCAAGGCGGTGATCGCCGAGAGCTTCGAGCGGATTCACCGCTCCAACCTGGTGGGCATGGGCGTGTTGCCACTGCAGTTCAAGCTGGACCAGAACCGCAAGGCCCTCAAGCTGACCGGCAAGGAGAAGATCGACATCCTGGGGCTGACCCATGCCGAGATCGAACCGCGCATGAACCTGACACTGGTGATCACCCGTGAAGACGGCAGCAGCGAGAAAGTCGAGGTGCTGTGCCGCATCGACACCCTCAATGAAGTCGAGTACTTCAAGGCCGGCGGGATCCTGCACTACGTGTTGCGACAATTGATTGCCTCGTAACTGACACCCGCGACACAAAACACCGCCTACAAAGGCGGTGTTTTCATTTTTGCGGCGCAAGACGGTCGTTATACTGCCGGCCTCAGATTTTGATAGTCACAAGGATTTCCCATGCTCGCGATGCCATGGCTGTACCTGGCGCTTCTTTCCATCGGCTATGTACTTGCCTTGAGCTTCGGGCAACTGGGTTTAATGGCGGGGTTGTCCGTCGCCATGTTGCTGTTGGCCGGGTTTGCCGTGCGCCAACAGCGAAACCCTTGGGTGCGATATTTGGGCCACGGTTTGTTTATCGTGCTCGCGTTGGGGTTGGCAATGCACTGGTTGCCGGGTTTTTACAACGGACGCGGGATCGCGCCGCAGCGCTTTACTGATGATGCCGTGCCGTTCTCGATGTATTTGAACCAGGACAAGCCGCTGATCGGCTTCTGGCTGCTGCTGGCGTGCCCGTGGATTGTGGCGCGGCGCTCCCTGCGCCTGTCGATCTATGCGACGGCGATGGCATTGACCCTTACTGCGATTGCCGCACTGGGTGGCGCTGCGTTGTTGGGCGTCATCAGTTGGGCGCCGAAATGGCCGGAACAGGCGTGGCTCTGGGTGCTGAACAACCTGCTGCTGGTGACTCTGGTGGAGGAAGCGCTGTTTCGCGGCTATATCCAGGGCGGCCTGAGCCGGCGGTTCAAGCAATTGCCCTATGGTGAAAACCTCGCGCTGCTGCTGGCAGCACTGCTATTCGGCCTGGTGCACCTGGGCGCGGGCTGGCAGTGGACGCTGTTGGCGACCATCGCCGGCCTGGGCTACGGCCTGGCGTATCGCTTTGGCGGGTTAGGCGCGGCGATCGTTACGCACTTCGGGCTTAACCTGCTGCATTTCGGGTTGTTTACCTATCCGATGCTGGCGGGTTGAGGCTGAGTCGATTGTTGCAAAAATAAGTTAAATAAAACCCCGCGACGGTCGACAACCTGTCAAAGCCTTGCGGATTGAACAATCATGCGTAATAACCAACCCGTTACCCAGCGCGAACGTACCTTCCCCGCTCAGCAACGGTTGATCTCCACCACGGATGCCAAAGGCGTGATCACCTACTGCAACGACGCTTTCGTCGAGATCAGTGGGTTTTCCCATGACGAACTGCTGCGTGCTCCGCACAACCTGGTTCGTCATCCGGATGTTCCGGCGGCAGTGTTCGCACACATGTGGTCCACGCTCAAACAAGGCTTGCCATGGATGGGCATCGTCAAGAACCGCTGCAAGAGCGGTGATCACTATTGGGTCAACGCCTATGTGACACCGGTCTTCGACGGCAACCAGGTGATCGGCTACGAGTCGGTGCGGGTCAAGCCCACCGCCGAGCAGATCCGCCGTGCCGAAGCGCTTTACCAGCGCATCAACCAGGGCAAGCCAGCCATTCCGCGCCGCGACAAGTGGCTGCCGGTGTTGCAGGACTGGCTGCCTTTTATCCTGGTCAGCCAGTTGAGCTTTCTGATTGGCGTCTGGCTCAATTCCCACTGGGGGTTTGCCCTGGCCGCCGCGCTCTCGGTGCCGCTCGGCCTGCTGGGCCTCAGCTGGCAACAGCGCGGGCTCAAGCGTTTGCTGCGCCTGGCCGAGCAGACCACGTCCGACCCGTTGATCGCACAGATGTACACCGACAGCCGCGGCGCCCAGGCGCGCCTGGAGATGTCGATCCTCAGCCAAGAGGCGCGCCTGAAGACGTGTCTGACGCGCTTGCAGGACACCGCCGAGCACCTCAACGACCAGGCGGCACAGTCCAACACCCTGGCGCACAACAGCTCCAGCGGTCTTGAGCGCCAGCGCGTGGAGACTGAACAGGTAGCCACGGCCGTCAACCAGATGGCCGCAACGACTCAGGAAGTTGCCAGCCATGTGCAACGCACCGCCGATGCCACCCAGGAAGCCAATCGCCTGACCGGGCGTGGCCGTGATATCGCCGGTGAAACCCGCGAGGCGATTCAGCGCCTGTCGGTTGCCGTCGGCGAAACCGGCGTGACCGTGACCCAACTGGCCAAGGACAGCGACGAGATCGGCGGCGTGGTGGATGTGATCAAGGGCATCGCCGACCAGACCAACCTGCTGGCACTGAACGCGGCCATCGAAGCGGCCCGTGCCGGTGAGATGGGCCGGGGCTTTGCGGTGGTGGCAGACGAAGTGCGTCAATTGGCCCAGCGCACCAGCGAGTCCACCGGGCAGATTCATGCGCTGATCGCCAAGTTGCAGCAGACTGCCAGCGCCGCCGTGCAGACCATGGACGCCGGGCATCGCCAGGCGGAGGAAGGTGTGGCGCGGGTGATGGAAGCGGATCAGGCGCTGATCG
Source organism: Pseudomonas sp. PAMC 25886 (assembly GCF_000242655.1). Taxonomy (NCBI): domain Bacteria; kingdom Pseudomonadati; phylum Pseudomonadota; class Gammaproteobacteria; order Pseudomonadales; family Pseudomonadaceae; genus Pseudomonas; species Pseudomonas sp. PAMC 25886. The sequence continues at coordinate 322,460 of NZ_AHHC01000083.1, forward strand.
GGATCAGCGAAGCAGTGGCGCACATCACCGACATGACGGCGCAGATTGCTGCAGCGACTGAAGAGCAGAGCTCGGTGGCTGAGGAGATCAGCCGCAACATCAGCACCATTGCGCTGCTGGCGGACCAGACATCGGAACAGGCCCTGAACTCGGCACAGTTGAGTGAAGAGCTGACGCATACGGCGAATACCCAGTATTCGCTGGTAGAGCGCTTTAACCGGTAATTGATTCAATTGTGGCGAGGGAGCTTGCTCCCGCTGGGCTGCGTAGCGGCCCCAAAACAGGAGCGCTGCGCACTCCAGCGGGAGCAAGCTCCCTCGCCACAGGTTTCACTCAAGACCCGCGAGAAACCCAGCCACCTTCACCGCCGCAGCCTCCAGATGCTGCTCATGACTAAACCCCGACGCCTTCAACGGCTTCAAATCATGATCCCCCGCCACCAGCCACATCACCTCGATGCCCGGCGACAACACATACCCCTCCACCGCCGCCCGATTGCCCAGTGCATCCCGCTCGCCCTGCACAATCAACGTCGGCGTCTTCAGCCCGGCCAGATGCTCGGTCCGCGGCTTCTCCGGCTTGCCCACCGCATAGAACGGATAACCCAGGCACACCAGCGCATCTGCGCCCAATTCATCCGCCAATAGACTGGCCATCCGCCCGCCCATCGACTTGCCGCCAACCGCCAGTTTCCCAGCGACATGACGTCGCACCTCGGCATACACCTCGCGCCAGCATTCCAGCAATTTCGGGGCCGGATTGGGCGGACGTTTGCCGCCGTCCACACGACGCTGGGCCATGTAGGGAAACTCGAAGCGCAACACGTTCACGCCATGCCCGGCAAGGCGTGCAGCCATGTCATTCATAAAGCCCGAGTCCATCGGCGCACCTGCACCGTGGGCCAGGATCAGCGTCACCGGCGCGCGCGCGATAGACCCTGTCGCGGCATTCCACAACCAGCCGCGTTCCCGCACACACTGCGCCCATTGATCCCCGTCAATACTGGCCTTGTGCTCTTTGCCCATGCTTGCCTCGCTTTTTAGTCTGCCTATAACTCCAGCCCAAGTGCCGCATTTGCTTGGGTTGAACCGTGGATGGGGAACCATGAACACTACTTTAAGTACCGCCTATAACTACAAGGTGGTCCGCCAATTCGCCATTATGACGGTGGTGTGGGGCATCGTCGGCATGGGGCTCGGGGTTTTTCTCGCCGCCCAGTTGGTATGGCCCGAACTCAACTTCAATTTGCCCTGGACCAGTTTCGGCCGCTTGCGCCCGCTGCACACCAACGCGGTGATCTTCGCCTTCGGCGGTTGCGCGCTGTTTGCCAGTTCCTTCTACTCGGTGCAACGCACCTGCCAAACGCAACTGTTTGCGCCAAAGATCGCCCAGTTCTGCTTCTGGGGCTGGCAGTTGGTCATTGTGCTGGCCGCGATCACTTTGCCGCTGGGCTACACCAGCTCCAAGGAATACGCCGAGCTGGAATGGCCGATCGACATCCTGATCACCATCGTCTGGGTGGCCTACGCCATCGTGTTCTTCGGCACGGTGATGAAGCGCAACACCAAGCACATCTACGTCGGTAACTGGTTCTTCGGTGCGTTCATCATCACTGTGGCCATCCTGCATATCGTCAACAACCTGGAAATCCCAGTCAGCCTGACCAAGTCCTACTCGCTGTACGGCGGTGCGACGGATGCCATGGTGCAGTGGTGGTACGGGCATAACGCGGTAGGCTTTTTCCTCACTGCGGGCTTCCTGGGGATGATGTACTACTTCGTGCCAAAACAGGCCGAGCGTCCGGTGTATTCCTATCGCCTGTCCATCGTTCACTTCTGGGCACTGATCACCCTGTACATCTGGGCAGGCCCGCACCACTTGCACTACACCGCGCTGCCGGACTGGGCACAGTCCCTGGGCATGGTGATGTCCCTGGTGCTGCTGGCACCGAGCTGGGGCGGGATGATCAACGGCATGATGACGCTCTCGGGCGCCTGGCATAAGTTGCGCAGCGACCCGATCCTGCGCTTCCTAGTGGTGTCCCTGGCGTTCTACGGCATGTCGACGTTTGAAGGGCCGATGATGGCCATCAAGACGGTCAACGCCCTCTCCCACTACACCGACTGGACCATCGGCCACGTACACGCCGGCGCCCTCGGCTGGGTGGCGATGATTTCCATCGGTGCGCTGTATCACATGATCCCGAAAATCTTCGGTCGCGAGCAGATGTACAGCCTCGGCCTGATCAACGCGCACTTCTGGCTGGCCACCATCGGCACCGTGCTCTACATCGCCTCGATGTGGGTCAACGGCATCGCCCAGGGCCTGATGTGGCGTGCGGTCAACGAAGACGGCACCTTGACCTACTCCTTCGTCGAAACCCTGGTGGCCAGCCACCCGGGCTTCATCGTGCGGCTGGTGGGCGGGGCGATCTTCCTCAGCGGCATGTTCCTGATGGCTTACAACACTTGGCGCACCGTGCGTTCGGCACAGCCTGCCGAAGTCGCCAACGCCGCGCAGATGGCCTGAGGAGTCGATGATGAAACACGAAACCATTGAAAAGAACGTCGGCCTGCTGATGCTGCTGATGGTGCTCGCCGTGAGCATCGGCGGCCTGACCCAGATCGTGCCGCTGTTCTTCCAGGACGTGACCAACAAGCCGGTGGAAGGCATGAAGCCTTACACCGCGCTGCAGCTGGAAGGCCGTGACATCTACATCCGCGAAGGCTGCGTGCAGTGCCACTCGCAGATGATCCGCCCGTTCCGCGCCGAGACCGAGCGCTACGGCCACTACTCGGTCGCCGGTGAAAGCGTGTGGGATCACCCGTTCCTGTGGGGCTCCAAGCGCACCGGGCCAGACCTGGCCCGCGTCGGCGCGCGCTACTCGGACGACTGGCACCGCGCGCACTTGTACAACCCGCGCAACGTGGTGCCGGAATCGAAGATGCCGGCGTATCCATGGCTGGTCACCGCCCCGGTCGACAGCAGCCACACCGAGACCAAGCTCAAAGTGATGCGCACCCTGGGCGTGCCGTACACCGACGACGACATCGCCGGCGCCGTGGCCACCCTCAAGGGCAAGACCGAGATGGACGCGCTGGTTTCCTACCTGCAAGTGCTCGGCACTGCCATCAAGAGCAAGAGGTGAGCCATGGGATTTGAATTCGATGCTGGAACCATCCGCGGCCTCGGCACGCTGGTCGTGGCCATCGCCTTCATCGGCCTGTCGCTGTGGGTATTCAATGCCCGGCGCAATTCGGAGTTCGCCGAGGCGTGCCTGCTGCCGTTTGCCGATGAACCGCTACCGCCAACCCCCGACGCTCAAGAAGAGCCTGCAACAAGGAGCAACCGGCCATGACTACCTTCTGGAGTACATGGATCTGTGTACTGACCCTCGGCAGCCTGATCGGCCTGACCTGGCTGTTGATCGGCACCCGCAAGGGCGAGACCAAGGGCAGCGTGGACCAGACCATGGGCCACGCCTTCGACGGGATCGAGGAATACGACAACCCGCTGCCGCAATGGTGGTTCATGCTGTTCGCCGGCACCCTGGTGTTTGCCGTCGGCTACCTGATCCTCTACCCGGGCCTGGGCAACTGGAAAGGCGTGTTGCCGGGCTATGAAGACGGCTGGACCCAGACCAAGGAATGGGACAAGGAAATGGCCAAGGCCGACGCCAAATTCGGGCCGATCTTCGCCAAATTTGCAGCCATGCCCGTGGAGGAAGTCGCCAAGGACCCGCAAGCGCTGAAAATGGGCGGCCGCCTGTTTGCCTCCAACTGCGCGGTGTGCCACGGCTCGGACGCCAAGGGAGCCTACGGCTTCCCGAACCTGGCAGACAACATCTGGCGCTGGGGCGGTTCGGCGGAGGCAATCAAGATGACCATCATGAATGGCCGTCATGCCGCGATGCCGGCCTGGGGTGAAGTACTGGGTGAAGACGGTGTGAAAAACGTCGCCGCCTATGTGCGCCACGAATTGGCGGGCCTGCCGTTGCCAGCCGACAGCACGGCGGATGTCGCCGCAGGCCAGGTCGCGTTCAGCACCACTTGCGTGGCGTGCCACGGCCCGCAAGGCCATGGCGTGGAAGCCATGGGCGCACCGAACCTGACGCAGCCAAGTGGCTTTATCTACGGCACCAGCCTGGCACAGTTGCAGCAAACCATTCGCCACGGCCGCCAAGGCCAGATGCCTGCGCAGGAAGTGCTGCAAGGCAATGACAAGGTGCACCTGCTGGCTGCCTACGTTTACAGCCTGTCCCACAATGCCGATGGCGCAACGCCTGACAGCCAACCCGAGTAATCCAGCACTACCCAAACGCCGCGCCTGATTCAGGTGCGGCTTTTTTGCGACCCATTGTCGCACCCTTCCGATCGCTGACTTTCCCCTCCTGCCATTCGGGTCTACGCTTGTTTGCACAGTGGACCGGCATTGGCCGGTCGATGGCCGACTTGCACTCGATGGGTTGAAACATTTCTGCTCGATGACAGGCGCAAAGGCTGGTACTTACCGGCTGTCGTGCCACTGACCATTCGTCACCCGGGCCGCTTGTTTACACACACCTAGTTACAAGTACCTTCGACCCCTCTAAAATCCTGTCCAAGTCGTCAGCTTTTAACCCTGAATTTTGTCCTTACGCCAAACATGGAAAGGGCGCAGAATCTGGTTTGGAACGCATTGACGCAGGTCACCTTGCGTTGCAATGGAATCTTGCTTTCTCCATACTTGCGACCGATTTTTACCCTATAAAAAAACCTAAACCGTGGAACCTTAGAATGAGCACAGCAATCAGTCCGACTGCTTATAACTATAAGGTAGTCCGCCAGTTCGCCATCATGACGGTGGTCTGGGGGATCCTTGGCATGGGGCTCGGCGTTTTCATTGCCTCGCAACTGGTTTGGCCAGAGTTGAATTTTGGCCTGCCATGGACGACGTTTGGACGCCTGCGCCCGTTGCACACCAACCTGGTGATTTTCGCCTTCGGCGGATGTGCACTGTTTGCCACTTCTTACTACGTCGTGCAGCGAACCTGCCAAACGCGACTGATTTCCGATGCATTGGCTGCCTTTACCTTCTGGGGCTGGCAAGCGGTCATCGTTGGCGCGATCGTCACCCTGCCGCTGGGCTACACCACCACCAAGGAATACGCCGAGCTGGAATGGCCGATCGCCATTTTGCTGGCCATCGTCTGGGTGACCTACGCAGTGGTGTTCTTCGGCACCATCGTCAAGCGCAAGACCAAGCATATCTACGTCGGCAACTGGTTCTACGGGGCGTTCATCCTGGTGACGGCGATGCTGCACATCGTCAACCACGCGTCCTTGCCGGTGAGCTTCTTCAAGTCCTACTCGGCCTACGCCGGGGCGACCGACGCGATGATCCAGTGGTGGTACGGCCACAACGCCGTAGGCTTCTTCCTCACCACCGGCTTCCTGGGGATGATGTACTACTTCGTGCCGAAACAGGCCGAGCGTCCGATCTACTCCTATCGCCTGTCCATCGTGCACTTCTGGGCACTGATCACCCTGTACATCTGGGCCGGTCCGCACCACTTGCACTACACCGCACTGCCGGACTGGGCCCAGTCCCTGGGCATGGCGATGTCGATCATCCTGCTGGCCCCGAGCTGGGGCGGCATGATCAACGGCATGATGACCCTGTCGGGCGCCTGGCATAAATTGCGCACCGACCCGATCCTGCGGTTCCTCGTGGTCTCCCTGGCGTTCTACGGCATGTCGACCTTCGAAGGCCCGATGATGGCCATCAAGACCGTCAACTCGCTGTCCCACTACACCGACTGGACCATCGGCCACGTACACGCCGGCGCTCTCGGCTGGGTAGCGATGATCTCCATCGGCGCGCTGTACCACATGATCCCGAAACTGTTCGGCCGTGCGCAGATGCACAGCGTCAGCCTGATCAACACGCACTTCTGGCTGGCCACCATCGGTACCGTGCTCTACATCGCCTCGATGTGGGTCAACGGCATCACCCAGGGCCTGATGTGGCGTGCAATCAACGATGACGGCACCCTCACCTACTCCTTCGTCGAAGGGCTGCAAGCCAGCCATCCGGGTTACATCGTGCGCGCCCTGGGCGGTGCGATCTTTGCCAGCGGCATGCTGTTCATGGCCTACAACGTGTGGCGCACCGTGCGTGCCTCCGACCCTGTAGAAGCCGAAGCCGCTACCAAGATCGCCGTTGTGGGAGCTCACTGATGAAGCATGAAGTAGTCGAGAAGAATATCGGCCTGCTGGCCTTCTTCATGGTCATCGCCGTGAGTATCGGCGGCCTGACCCAGATCGTTCCGCTGTTTTTCCAGGACGTGACCAACAAGCCGGTGGAAGGCATGAAGCCGCGCACCGCCCTTGAACTGGAAGGCCGCGACGTCTACATCGCCAACGGTTGTGTCGGCTGCCACTCGCAGATGATCCGTCCGTTCCGCGCCGAAACCGAACGCTACGGCCACTACTCGGTGGCCGGTGAAAGCGTGTGGGACCACCCGTTCCTGTGGGGTTCCAAGCGTACCGGCCCGGACTTGGCCCGTGTCGGCGGTCGTTACTCCGATGACTGGCAGCGTGCGCACTTGTACAACCCGCGCAACGTGGTGCCCGAGTCGAAAATGCCGGCGTACCCGTTCCTGGTCGAAAACAAACTCGACGGCAAGGACACCGCCAAGAAGATGGAAGTCTTGCGCACCCTGGGCGTGCCTTACACCGACGAAGACATCGCCGGCGCGGCCGCGGCCGTGAAGGGCAAGACCGAAATGGACGCACTGGTGGCCTACTTGCAAGGCCTTGGCACCATCATCAAAAGCAAACGGTGATCTGGATGGATATCGGGATGATTCGAGGCCTGGGCACCGTTGTCGTGATGGTGGCCTTTATCGGCCTGGCCTTGTGGGTGTTCAGCCCCAAGCGCAAGTCGGAGTTTGAAGACGCGACGTTGCTGCCCTTCGCGGATGATCCCGAAGCCATCAAGCACGTCGTAGAAGCGTCTAGGAGTAACAAAGAATGACTACGTTCTGGAGTCTGTACGTCACAGTCCTCAGTCTGGGTACCATTTTCGCCCTGACCTGGCTGCTGCTGTCGACCCGCAAGGGCCAGCGCGCCGAGCAAACCGATGAAACCGTTGGCCACTCGTTCGACGGCATCGAGGAGTACGACAACCCGCTGCCCAAATGGTGGTTCATGCTGTTCGTCGGCACCATCATCTTCGCCCTCGGCTACCTGGCGCTGTACCCCGGCCTGGGCAACTGGAAAGGCCTGCTGCCGGGCTACGCCTACCTCGACAACGACAAGCAAACCCCGTTTGCCAACGGCCAGACCGGCTGGACCGGCGTGCACGAATGGGAAAAGGAAATGGCCAAGTCGGACGCCCGGTTCGGGCCGATCTTCGCCAAATTCGCAGCCATGCCGATTGAAGAAGTGGCCAAGGACCCGCAAGCCTTGAAGATGGGCGGCCGTTTGTTCGCCTCCAACTGCTCGGTGTGCCACGGTTCCGACGCCAAGGGCGCCTACGGTTTCCCCAACCTGACCGACGCCGACTGGCGCTGGGGCGGTGAGCCGGCGACCATCAAGGAAACCATCATGAAAGGCCGCCACGCGGTGATGCCGGCCTGGGCCGAAGTCATTGGCGAGCAAGGCGTGGCCGACGTGGCCGGGTTTGTGGTGACCAACCTCGACGGGCGCAAACTGCCGGAAGGTGCCAAGGCGGACGTGGCCAATGGCGAGAAACTGTTCGCCGCCAACTGCGTGGCCTGCCACGGTCCGCAGGGCAAGGGTACGCCAGCGATGGGCGCACCTGACCTGACGCATCCGGGCGCGTTCATCTACGGTTCGAGCTTCGCGCAACTGCAGCAGACCATCCGTTATGGCCGTCAGGGCCAGATGCCTGCGCAGGAGCAGTTGCAGGGTAATGACAAGGTGCACTTGCTGGCGGCGTATGTTTACAGCCTGTCCCATGGGGATAAGGCGGCTGAGGCCGAGTAAGGCAGAAAGGCAATAAAAAACGGCCCCGCCAGTGAAGATTGGCGGGGCCGTTTTTGATTTCAATCCAAAAAATCCGGCGCTACCTAGCAACGTATCTACATTTGAGGTTGATCAAGAAAAACCTCAGTAGTAATGTATCTACATTCGCACCCCATGAGGAGGCTAGCCCCCATGACCATCACCACCATCTCCAGCCGTGAATTCAATCAAGACACAAGCGGTGCCAAAAAAGCCGCCCGCCAGGGCCCGGTTTTTATCACTGATCGGGGCAAGCCTGCCCATGTACTGCTAAGCATTGAGGACTACCAAAAACTGACAGGCCTCAATGCCGACATCGTTGACCTGTTGGTGATGCCAGAAGCGGCCGATATCGAGTTCGAAACCGAACGCGCCGTGATCATTCATCGCCCCGTGGACTTCTCTTGATGTATCTACTCGACACCAATGTCATTTCTGAACTGCGCAAACCCCAGGCCGATGCAAACGTGGTCGCCTGGGCAAAAAGTGTCATCGCACCACGGATGTATATTTCAGCCATTACCTTGAAGGAACTGGAAACAGGGGTCCTGCGAATGGAGCGGCGTGATCCCGCTCAGGGGAAGGTTTTGCGCACATGGCTCAAGCGCCAGGTAATGCCGGCGTTTGATGCCCGGATCCTGCCAATTGATGCAGCAGTTGCCCTGCGCTGTGCCAGCTTGCATGTGCCAGACCAAGCAAACGAATGTGACTCGCTGATCGCTGCGACCGCGCTGGTTCATGGGCTGACAGTGGTTACCCGCAACATCAGTGACTTTCAATCCAGCGGTGTCGCGTTGATCAATCCATGGGACGAATGACCGGTAAGGCTGCAAAAACCGTCCATACTTCACAAGTCAATTGATCCAGATCACGTACACCATCAAATGATTTCCCCCAACGCGACCAAAGGTCGCACCCGTTGAAGGGGATCAGGGGCGTATCATTACGCCACTGCAACACCCCTATTTTGACCCCGGTTGGCACGTACTGGCCGAGGCAAATCTCCACCGCCGTGGGATGCAATGATGAGCAACCAAATACCGGTACAGAACGTTACCCCGCCTGCCAAAAATTCGAACAACACCGTCGACCTCTACGCATCCAGGGAGAAAATCTACACCCGCGCCTTCACCGGTTTGTTTCGCAATTTGCGGATGCTCGGTGGCGCCGGTCTGTTCCTCCTGTACTTCGGTACCGTGTGGCTGAATTGGGGTGGCCATCAGGCCGTCTGGTGGAACCTGCCGGAGCGTAAGTTCTTCATTTTTGGCGCGACCTTCTGGCCCCAGGATTTCATCCTGCTGTCGGGCATCCTGATCGTGGCGGCGTTTGGCCTGTTCTTCATCACGGTATACGCCGGCCGTGTCTGGTGCGGTTACACCTGCCCGCAAAGCGTGTGGACCTGGATTTTCATGTGGTGCGAAAAGGTCACCGAAGGCGACCGCAACCAACGCATCAAGCTGGACAAGGCGCCGATGAACGCCAATAAGTTCCTGCGCAAGTTCAGCAAGCACAGCCTGTGGCTGATCATCGGTTTTGTCACCGGCATGACCTTCGTCGGCTACTTCTCGCCGATCCGTGAACTGGTATTCGATTTCTTCACCGGCCAGGCCGATGGCTGGTCGTATTTCTGGGTCGGTTTCTTCACCCTCGCCACCTACGGCAACGCCGGCTGGCTGCGGGAGCAAGTGTGTATCTACATGTGCCCGTATGCGCGCTTCCAAAGCGTGATGTTCGACAAGGACACCCTGATTGTTTCCTACGATCCGCGCCGTGGCGAAACCCGTGGCCCGCGCAAAAAAGGCATCGACTACAAGGCCGAAGGCCTGGGGGATTGCATCGATTGCACGATGTGCGTGCAGGTATGCCCCACCGGTATCGACATCCGTGACGGCCTGCAAATCGAATGCATCGGCTGCGCCGCCTGCATCGACGCCTGCGACAACATCATGGACAAGATGGAATATCCTCGCGGCCTGATCAGCTACACCACCGAGCACAACCTCTCGGGGCAGAAAACCCATAAGCTGCGCCCGCGCCTGATCGGTTACGCCCTGGTACTGCTGGCGATGATCAGTCTGTTGGTGGCCGCGTTTTTCATGCGTTCGCTGGTGGGTTTCGATGTCAGCAAGGACCGCGTGCTGTACCGCGAAAACGCCGAAGGCCGGATCGAAAACGTCTACAGCCTGAAGATCATGAACAAGGACCAGCGCGACCACACCTACGTGCTCGACGCCGCTGGCCTGCCAGACCTCAAGCTGCAAGGCCGGCGCGAGATCAAGGTGGCTGCCGGGGAAATCTTCAGCATGCCGGTGGAGCTGTCGAGCGCACCCGAGCAACTGCCGTCGAGCACCAACGAGGTGAAATTCATCCTCAGGGACGCTGATGACCAAAGCGTTCACATTGAAGCCAAGAGCCGATTCATCGGCCCACAAGTTCGTTAATAGAGAGCACGACAATGCCCGCAGCTACTGCCGCAAGCCCCTGGTACAAGCACCTCTGGCCCTGGATCATCATTGGGATCCTGGCGTGCTCGGTAACGTTGACCTTGTCCATGGTGACCATCGCGGTGAACAACCCCGACAACCTGGTCAACGACAACTACTACGAGGCCGGCAAAGGCATCAATCGCTCCCTGGACCGCGAGTTGCTGGCCCAGACCCTGCAACTGCGCGCCAAGGTGCACCTGGACGAGTTGACCGGCGAAGTCGAGTTGCACCTCACCGGTAACAGCGGGCCCGGCACCCTGGAACTCAACCTGATTTCACCGACCCAGCCGGAGAAGGACCGCAAGATCATCCTGACCCGCAGCGACAGCGAACCCGGCCGTTACATTGGCCAGGTGACCGACAAGGTCGAAGGCCGCCGCTTCGTCGAATTGCTCGGTGTGGAAGGCGACCGGACCTGGCGCATGTTTGAAGAAGAACAGGTCAGCCATGACAAGGACTTGCTGCTGGGCGACGAGCCGCTGCAGGGTGCTGAAGACCTGAAAAAATAGCACCGTACCTGTTCGATCGTTCCCACGCTCTGCGTGGGAATGCAGCCCGTGACGCTCCGCGTCACAAGAGCGGACGCGGAGCGTCCAGCGAGGCGTTCCCACGCAGAGCGTGGGAACGATCATCGGAACTGAGCCATGACCACCCCAACCCCTTGCTACCACTGCGCACTGCCCGTTCCCCTCGGCAGCCGGTTCATTGCCGTGATCCTCGGCGAGCCCCGCGAACTGTGCTGCCCGGGCTGCCAGGCGGTGGCCGAGGCGATTGTCGCCGGTGGCCTGGAAAGCTACTACCAGCACCGCAGCGAAGCCTCAGCCAACCCCGAGGCGCTGCCGGTGCAACTGGTGGACGAGCTGGCGCTGTATGACCGTGCGGATGTGCAAAAACCCTTCGTACGCCACGACGGCGATCTGTCGGAAGCCACCCTGTTGATGGAAGGCATCAGTTGCGCCGCCTGTGGCTGGCTGATCGAAAAACACCTGCGCAGCCTGCCCGCCGTGGCCGAGGCGCGACTGAACCTGTCCAACCATCGCCTGCACGTGCGCTGGGCCGACGGGCAATTGCCGCTGAGCCAACTGCTCGGCGAGTTGCGCCACATCGGCTACGCCGCCCACCCGTACCAAGCCGACCGCGCCGCCGAACAGCTGGCCAGCGAAAACCGCCTGGCCTTGCGCCAATTGGGCGTGGCCGGGCTGCTGTGGTTCCAGGCGATGATGGCGACGATGGCCACGTGGCCGGAATTCAATATCGACCTGAGCCCGGAGCTGCACGTGATCCTGCGCTGGGTCGCGATGTTTCTCACCACACCGATCGTGTTCTACAGCTGCGCGCCGTTCTTCAAGGGCGCGATGCGCGACCTGCGTACCCGCCACCTGACCATGGATGTTTCGGTGTCCCTGGCCATTGGTGGTGCCTACCTGGCCGGAATCTGGACCGCCATCACCGGCACCGGAGAACTGTATTTCGATGCGGTCGGCATGTTTGCCCTGTTCCTGCTCGCCGGGCGTTACCTGGAGCGCCGCGCCCGGGAACGCACGGCGGCGGCCACCGCACAGTTGGTTAACCTGCTGCCGGCCTCGTGCCTGCGCATGAGTGCCGATGGCCAGAGTGAACGCATCCTGCTCAGCGAGCTCGCCATGGGTGATCGGGTTCTGGTACACCCGGGCGCGGTACTGCCGGCAGACGGCATCATCCTCGACGGCCAGTCGAGCATCGACGAATCCCTGCTGACCGGCGAGTACCTGCCGCAACCACGACAGGTCGGCGATGCAGTCACCGCCGGCACGCTCAATGTGGAAGGCGCGCTGACCGTCGAAGTCCGCGCGTTGGGCCACGACACGCGCCTGTCGGCCATCGTGCGCCTGCTGGAACGGGCCCAGGTGGAAAAACCCCGGCTGGCGGAAATCGCCGACCGCGCCGCTCAATGGTTCCTGCTGTGCTCGTTGATCGCGGCCGCAGTCATCGGGCTGGCGTGGTGGGAGCTGGATTCATCGCGAGCCTTCTGGATTGTCCTGGCGATGCTGGTTGCAACCTGCCCTTGCGCCCTGTCCCTGGCCACGCCCACCGCCCTGACGGCGGCCACCGGCACCCTGCACAAACTCGGCTTGCTGCTGACCCGGGGCCACGTGTTGGAAGGCCTGAACCAGATCGACACGGTGATCTTCGACAAGACCGGCACCCTCACTGAAGGCCGCCTGGCTTTGCGCGCGATTCGTCCGCTGGGCGTGCTGGGCAGCGACGAATGCCTGAGCCTTGCCGCCGCGCTGGAACAACGTTCCGAACACCCGATCGCCCGCGCATTCGGCCGTGCCCCCTTGGCGGCAGATGAAGTGCTCAGCACACCCGGCCTGGGCCTGGAAGGGCGCGTCGGCGAACGCCAGCTGCGCATTGGCCAGCCGGGTTTTGTCTGTGAACTGAGTGGTTGTGCCCTCCCCGACTCGCCAAAGGACGCCGGCCAATGGCTGCTGCTGGGCGACACCCAAGGTGCCCTGGCCTGGTTTGTCCTGGACGACCGCCTGCGCAGTGACGCGCCCGCCTTGCTCGCGGCCTGCAAAGCCCGGGGCTGGCGCACGTTGCTGCTGTCGGGCGACAGCTCGCCGATGGTCGCCAGTGTCGCTGCGGAACTGGGCATCGATGAAGCCCACGGCGGCCTGCGCCCCGACGACAAGCTGCACATGCTGCAACAACTGCACAAGGAAGGTCGCAAGGTGCTGATGCTCGGCGATGGCGTCAACGACGTGCCGGTGCTGGCCGCTGCCGATATCAGCGTGGCCATGGGCTCGGCCACCGACCTGGCCAAGACCAGCGCCGACGCGGTGCTGCTGTCGAACCGCCTCGACGCCCTGGTACAAGCCTTTACCCTGGCCCGGCGCACCCGTCGGGTAATCATTGAAAACCTGCTGTGGGCCGGGCTGTACAATGGACTGATGTTGCCGTTTGCCGCCCTCGGCTGGGTCACCCCGATCTGGGCGGCGATCGGCATGTCCCTCAGTTCGTTGACCGTGGTGCTCAACGCCCTGCGCCTGACTCGCATGCCGAGCACGCCAGCCGCGAGCCCCGCCCCCGTAACCCGTCCGCTGCCGGCTTGAGCCGCGCGGGCATGGAGTGCAGATGCCAGCTCTTTACGTGATGATCCCGGCGGCACTGTTGATCGTGGCCATCGCCATTTACATCTTCTTCTGGGCGGTGGACAGCGGCCAGTACGACGATTTGGACGGCCCGGCCCACAGCGTGCTGTTCGACGACCAGGACCCGAATCACCTGGCCGCCGTCGATGAAGCCAACGGCCCCGAGCAACCGCCCAAGCCCAAAGACCCTCCCCATGCTTGAACTGGCGCCCCTGCTGGTCTCGGCGGTGATCCTCGGCCTGCTGGGCGGCGGCCATTGCCTGGGCATGTGCGGCGGCCTGATGGGCGCGCTGACCCTGGCAATACCCAAGGAGCAACGCAGTCGGCGCTTTCGCCTGCTGCTGGCCTACAACCTGGGACGCATCCTCAGCTACGCCACCGCCGGCCTGTTGATCGGCCTGGCCGGCTGGGCGGTGGCCAACAGCCCGGCCGCGATGTTCATGCGCATCCTCGCCGGCCTGCTGCTGATCTGCATGGGCTTGTACCTGGCCGGCTGGTGGAGCGGCCTGACCCGCATCGAAAGCCTCGGGCGCGGCCTGTGGCGCCATATCCAGCCGGTTGCCAACCGTTTGTTGCCGGTGTCCAGCCTGCCCCGGGCCTTGCTGCTGGGCGCGCTCTGGGGCTGGTTGCCGTGCGGCCTGGTCTACAGCACCCTGCTGTGGGCGGCCAGCCAAGGCAATGCGCTGGACAGTGCAATGCTGATGCTCGCGTTTGGCCTTGGTACCTGGCCGGTGCTGCTGGCCACCGGCCTCGCAGCCGAGCGTGTCACCGCTCTGTTGCGCAAACGCAGCGTGCGCATGACCGGAGGCCTGCTGGTGATTGTGTTTGGCCTGTGGACACTGCCAGGCCCCCATCAGCACTGGCTAATGGGCCATTAAAAGGCCATGTGGCATAGCGCCGCTCCCCGTTGATGCAAATCAAGATGGCCCCTGCACCCAGCCCCTAGACTCGGCCCACTAGCCTATCCGGGGGAACGCCCGCATGCTCGACGCCATTCGTTGGGACACTGATCTGATTCACCGCTACGACCTGGCGGGGCCGCGCTACACCTCGTACCCCACCGCCGTACAATTCGACAGCCAGGTCGGCACTTTCGACCTGCTCCACGCCCTGCGCGACAGTCGCAAGGCCGCACGGCCCTTGTCGCTGTATGTGCATGTGCCGTTCTGCGCGAATATTTGCTACTACTGCGCCTGCAACAAGGTCATCACCAAGGACCGCGGGCGGGCCCAGGCCTACCTGCAGCGCCTGGAGCAGGAAATCCAGCTGGTGGCCTGTCACCTCGACCCGAAACAGCCGGTGGAGCAACTGCATTTTGGCGGCGGCACCCCGACCTTTCTCAGCCACGACGAACTGCGCCAGGTCATGGGCCGGCTGCGCCAGCACTTCAACCTGCTGGACGATGATTCCGGCGACTACGGGATTGAAATCGACCCGCGGGAAGCCGACTGGGCAACCATGGGCCTGCTGCGCGAGCTGGGTTTCAACCGCGTCAGCATCGGTGTGCAGGACCTGGACCCCGAAGTGCAGCGGGCCGTGAACCGCCTGCAAAGCCTGGAAGAAACCCGGGCGGTGATCGACGCCGCGCGCACCCTGCAGTTTCGTTCGATCAACATCGACCTGATCTACGGCCTGCCCAGGCAGACACCGTTGAATTTCGCCCGCACGGTGCAGGAAGTCATCAGCCTGCAACCCGACCGGCTCTCGGTGTTCAACTATGCGCACCTGCCGGAGCGTTTCATGCCCCAGCGGCGGATCAACACCGACGACCTGCCCTCCCCGGCCGAAAAGCTGCTGATGCTGCAAACCACCATCGAGCAGTTGACCCAGGCCGGCTACCGCTACATCGGCATGGACCACTTCGCCCTGCCGGACGACGAACTGGCCATCGCCCAGGAAGAAGGCACCCTGCAACGCAACTTCCAGGGCTACACCACCCACGGGCATTGCGACTTGATCGGGCTCGGGGTATCGGCGATCAGCCAGATCGGCGACCTGTACTGCCAGAACAGCAGCGACCTGAATCACTACCAGAACGCCCTCGCCGGCGCGCAACTGGCCACCAGCCGTGGGTTGTTGTGCACCACGGATGACCGGTTGCGACGGGAAGTGATTCAGCAGTTGATCTGCAATTTCAGCCTGAATTTCGAGAAGATCGAACAGGCCTTCAACATCGATTTTCGCGGCTATTTCGACGAACTCTGGCCGCAACTGGAAGCGATGACCGAGGACGGGCTGATCGAAGTCGACCCACAGGGCATCCGCGTATTACCGGCGGGACGCCTGCTGGTGCGCTCGGTGTGCATGGTGTTCGATGCCTATCTGGAGCATCAGAACCGGCAACGATTTTCGCGGGTGATCTGAACCTGTCCTACTTCGCCAGCAGGGCCATTGCTTCCAGCTGCGACTCAGGAGACTCGTCTTTCAAGGCCTTCGTCAACTGTGACTGGGCCGTCATCAAGCCGGCCTGCAATGACGCGATATCACTCTGCAAGGCAGCCACTCTGGCCTGCCTTGCCTGCGGGGTCTTGGAGGCGTCGGACATGGCAGCAGAAAGCTGAGCCATCTTCTCGGCGAGCTGCTTTCTCATCTCGCGAATCATTTTCAACAGCTGCTTGATGTTGTCTTTCAGGTTGCTGTCGTCAATGTCCTTGTTCGAGTTAGTGCTGGCCTTGGAGGCTTTCAGCCCGGCCCCCGAGATATCCACGACTAGACCTTGGGGCTTGGTGTCAGTGGCTCGATCGGTAGAAGACGATTTGTCTTTATCGTCTGCAGCGGTATCTTTTTTCGCATCAGGCACGGTTAGCGAAGAAACAATGGCAGGGTTGGTTGCGCTAATGGAAAGCATGATCTGAGCCTCCGGCTCTTGGAGTGACACCCTTGTATCGACATCGATACAACTTTCTTTATACCGCTGCTGCTTTTTTGTACACGCTGGCCTGATCGCCCCCCAGTGCGTTACCCTTACGTCTTATGTGTGTTTTCCCACAAGGATTTAAGAAATGTCCGAGCCAGTTAAACTGCGCGCTCATAGCCAGGCTCATTGCAAGGATTGCAGCCTGGCCCCCCTCTGCCTGCCACTTTCGTTGAATTTGGAAGACATGGAAGCGCTGGACGAGATCGTTAAACGCGGTCGCCCACTGAAGAAAGGCGAGTTCCTGTTTCGCCAGGGCGACAAGTTTGATTCCGTTTATGCAGTACGTTCGGGTGCGTTGAAAACCTTCAGCCTGAGCGATGGCGGCGAAGAGCAGATCACCGGTTTCCACCTGCCCAGCGAGCTGGTCGGGCTGTCGGGCATGGACACCGAGATTCACCCGGTGTCGGCCCAGGCCCTGGAAACCACCTCGGTGTGTGAAATCCCGTTCGAGCGCCTGGATGAACTGGCCCTGCAGTTGCCACAACTGCGCCGTCAGTTGATGCGCGTGATGAGCCGGGAAATCCGCGACGACCAGCAGATGATGCTGCTGTTGTCGAAGAAAACCGCCGACGAGCGGATCGCCACGTTCCTGGTCAACCTCTCCGCGCGCTTCCGTGCCCGGGGTTTCTCGGCCAACCAGTTTCGCCTGAGCATGTCGCGCAACGAAATCGGCAATTACCTGGGCCTCGCGGTGGAAACCGTGTCCCGCGTATTCACCCGCTTCCAGCAGAACGAGTTGATTGCAGCCGAGGGCAAGGAAGTGCACATCCTTGACCCGATCCAGCTCTGCGCTTTGGCTGGCGGTTCGCTCGACGGTTGACCCAGACACCTGCGGCCGCGCCAATCGGCTGGGTCGCAGGTATACTTCGAGTCCGTTTTCCGCCCCAGGACTCCTCGACGATGGTCTTCGATTCGTTCGACATCAAATCCCTGATTCGCCCAGTCATCGACTTCCCCAAGCCTGGGGTGATCTTTCGCGACATCACGCCGCTGTTCCAGTCGCCCAAGGCCTTGCGCCTGGTGGCCGATACCTTCGTTCATCGCTACGTCGAGGCCGAGTTCACGCACATTGGCGCGATGGACGCCCGGGGCTTTTTGATCGGTTCGATCATTGCCTACCAGTTGAACAAACCGCTGATCCTGTTCCGCAAGCAAGGCAAACTGCCGGCTGACGTGCTGGCCGAGGGTTATCAGACCGAGTACGGCGAAGCCTTCCTGGAAGTGCACGCCGACAGCCTGTGCGAAGGTGATTCGGTGCTGATGTTCGATGACCTGATTGCCACTGGCGGCACGCTGATCGCAGCGGCCAACCTGGCACGGCGCATGGGCGCACGGATTTTCGAAGCGGCAGCGATCATTGACCTGCCGGAGCTCGGTGGGTCCCAGCGTCTGGAAGACATGGGCATTCCTACGTTCTGCCTGACGCAGTTTGCGCTGACGGACCGTTGATCCGGGTTACAAGCCCATCTGCTTGCTGATGATTTCGTTCATCACTTCCCGAGTCCCGCCACCGATGGACAGGATGCGGTTGTCGCGATACAGCCGCTCCACCAGGTTGCCGCGCATGTAACCCTGGCCGCCGAGGATCTGCACCGCGTCGAAGGTCACGCGGTCGGCGGTATCGGTGGCGAGGTTCTTGGCCATGGAAATCTCCTTGATCACACTCTTGCCTGCGGCCATCTTGGCGGCCTGGCGGTAGGTGAATTCCCGGGAGACTTCGACCGCCGTGGCCATTTCCGCCAGGCGATGCTTGAGCACCTGGAACTTGCCAATGGGTTTACCGAACGCTTCACGCTGGGCTGCCCACTCCAGGCTTTCCTCCAGGGCCATCTGCGCCGTCATGTTGGCCATCAAGGCCAGGGCCAGCCGTTCGCTTTGGAAGTTACCCATGATGCAGGCGAAACCCATGTTTTCGGCGCCGATCAGATTGCCTACGGGTACGCGGCAATCATCGAAGAACAATTCGGCAGTGTCCGACGCCCACCAGCCCATTTTCTTCAGCGGTGTACCGGTGGTGAATCCGGGGGTGTCCTTTTCGATCAACAACAGGCTGATACCGGCAAACCCCGGCCCACCGGTGCGCACTGCCACGGTGTAGAAGTCGGCGCGCTGGCCGCTGGTGATAAAGGTTTTGCTGCCGCTGACCCGGTAATGGTCGCCGTCGCGCACAGCGCGGGTTTGCAGGTTGGCGACATCGGAGCCGCCGCCGGGCTCGGTGACGGCCAGGGCGCAGATCTTCTCGCCGCACAAGACCTGCGGTGCGACACGATCACGTACTTCAGGCCGGGCCCATTTGACGATGGGTGGCAAGCCGATATCCAGCGAGCCCAACCCCGCTACCACGCCGCCGGAGCCACAGCGCATCAGCTCTTCGCTGGCCGCGACCTTGGCGAACAGGTCACCTTCGTGGCTGCCGCCCAGGGCTTCGGGGTAACCGATGCCGAGGATCCCCGCCGCGCCAGCCTTGAGGTACAGCTCCCGGGGGAAGCTCTCGGCTTCTTCCCACTGCTCGATACCCGGCAACATCTCGCGCTCGACGAAACGTCGCACGCTGTCACGGATCAATTGGTGGCTGGGGTCGAAGTATTCCTGATAGGCAGACATCGGCAAGCTCCACGGGAAGGTGGAGCGAACTTACCAAGCGCTTGCTTGGTTATCAAGCAAGAAGAAAGACTCCTGAACACCACAAAACAAATGTGGGAGCGGGCTTACTCGCGAATGCGCTAGTTCAGTCGATACATCTGTTGACTGATACACCGCTTTCGCGAGCAAGCCCGCTCCCACATTTTTGTCCTGCGGTGGTTGTTAGAGGGCGATCGGCTTACGCCCGGCAAACGAATGCGCCAAGGTCCCGCCATCCACCAGTTCCAACTCGCCACCCAGCGGTACGCCGTGGGCGATACGCGAAGTGATCAGGCCTTTGTTGGTCAGCAACTGCGCGATGTAATGGGCTGTCGCTTCGCCTTCCACCGTTGGGTTGGTGGCCAGGATCACCTCGACAAAGGTGCCCTGCTCCTCGATCCGCGTTACCAGTTGCGGAATACCGATGGCCTCCGGCCCCAGCCCGTCCAGTGGCGACAGATGGCCCTTGAGCACAAAGTAACGCCCGCGGTAACCGGTCTGCTCCACCGCATATACGTCCATCGGCCCTTCGACCACGCACAGCAGCGTGTCGTCGCGGCGCGGGTCGGCGCATTGCGGGCAGAGTTCTTCCTCGGTCAGGGTGCGGCACTGGCGGCAGTGGCCTACACCTTCCATGGCCTGGCTCAAGGCCTGGGCCAGTCGGGAGCCGCCGCTGCGATCACGCTCCAGCAGTTGCAGCGCCATGCGCTGGGCGGTTTTCTGGCCCACGCCCGGCAAAGTACGCAGGGCGTCGATCAGTTGACGAATCAGGGGGCTGAAGCTCATGGGGAAAGGTCCGACAAAACAACGAGACGCGGTTTATACCCGCGCCCCGGATTAGCGTCAAATGCTCAATCTTGTGCGACGCGCACCACCAACTTGCCGAAGTTACGTCCCTCCAGCAAGCCGATAAAGGCTTCAGGCGCCTGCTCCAGACCTTCCACCACGTCCTCGCGGAACTTGATCTTGCCGTCCCGCACCCACGGCGCCATGGCACTGAGGAACTCCGGCTGGCGATCGCCGTAGTCATCAAACACGATAAAGCCCTGGATCCGCACACGCTTGGTCAGCAACGTGCGCTGCAGCGCAGGCAGCCGGTCAGGGCCGCTGGGGGCTTCATGGGCGTTGTAGCCGGCGATCAGGCCGCACAACGGAATGCGCGCCTTGGCATTCAGCAGCGGCACCACCGCGTCGAACACCTTGCCGCCGACATTTTCAAAGTAGATGTCGATGCCTTTGGGACAAGCCTGGGCCAGCTCCTCGGCAAAGTTGTCGCCCTTGTGATCGATGCACGCATCAAAGCCCAGCTCATCCACCACATAACGGCACTTGTCGGCGCCACCGGCCACGCCGACCACCCGCAGGCCCTTGATCTTCGCCACCTGGCCGACCACCGAGCCCACCGCACCGGAAGCCGCCGCCACCACCAGGGTTTCCCCGGACTTGGGTTGGCCGATGTCCGTGAGACCCATGTAGGCGGTCATGCCGGGCATCCCCAGCACACCCAAGGCCATGGACGGACTGGCCAGGCCCTTGGGCACCGGAATCAGGTTGCGGCCATCGGAGATGCTGTGGCTCTGCCAGCCGGTGGAGCCGACCACCAGGTCACCCACTTCAAACTTGGGATTGCGGGATTGCTCGATACGGCTGACAGCACCACCGGTCATCACCTCGTCGATTTCTACGGGTGCGGCGTAGGACGGTGCATCACTCATGCGCCCGCGCATGTACGGGTCCAGAGACAGGTAAAGGGTTTTCAGCAGGACCTGGCCCTCGGCCAGCTCCGGCAGCGCGACGCGTTCCAGGCGAAAGTTTTCCGGCACCGGTGCGCCGTGAGGGCGTGAGACCAGCACGATGCGCTGGTTGAGGGTCAATGCTTCGGTCATCAGCGAGGCTCCTTCTATCGGTGATTGAATTCAACGGTATAGGGTGCAGACAGCATTCAAGGGTTACGCGTTCGATCAGCTTACCCCCAAAAAAAATGCCAGGCACGGGGCCTGGCATTTTCAGTCGCGGGCTTGCCGGTCAGAACGGCAGCTTCATCCCCGGTGGCAGTTGCATGCCAGCGGTCACGCCGGACATTTTGTCCTGGCTGTTGGCTTCGATCTTGCGCACGGCGTCGTTGACGGCCGCGGCGAACAGCGCCTCAAGCATTTCCAGGTCATCTTCGCCAACACCCGGCAATACGCTTGGGTCGATGCTCACGCGCTTGATGTCGTGACGACCGGTCATCACGACGCTGACCATATCGCCACCGGCTTTACCGGTGACTTCGGCGTTGGCCAGTTCTTCCTGCATCTTGGCCATCTTTTCCTGCATCTGCTGCGCCTGCTTCATCAGGCCGGCCATGCCACCTTTCATCATGGGAATCACCTCAAAAGTACGTGGATCAATTATTGGCCCCGGCTTACGACGCTTGGGGAACCGGGGCTTCTACAGGTTCAATAGTATCGTGACGCACCACCGCGCCAAACTGCTCCATCATCTGCTGGATGAGCGGATCACCGTGGATCGACTCTTCAGCCTCGCGCTGGCGGTTGACCCGGCGACGGGAAGCGGCCTGGGCCGGGGTTTCCTGCTCGGGCTTGATCAGCTCGATGCTGATGGTCAGCGTGCGTCCGTGGAACTGGTTCAGGGCATCGTTGAGCCGACGCTGCTGAGTCGCGTTGAACAAGGCGCTGTGGGCCGGGTCCAGGTGCAGCAACCAATGGTCGCCATCCACGGCAATCAGCGTGCAGTTGGCGGCGATGCTGCCGGTCATGCCGGAAATCGGCAGTTTCGGGAACAACTCCAGCCATTGCAACGCCAGGCCGGTGGCCGGCATCGCTGCCGGTTCGGGTTCGGGCTCCGGGGCGGGCTCGGCGGTATGTTCGCTGGCCAGGTCGTCCAGGTAGCTGTAGGCCGAGTCCATGTCCGGCTCAATGTAGTCTTCGTCGAGCGGCGGCTCGTCGTCGAGGTCGGTGCCCGGGGTAGCGGCGTCCACTTGAGCGACGGTCGGCTCCGGCACCGGGGCCGACACCCACTCGGGAGCGTCCGGCACCACGCTGTCCGGGGTTGGCGACGGCATCGGTGTCAGTTCGGGTTGCTCGGCGGCGGTTTCCAGTACCGGCTCGACGGCAGGCTGCAGCTCGACTTCGGCTTCTACCGGGTCGTTCCACGGCAGGTCGACTTCAGGCACAGGGGCCGGCTCAACCACCGGTTCAGGCACGACCACAGTCGCTACGGGCTCGGCAACCACCGGGGCCGGCGCAGGCGGCGCAGGCGGCGAAACCACTGGCGCGACAACAGCCGGGCCAGCCACTGGTTTGGCGGAATCAACTGTGGCCTGGCTGATCCCCACTGGCTTTAGCGGCTGTCTCGGCGCATCCGCCGTGTCGGCGGGCCTGAAGGCCAGCATCCGCAGCAGGACCATTTCGAAGCCGCCGCGCGGGTCGGGTGCCAATGGCAAGTCACGTCGGCCAATCAGGCCCATCTGGTAGTAGAACTGCACATCTTCGGCCGGCAGCGCCTGGGCCAGGGCCAGCACGCGGTCGCGGTCGCCATGGCCGTTGTCGACACCTTCAGGCAAGGCCTGGGCGATAGCGACTCGGTGCAGCACGTTGAGAATTTCCGAGAGCACGCCATTCCAGTCCGGGCCTTGCTCGGACAGATGGCGCACGGCTTCAAGCAACGCCTTGGCGTCGCCCTCGATCAGCGCGTGCAGCACGTCGAACACCTGGCCGTGGTCCAGGGTGCCAAGCATCGCCCGCACATCGGCCGCCATGACTTTGCCTTCACCAAAGGCGATGGCCTGGTCGGTGAGGCTCATGGCGTCGCGCATCGAGCCGTCGGCGGCACGCCCCAACAGCCACAAGGCGTCGTCTTCGAACGGCACGTTCTCGACGCCCAGCACGTGGGTCAAATGCTCGACCACCCGCTCCGGGGTCATGTTTTTCAGGGAGAACTGCAGGCACCGCGACAAAATCGTTGCAGGAAGTTTCTGCGGGTCGGTGGTGGCCAGGATGAATTTGACGTAGGGCGGCGGCTCTTCCAGGGTTTTCAACAGCGCGTTGAACGAGTGGCTGGAGAGCATGTGCACTTCGTCGATCAGGTAGACCTTGAAGCGGCCGCGGCTCGGCGCGTACTGCACGTTGTCGAGCAGCTCGCGGGTGTCTTCGACCTTGGTGCGGCTGGCGGCGTCGATCTCGATCAGGTCGACAAAGCGCCCTTCGTCGATTTCCCGGCACACCGAGCAGGTACCGCAGGGCGTCGAGGTGATGCCGGTTTCACAGTTCAGGCACTTGGCGATGATACGGGCAATGGTGGTCTTGCCCACACCGCGGGTACCGGTGAACAGGTAGGCGTGGTGCAGCCGCTGGCTGTCCAAGGCATTGATCAGAGCCTTGAGCACATGGGTCTGGCCGACCATTTCGCGGAACGAGCGCGGACGCCATTTACGTGCAAGAACCTGATAACTCATCGAAAACCGTCGCAACTGGGAAGCGGAAGCGGGTAATGCTAGCGGAGCAAGGGGGAAATTGCATCCGGCACGCTCGTCTAATCTGACTAAGCTGGTCTAACCAAGCCTTCAAATGGCTGAAGCCGGAGAGTTTATGCGCGCAGTCCTGGGCGCCTTGTGGATGATTGCAACGGTCAGCCTGGCGGCCCCCGCACCTCTGCGTTTCTCCATTTCCGACAGCTGGACCATGCCCATGGTGCAACTCGACCAGGGCCAGCCGACCCAGGGCATTTTGTATGACGTGATGTTGAGCCTGGCCACCCAGGTCGGGCGCCCCGCGAAATTCGTGGTGCTGCCCCGTGCGCGCATCGACACCGCCATGGAGCGCGGGGACGTTGATGTGCGCTGCTACGTGACGCCGGCGTGGCTGAACAACCTGTCGGGCGACTACACCTGGAGCCTCCCGCTGATGGTGCAACGCAATGTGTTGGTCGCCGCGCAGGTGCCACCGCTGTCAGTGCGCCTGGACAGTCTGGCGTCGCAACACATCGGCACGGTGCTCGGCTATAGCTACCCGACCCTGGAACCACGCTTCGCCAGGGGCCAGCTCAGCCGCGAGGACAGCCGCAGTGAGGAGCAGGTGTTGCAGAAGCTCGCGGCCGGGCGTTTCAACTATGCGGTGAGCAATGAATGGATCCTCGACCGCTTTAACCAGCAATTACCGCCCACACAGCGCCTGCACACAGTGGCCGTGATCGAAGAACAAAGCCTGGGCTGTTACGTGCGCAACGACCCGCAGGTGCCCGGGCAACAGATCCTGCGCACGTTGCTGCGGATGAAAATGTCCGGCGAGATCGATGAAATCATCCAGCTGTACACCGGGAACAGCGCCCCCGCCCCTTAAGGTCATCTGATTTACTCTGTGGCGAGGGAGCTTGCTCCCGCTGGAGTGCGCAGCGCGCCCAAAGATCTTGGGGCCGCTACGCAGCCCAGCGGGAGCAAGCTCCCTCGCCACTGCAAGCTCCCTCGCCACAGTAAACATCACTCGAGCTTTTGCCACTGCAGCGGCGGCGCAAACCCTTCAACCCAACCCGGCACCTCCACCGCCGGCATCGGACGGGCGATGAAATAGCCCTGGGCCACTTCGCAACCCATGCGCATCAATAGCTGCCCGTGCTCCAGGGTCTCCAGGCCCTCGGCGATCACTTCGCGGCCAAACGCCCGGGCGAGGCCGATCACGGCCTTGGTCAGCGCCAGGTCGTCCTTGTCGTGCAGGATGTCGCGCACGAACGACTTGTCGATCTTGATGGTCTGGGTCGGCAGCCGCTTGAGGTAGCTGAGGGACGAATAGCCGGTGCCAAAATCATCCAGGGAAAACTGCACACCCAGGGCCTGGCAGGCTTCCAGGTGCTGGGTGACGCGCTGGATATTGTCGATGGCCACCGACTCGGCGATCTCCAGGTCCAGCCGGTGCGGCTCCACCTGCGGATAGTGCGCCAGCAAGTCTTGCAGCCGCTCGACAAAATCCTCGCGCTGGAAATGCCGCGCCGCGATATTCACGCTCACCGACCACCAGTGCCCATGTACCTGCCACTGGTGCATCTGCCCCAACACCTGGTCAATCACCCATTCGCCGATGTCGACAATCAGGTCGGTCTGCTCGATCAGCGGCAGGAAGTCCCCCGGCGTCACCAGGCCACGCTCGGGGTGCTGCCAGCGCAATAGCGCTTCAAACCCCACCACCGTGCCGCAGCGCAAGTTGACCTTGGGCTGGTAGTGCAGGCACAACTGCCCCGCCGCCAGGGCCTGGCGAATCTGCTCCACCGTCTGGTGGCTGGCTTTGACCTCTTGCTCCAGGGACACATCAAACAACTGGTAACGGTTGCGCCCGCTCTGCTTGGCCACGTACATCGCCTGGTCGGCGTGACGCAGCAAGGTGTCGGCGTCTTCGTCATCCAGGGGAAACAGCGTGACGCCGATGCTGGCGAACACGTTCAGCTCGGCACCCTGGATCGAGTACGGCTCGGAAATCGCCTTGAGGATGCGCAGCAAGGCACCGTTGAGCTCATCGATATCACGCACGTAACGCAGGATCAGCACAAACTCATCACCGGCGAGCCGCGCGACCACGTCCTCGCCGCGAATAATCTCCCGCAGCCGCGTAGCCACCTCCACCAACAGCAAATCGCCACAGGCATGCCCATACCCGTCGTTGACCGCCTTGAAGCCGTCCAGGTCGAGCATGCACAGCGCCAGCGGGATGTCTTCGTTACGGGAGAATTCCAGGGACTGGTTAAGCAACTCGGACAGGTAGGCACGGTTCGGCAAGCCGGTCAGCACGTCGTGGCCGACCCGCCATTGCAGGGTGTGCAGCAGTTGACGCTTTTCGCTGACATCAAAGCGGATCGACACGTACTTCTGCACGCGGCCGGTCTGCTCATCGAGCAGCGGCACCATGGTGCTGTCGACCCAATACAATGTCCCATCCTTGGCCCGGTTGCAGATTTCCCCACGCCACACCCGGCCTTCGCTGATGGCCTGCCACATGCCCTGGAAAAACGCCGCAGGGTGCAGCCCGGAACTGAGGATCCGGTGGTTTTGCCCCAGCAACTCGTCACGCCCGTAACCGGACATGCCGCAGAACTGGTCATTGACGTAAGTGATGCAGCCCGCCAGGTCAGTCTCGGAGAAAATGGCGGCTGCATCCACGGCCCTGCGGTATTTCTCGTCCATGAGTCAGGCTCACTGTGGCTAGCGGTTGAACCGCTCGACCAGGGCGCGCAACCCGGAAGAGATGCTTTCGAGTTCCCGGCCACGGGTGACTGCAGCGTTGGCATTGCCCGCTGTCTTTTGCACCGTGGCGGCGACGTTATTGATCTGGTGTGACACTTCCTCGGCGACGTGGGATTGTTCCTGTGAGGCAGCAGCCATTTGCTGACTCATGTCGGTAATACGTTCCACCGCGTGGCGAATGCCTTGCAGCGCCTGTTGCGCCTCAAGCACGTGCTGCACGCCCTGCTCGGCTTCGTGAATGCCCAGGCTTGCAATCTCGACCGCCTCATCGGCACCGGCCCGCAGGTTCTGGATGATGCCCTGGATCTGCTGGGTCGACTCCCGCGTCTTGCCCGCCAGTGCACGCACCTCATCGGCCACCACCGCAAAGCCGCGGCCTTGCTCACCGGCGCGGGCCGCTTCAATGGCCGCGTTGAGCGCCAGCAAGTTGGTCTGGTCGGCGATCGCCTGGATCATGCTCGCAGCCACCTGGATCTGCTGGGTCTGCCCGGCCAGGTTGCCCACCGCCTGGTTGATCTGGGTGACGGTGCCGGCCAGCAGCTGGATCGCCTCGCGGGAAGTACCGGCCACCTGGCTGCCCTGTTCGGCGAGGGTGTTGGCGGTGTGGGCTTCGCTGGCGGTTTGTTGCACGTGCACCGCCACTTCGGCGATGGACGCGGCCATCTCGGTCATGGCGGCGGCGGTCATGTCGGTTTCGGCGCGTTGTTCCAGCAGCGCCGATTCGGTGGTGCTCGACAGCACACTGGAGTGGGCGGCGGCTTCGGCCATCTGGTTGGCCAGGTCGCTGAGTCGGGTAAGCGCGGTTTTCAGCCGCGCCTCTTCGCTGATCAGGATCATCTCCAGCTGCGCGGTCGGGCCCAGGGCGTCGCTGTAGGTCATGGCGCTGATGGGGTCGGAAAAGGTATTGGGCGTGTTCTGCACAATCCGCTTGAGCTGCAGTCCCAGTCGTTGATGCCCCCAGATGCCTACGCCGAGAAACAAACCGGCAGTCAACGCCTGGGCCCACACACCTGGAGCCCATTGGAAGGCGGCGAGGCTGGCCACGGCGGCCACCAATGGCAAGGCCATGGCCCGGGCCACCGATGCCAGGCGCCGGGTGGGCGAGACCGCCGCACCACCGGCCTGCAAACGTGCGTACAGCGCCTCTGCGCGCCGCACCTGTTCGCGGGTGGGCTTGACCCGCACCGACTCGTAGCCGGTCAGGCGCCCGTCTTCGAGAATCGGCGTCACATAGGCGCTGACCCAATAATAGTTGCCGTTCTTGCAGCGGTTCTTCACCACGCCCATCCAGCTCTGCCCGGCCTTGAGGTAGCTCCACATCAGCTGGAACACGGCGGGCGGCATGTCGGGGTGGCGCACCAGGTTGTGGGTGCTGCCGATCAGCTCGGCCTGGGTAAAGCCGCTCATGGCGGCAAACTCGGCGTTGCAGTAGGTAATGTGGCTGTTGACGTCAGTCGCGGAAATTAGCCGTTGCTGCTCCCCAAAAGTCTGTTCAACAGCAGTGACCGGCAAATTGAGACGCACGTTAAAGCTCCATGGACAGCATTCGATCGCTCTCTGGACCACCGGGTAGGCAGGACAGGTGGATTCGTATTTCCAGTCGGGCTGCGCCGTCGATCGGCTGGTTGGCCGCAAAGGTACGCAAACCCACGATTTTGCACAGCAATTCACCATCCATTCAGTGATGATCAACTAGGCTTTAATTCGGGTATCCGGCACGTGAGGCGCAATGATGCGTGGCACTGACGAGCGACATTTCGGTCCCTGCCAAGCGTCCGTTTTAGGGGCACATTTATGAGAGTAAGGAGAAAGCAATGATTTCCTGTTTCATAAACCTGCCTTCTGAAACGAGACCACCAAATACTTGTCCTAGATGCCGATTCTACGAATTACATCACATTTTGCAAGAAAAGGTGATGGTACGTGCGGTTGTCTAATTTTAAGATTTATCGTTAAGTTCTTGATTCTAAATGGGAATTGAGCGATGCACATTTCAAGTTTGGGTCCGGCCATCAGACGTTACCGCAAGGTCGCAGGGCTTACTCAGGCTGAACTAGGTGAAAAAACCGGTTTTGACCCTAAAACCATCAGCCGCTTCGAAACCGGCACCTATACACCCAGCGTCGAGGCTCTGTTCTTGTTCGCAGAGGCGCTGGGAGTGAAGCTGAAAGTCTTTTTCGCAGACCTGGTCGACGAGGAGGAACAGCGCGCTTATCTGTTCGGTGTCATTCATAAAGCCACCCCGAAGGATCTGGGAAAGCTGATCGCAGCGGTAGACCAGGCCTTGTCCAAGCCTTAGAGCTCGTAACACAAGTGCACGCAATAAAAAGAGCAGACAGCGAGACTGTCTGCTCTTTGCTGGATGACTCCTGACATGAACTGACAGGACAGCCCCTTAGACTAGGGACTGAGCCGCGCCATTGCTGCGCCATACCAGGGAGTCATCATGAATAGCATTGCCCATTACTTTTTGTTGTACGTCGACAGCCCGGCCACCAGTGCCAACCTCTATAGCCGCCTGCTGGACAAGCCGCCCGTGGAACTGGGGCCGACCTTTGCCCTGTTCATCCTCGACAACGGCGTAAAGCTCGGCCTGTGGTCGCGCCACACCGTCGAGCCCGCAGCCCAGGCCACGGTCGGCGGTGGCGAGGTGGGATTCTGCGTGGTGGATGTGGCAACGGTCGATGAACTGCACGCGCGCTGGGCGGACCTGGGGCTGAGCATCATCCAGTCACCGGTCGAGGCGGACTTCGGCTACACCTTTGTCGCCCAGGATCCCGACGGTCACCGTCTGCGGGTGTTCACCGTGAACCCGTAGCGGCTTGCGGCGCCAGCGCCCTTCCAGGCTGATGGCGCCGACACTGGCCAGCACGATCAGGCCACCCAGCACCACGCGCAGCGAAACCTGCTCGCCCAGCAACGTGGCGGCCATCACCATCGCCACGGGTGGCACCAGGTACAACGCCACCGAAGCGCGGCTGACCTCGACATGCCGCAACACATAGGCCCACGCCAGGTAAGCCATGGCGCTGGGGAACACGCCGAGCAACAACACCGCTAAATCGGCTT